>DBXD01000053.1 GCA_002309425.1 Cyanobacteria bacterium UBA1221
GTTTTTCTCGTCACATTATCTTTTTGAGTTTTTTCGTCTGTCTCTCGTTCAGGCATTGCACCATTAGGGTCGTATTCCGTATGTATCGGCAGATGCCGTGTGGCCGCTTCAGTCTTTTCTGTCGGTCTTGGAGGAAGCGGATTAGATGAGTCTTTCAGAATATATAATTCCTGTTTGCTTGTAAAGTATCCTTTATCAACCCAGCTGTTACCATTTTCATCTTTGAATAAATCCATATAGATTTCATCGCAGTCGATATCACCTAAGAATGAGATTGTTTCTTCTTTATGCTTTAAGTCCTCCCACGGTACATCATTATATGAATTGCTCATATATACGGGAACATCATCCGAACCCGTTACTTCTTTTGCAACACTATCCGCATACTGTGCTATTGCCGTTCTGATTTGGAGTTGTACCTCCTTAGAAGGTTTTGCCGCATTGTTTATTTCAATATTATCTATTATAAATGCAGGTTTTCCGTCCTCGCCTGTTATAAAGTAACAGAGCGCATTACCGATTGTCTTGCCTGTCACATTATCCACAATTTCTATCATATTGTATGCAGTATCCATAAGATAATGCGGCATTGCGTTTCCGTTGCCACGTCCCATACCTATACAACATGTTGAATAGTTACCCTGGAATATATCTTTTTGAGGATTTCTGTCCCACATCTTTATTGTTAAATCAAGAGTTTTTGTCGCTTTTGCTCCATCTTCAACATTGGATAAATCACTCAATCTCTGATTCAAATGGTCTAAGATTGTCAAAGTCGTTCTTGCATTGTTTGCTTTTTGCGGGTCGTTTACGTTCTTTTGCGCTCTGTTCCAGACTTGTGCAAGTTGTCCTTTTTCTGATGTATCCGCAAACATTGTTACAAGTTCGGTTAGTTTTTCTTTGCTTGACATATACTCATTCGGAATTACAAACTCGTCACCCTTTATAAACTGCGGGAATTGTTTTTGCAAAAATCCTTTTACAGGACCTCTCATCAGAGTGTTCATATCCTCTGTTATTTGTGCCGCAATTTGGGCTAATTGCTCCGTATTTTTATCTTTTGATACGAAATGTATTTCATTTTCTTTTGACGGGTTTAACCATTTGTCATAATCCATTTTGAGTTCAGCATATTTTGCTTTCGTTGTAGCATTTGCTTGACCGTAGTCATTATTTTCATCATGGATATATTTTATAAAATCGGGTTCAAAGTTTCCGGCTCTGAGTATATCACTAAACGCTTCATCTCCGCTTTCTGCGATTTCTTTTGACAAAAGATGAATATATTTTAGATCCCATCCAATCAGTTTCTCGTTTGGTATGGATGCTATTTCTTCTTCTGTCATTCCTGCGTTTTTCATAATTCCATGGAACAAGTCCATATTGAGTTCACCAAAATCTACTCTGCCTTTTTCAAGCATAGAGTACATTTTATCCGGCGGAAGATTATTATCTTTATAGCCCTGAATTAAATCTATAAATTCAATTTTTTGAGTGGGCATAAAAGGTTTCCCGTCAGCGTTGCAGGATTGATTCAGATTTTTCAGAAGTTCTAATTCGTCTGCCGAAAAATCTCTGATTATCTCAAAATATTCCTCCGCATCTTCAAATCTCATACGGAGCAGGTTGTTAAATGCTTCTTTATCATATATTGATGCCACAAGCATTAACGCTGCTTCATGCCTATAAAAGAAATCGTCTACATTATCTTTCATTGCTTCTTCAGTTTCAAATTCACCGTTCACGTATTTTTCAGGGATTTCAAGAACTTTTTGCTTTTGCAATTCAACAGCTTCATGTGCTGCTTTAACACCTTCTTTTGTCCAATAGTCTAATCGTCCAAGAGCTGCCAAAAGATTCAGCCTCTGAAGTAATTCCTCTTTTGAACTATAACCTAAATTACTTTTATCTTGCAAACACTCTGTTATAAGTTTTTCTGTTTTTGAATTCGTATTAAATAGAATTAGCATAGCCGTACTTTGCCTAAAGGTAAATGAAAGGTTATTATTTGCAGTACCGGCAGACTTACTCTTATCAAATGAAGGTTTTAAAAGTTTATACATTCTGCTTTTTGCATTAATGTCTTCTACAGTATATTGAAATCTCGATTTACGATAGGAAGTATACCACCCGTTTCCGTAAGAAGATAAATGCTCAAATATTTCTTCTATTTCACTTTTGTCAACATTATCTTTTAATAATTCTTCAATAAATTCAAGTGCCCTATCAGCAGCTGCCTTGTTAAAAGAGCCGTCTGCCCTGTTAAATCCAGTAAGTATTGACATTGGTATATTATTAATTCCAAAACCCTTTCCAAGTCTTTCCGCAAAATCAAGCATATCTTTGTCAAAATATTTCCCTGTTTCAGTATTTTTGACACAGCAATTAATTATTTCTATCGGATATTTGTCCGCTTTTATCAAGTCTTGTACTATTTTATAATCTGCTTCGGATAGCATTGCCATATCTTTTACGTAAATCGGATTTGTACGCATATTCCGCTCTGCACTGTTACACCTTTCAGGTATTGCAAGAATATTACGTGATTTTATTGTATTCCACTGCTCGTCGGTCAATTCTGCATACGCAATAATTTCTTCAACACTCAGCTGCCCTTTTACTTCTGCATTTTCACCATACGCAGACGGCAATTTTCTTGACCTTTCCGGAACATCTTCTAACAATTTACGGTCAAGAACTTTTTGCCATGCCGCATCACTAAGGTGGGCAAGCGCTATCGCGTACGTAGGATAAAATCTGCCTGACCTGTTCGGAGTACATTTTAACAAACCTCTCTTTTCAATAATATCAATTGTTTCATCCGGTAAGTTCAACAATGCAAAAACATCATTCGTACTCATTTCGTTATCATTAAGACCATATGCATCTGCCATCTCTTCTAGTCTTTGGAGTTTATTTAACTTGTTGCTATTATTATAAAGCTCTTTAAACCTATCCGATTGATAATACCGTAAGTCTTGTACAAAGCGAAAACAACCGCCAAACAGTTTTGAAGTATATAATTTTGCAACAAATTCTCTAAAATTAGGGTCCTCAATTTTCATTAATTCAAATATTTCCTCTATATTTACTCTTATATACCCCAGACGCCACTTTCCAAATCCAAATTCGGTAGCCTGTTTTAAGAAATCATATGAAATAGCAAGCACTTCATTAGAAAAGTTCATCTGAGCCATACAGCTTGGGGCTTTAAATATTTCACTTATTTCGGCAGATTCCAAAATTCTTACAAATTCTTTTATCTGGTCAGCATTTTTTAGTTCACTGATAACATCGGCAAAATGAATAGTTTCCCACGGCATATCTTTATTATATTTATCGAAATATCTGTTTATAACTTCAGCACAGTGTTCGTTAGGGATAAGTGATGTGAAATTTTTAATATCCTTAAAATTACCGTTTTTGCATCCTACAACAAAGTTATCTTGGATGTTATTAATCGTCTTTTCCGATATTGGTGTGGTTTCATCAATACTGCCGGGAACATCTTTCAGCCAAGCTACGGTTTTTGTGCCTTCAGGCAAAGCTGCGGATTCAGTTTTCGTTGTTTTTACTTCTGCCGGCTGCTCTGATTCTCTTTCGGATTTAGCTATTGTTGGTTCAACTTCGGCAGGTTTTACCTCAGGGGTTTTGGGAGTTGTTTCGGTATAAGATTTTTGTTCAACCAAATCAGCCTTTATAAACCAGGTTCCGTTTTTATATTCAATACTCTTTATTTCGACTTTACTTCCTGCCTGAAGTAAGAATTCCGCTTCATCCGGAATACCGCCATCTCTTGTCATTGCATCGAGGTAGGCCCCTTTTGTTCCTTTAGGCAGATTAAACTCCCACATAATATCCGGGTGATGGTCTTCCGTCTTATGGTAATTATTGTTCATCGAAGTTCCCAATAAATTGTTCATTTCAACTTCAATGCCGCTCTGATTCAATTTATTTACAACTTCTTCAATATTTCCGTTCTCGGCAGCTTCCTGCAGAATATCCGCCAAACAACGTCCGTCAATAAATGTATTCTTTAAAATATCATACGAATCATGTCTGTATGTGGTCATACTTTGCGGTATTGACTGGGTATCAAGAAATTCTCTTAAATTTTTGATATGTTCTATTTGTTCATTTAAAGTTTCTCTTGTAAAGGTTAATTCTTCCACAACGATAACTGTTTCAACTCCGGCTTCTACTGCTTCATATCTGCCGGTTTCTTTATTGTAAACTTGTTCATAGACAGGGCGCTCTACCGTATGCTCTTTTATAAATTCTTCCAGTTTTTCAGGATCATCAATTACATCAAACAGTTCAGGCGGAGTTCTGTGATCCATTCTGTCCGCAGCCGCATCTTTATATTTTTGGTCTATTTTTTGTTTTCTTAAATATGCAATATTTAATTGTTGGTTAATTTTGTTTCTGAATCTGCCCCGCTGATGAGTCGCCGGTTTTTCGACCGGTACATCAGGTTCTGTTTTTGGCTGCTCAGTCGGCAGTTCTTCCTGTTTGACTTCTGTTGAGGTTTCAGGTGCTGCAGGGGTTTCTGTTACGCCGGGTTTACCCTCAGCCTTTGCTTGGACAGATTCTTCCGCAGGTTTATACATAAACTCAACCGCTTCTTCTACTGTGTTGCCCTCAAACAAAAGTTCGTTTTCTCCGTTATTCTTTATTAACAGTATTCTTATCTTGCCGTCTTTTCTCTTATACAAGAATGTTCTCGGTGAAATCTCCATACAAGGCTCTTCGCTATTCATCCGCTCTTTTATTGCCTCTGTCGTTTGTGCTCTCTCTATATTCTGCAATAAACTCCTTAAATCTTCTGCTCTGTACTCTACCCCGTCTATTGTCGTCATTACTTGTTGGCTGTCTTTATCATAAATGTATTCCTGCTCGCCGATGGTAACTTTACCCTTCTTATGCAGAGTATCCAGATTTGCATCAAATGTATATGCCCTGCTTGCCTGAGAAAAGGCAAC
>DBXD01000039.1 GCA_002309425.1 Cyanobacteria bacterium UBA1221
AGGTTGCAGAACTTGAAAAAGCCGAAATGGTTGCAGACGAAGAATTGACACCTTGCTCAAAAGAAGAACGCTGGGCAACAGAAGATAAATGGGCGATTATGAAAGCAGGCAGAAAAACCGCCTTGAAGGTTTGCAATTCGGAAGAAGAAGCAAAAAACCTTATGGAAACAATGGGCGGAACTGATATTGAGTTCAGACAGGGCGAAAGCAAAAAATGTTCTGATTATTGCACAGTTTGTCAATTCTGCCCGTTCTATAAAAAAATGATTGAAGAAAAGTAAAATAACAGGGGCGGGGAAACCCGCCTTTTTTATGGGGTGAAAAAATGGAAATAAAAGGCAAAGTACATTGTTTTTTTGAACAGTCTGGAACTTTCAAAAATGAATTTATTAAATTGGGTATTCCTGCGGAAGATTACGACATTCAAAATAACTTCGGGCAGACAGACAATGTAATAGATTTGTTTTCTGAAATTGACAAGGAATATGCAATCTTGCAGAGAGAGAGAGAGAGAGAGAGAACAATTTTTACAGACATAACAAAAGACGATTTAATCGTGGCTTTTTTTCCGTGTATTTATTTCGAAACAATCCAACAATTAGTATTTGCATTGTCGCATAATCAACATCGAAATAAAACACAAATGGAAAAAATACAAATTGCAATAGATAGATTAGAAAAGCGGACAGAATTTCATAAATTATTATATAAAATGGTTTTTATTTGTGATTATTATAATTTTAGATTAGTTATTGAAAATCCTGCAACTGCACCAAATTATTTAATCACGGGGCAAAACTTTCCAACACCAACAATCATTGATAACAACAGAATGGAAAGGGGAGATTATTTTAAGAAACCGACTGCATATTGGTTTTTTAATTGTCAACCGACTTATGGATATTCATATCAAAATGACAAAGAACAAAAAATAATCTGTAAAACAAAAGGAAGTGCAGTTGCAGGTATTTGTTCGGAAGAACGTTCTATGATTTCACCAGATTATGCAAGAAATTGGATCTGTGATTTCATACTTGGAAAATATCAAGAAGATATATCTGGACCGACCTTATTTGATATTAACGAATATTTATAAAAAGTGTAGACAAGATATAAAATAAGTGTTAAGATTAAGTATAAATCAAAAGCAAGGGGGCTTGATTATGAACTACACAATAGCAGGAATGACAGACGTACATTCAGAAATCGGGTTGCAGGTTTTCTACGAGAAAAGCGGTAACAAATACAATCTTGTAATGAGTTGGCTTGAAGCAGACGAAAGAAAAACAAAGTTTGTGGAAGTTGATACGCAGGAAGTTGCCGTTGCAAGATACTTAAAGATAGCACAGGCAATTTTGACAGGTGCTTATACTTTTAATGACCGCTTGGCAATACTCGAAGGAAAAATAATCTAAAAAAAAGCGGGGTATAAAAGCCCCGCAAAAGTATAGGGGGCAGAAAATGAAAATTAGAGCAGATTTTAATTTTAGTTATGATGCACAGGAAATCAAGGTATGCAAGGGTTATGTTATCGGTGAATTCACACCGACAGAAGAAGGCGGGGACTTCAAGCCCGAAGATGTAATTTTGCAAAGGTTGGTTGCCAGAAGTCCAGACTTAAAAAAAATTGAAGCTATGGCAATTGCAACCTGTAAGGTGCTTTATGACGATAACGAAGTTGAAGAAGTTATCAACGTTGGAAGCCTTGCAGATTATCACGATTAGGGGGCAGAAAATGAAGTTATGGAAATGTATTTGCCGAAAATCTGAATTCACAGATAAAGGGCAAATTTTAATCGGCAATATTTATTCCAAAGGGGAATATTATTTTAAGGGGGCTTCCTTCCACGCAACAAAAGAAGGTGAGTGGGAAGTTGACGGCACTATCACTTTGACAAGAGAAGATTTTGAAAAGTGTGTGCAGAAGTTTTCGGAAATATGCTAGGGGGCAAAATATGACAAGAGAATATCTGGAAGAAGAATTTAAAAGGGTGCAGAATATTATTGACCAAGAAAAAGAAAATTACCGCAAGGGCGAAATATCAAGCGGGGATTTTTATGCTTATGTTGTCGGGGTTTTTACTGCGGAACTTGATTTATTCTTCAACAACCGATTCAACACAGAGTTAGATATTGAAAAAATCGGGGGTGAAAAAAATGCTTAATGAACTTGAAAAAGATGTAAAGCAGATATTAAAAAATATTCCTGCTTCCAGAGCTTCGGACGATTTACTTTATGTAACATTGATTGAAAAAAGACTTGCGGGGCTGGGTAGAAGCCTTGAGCGGATCTCAGCAAAAGATTATCTGTTACACTACCGCAATTATAATCTGCCGACAATCGAAAGTGTAGGAAGGTGCAGAAGGAAGTTACAGGAAAAAGACGAAACCTTAAAGCCTTCCGAAAAAGTACAACTTCACCGAAAGGAAATGCAGAACAGTTATGTCAAATATGCAATCGGTTCTTTGGGTTTGACATTTTAAGTGTTGACAATAAAGAAATTATGTGTTAAGATGTAATCAATAGGGGGCAAGAAAATGGAAACATTGATTAAATGCTTTATTGAAAATCACAAAGAAAGCCTTAACCGACTTATCGAAGGCGGAAAGGAAAAAGTGAGAAAAGGAGAAATGACAGAAAGCGAATATAAAATATATTTGCGAATGACATTCCAGAGCGAAGTAGAAAGTTTGCTTGGAACAAAGTTTGATACTGCCATTGCCGATTAGTGCAGGGGGTTTCTGATATGTGGGAAA
>DBXD01000021.1:0-25543 GCA_002309425.1 Cyanobacteria bacterium UBA1221
AAATCATCCATTTTTATGATGTTTTGTAAAATTAGAGGACATATTTGAATAAGTTGCGAAACAGTTTCAGTTGACAACGGAAATTGATATTGTAAAATAGGACTATATCCAGCAATCGAATGGAGGAGTGCCAGAGCGGTTGATTGGAGCAGTCTTGAAAACTGTCGAACGTTCACGCGTTCCGTGGGTTCGAATCCCACCTCCTCCTTTTTTAAGTCCCGCAAGGGACTTTTTTAGTTGGTAAGGGTCGGAAGTTTGTTTAGTATAAAAGTCCGCTCATATACGATTTTTTGTTTTATTATTTGCACTCATAAGTTATTGTTAGGTTTCCCACCTCAACTTTACTTACTAATTTATTGACTCCACTACAAAATATTGATACAATAAATTAGTAAATTCTAGGAATATAACCAGAAAATATGGAGTTTGCAATATGAGAAATAAAAAATTTTTAATTGTAATTTTATTATTTTTATTTGTAGTATCTATTACAGTAATAAATTATTCATCAATTTCCAAATACATTTCAATATGCTATTACACTAATGAAATTCATAAAAATATCAACAATGCTGACCTTTATCTTAAACGAGGGAATATTTATAGTGAAGTGACCTTACAGGATAAAGCTCTTGATGATTATAAGAAAGTTATCGAATTAGAACCGGATAATCCTGCCGGGTATATGGCTCGTGGTAGTTATTATTTTAGAATTAAAAATTATGAAAAAGCTGCAAAGGATTTTTCTATAGCAATAGAATTAGGTAAAAATGATGATTTTGTGTATTATACCCGAGGTATGATATACGAAAATTTAGGGAATTATTCAGATAATATAGAACATTATAAAAAAGCAATAGGTGACTTTAATAAAGTAATTGAATATGATAAAAACAATGCCTTAGCATATCATTCAATAGGAAATGTATATATCAAATTAAAAGATTATAGAAACGCAATTACACATTTCAGTAAAGTTATTGAGTTAGATAAAAGTGATAAAAATGCATATTTTAAACGTGGTACGGCATATAAAGATTTAAAAGAATACGAGAAAGCAATTAATGATTTTAGTAAAGTTATTGAAATAGACCCAAATGATGCTGAAGCATACAGTTATCGAGGAGAAATATATCTTTTTCAAATGAATGATTATAAAAAAGCAGTAGAAGATTTTAGTAAGAATTTAGCATTAAATAAAAATGATACTACCGGATATTATGGACGAGCAGTAGCATATTCGCGTTTAAAAAATTATGATAAAGCAATTGAAGATTTAAACAAGATATTAAAACTCTCCAAAACTGACTCGCAACGCATTATGTCATATATCAATTTGTCAGATTTGTACAGAGAAATGAATCAACCTAAATTAGCAGATAAATATATCGAAAAAGCACGAGCCTTGTCTGAAAAATAAAAATGCTCAAAATCTCTGTTCTTTATTCTCAAATCGACTATTATTTTACAACTGAAGCTTGTAGGGTGGGTAAAGCGTAAGCGTACCCACCGATTCATTAATTGTGAATTATAGGGTGCAATTTTTGCACCAAAATAATTCTCAAACATCTGTTTAAAATCATCAAACCAATTGGCCTTTTATCAGGTTATTGTGAAAATAGTCTGTATTATTGTCTTTGCATATGCAGCCCAGGTCAATAAATTTTGCTTCGCCGTCAAAATATGCGAACTGGTCGTATTTTATATCACGCAATTTATAACCTGCTTCCAATACCCTCTGTATGAGTGAATTTTGGTCGGCCGCAGATACAGGCATTTTACCCTTTTTTTGTATAACCCAATAAAATTTGTCAGTTTCAATATTCCCCATCAAATTGATTATCGGATATTTTTTGTCAGTAACTATGGTTCCTCGTACTTGTTCCGGCGCATGAAATTCCGGAATATATTCCTCATACGGCGAACACGATATTTTTAAAATAAGGTTCGGATCTTTCATTGCAAATACAGCCGATTCCCCCTGCAAAGTTATAAGATTGCTTACTTCAAATTGTTTGAGCACTTCTATATATCCGTCAGGGGAATGAAAACCAAACGGTCTGTGTCCGTATAACATGTTTGTTAACTCTATTTTCATCCTGTGGTGCAGGCCTTCTAATGGTGTTGATGCACTAAAGCTTACAAACGAATTATTTGATTTAGCATTTATATTTTTGTTTTTACAGTTTATATTAATATTTTTATCGGGTCGAATTGGTGAAAACCCAGCCTGAATAGTACCTATTCTCAACGTTAATACTCCGTATAAAATTTATTCCCATTTATTTCAAAACCCATAAAAAAAAATTTTTGCCGGGAGAAAATGTCTTTTTTGTTTTTTACAAAATTTAATATTATTTTCAAAATTGAAAATAATTATGTGCTATAATTGAAACATGAGGTATTTATGGTTTTAGAAAATAAACTTGGAATATTGAATTCTGCAGATTTGGCAAGAGAAGAGGAACGAATTAGCAAAAAGAAGGCCATTGAAATGTTTGAAAAGGGATTTTTGAACACTTTGGAAGCCGGAAAATTCGACGCTCTGTCCAAAATTCATAAATACTTATTTGAGGACATTTACCCGTTTGCGGGGGAAATTCGCACCGAAAACATTGCAAAAGGCAGTTTTAGATCTGCCCCGGTTATGTATTTAAAAGCATCATTGGAACATATTGATTCAATGTCACAAACAAATTTTGATGAAATTATTGAAAAATATGTAGAAATGAATGTAGCTCACCCTTTCAGAGAAGGAAACGGCAGAAGTACCAGAATATGGCTGGATTTGATATTAAAAAAAGAAATCGGTATGGTTGTAGACTGGAGCAAGGTGGATAAAGAAGATTACTTGCTCGCTATGGAAAGAAGTCCTATTAAAAGTGTTGAAATAAAAGAACTTTTAAAAAAGGCATTAACATCTGATATAAACAACAAGGAAGTTTATATGAAAGGTATTGATGCAAGTTACCATTATGAAGGCTACAATATTTTCAAATCTGATGAGTTAAAATAATCAATTTCTCTGTTCTTTTTCTCAAACCGAGAGCTATTCATAACCGGGAAGCAGCGAAAAATCACCATGAGCCATTTTGTATTCGGGAGTTCCCGGAGTTTCGGCCAATTCCTCGAATATTATCATATCCATCTCATCAAACTCATCAAATGTCAGGTTCGATTCAGGATTTTCCTCTTTAATACGACGGGCAATATTTATATTGTCAAGAAAATATTTTTTAACTTCCTTATTTTTAATATTTGAGTCAGCCATTTTGTTTATGGTATCAAAACTGATTCCTGATTTTACACTTTCAGCTATAATGGTTCTAATCATTTTGTGTTCAACAGATTTAAGAACCGCAGGACAAGCCATAATCACGGCACTTTGGAAATCATTTCCCCTGCCTCTATCCAAAACTCTGTCAGATTTATAAAATATATCAGGGAATTTTAAGTGAGAAAAAACATATTGTTCCTTTTCATCCACATCCACGACAGTATTTTCATCCAGGTTTTCGTCAAATGTATTGTGAAAATTATCCTGAAATTTATTTATACGAGTTTCATCACTATTGCAATCGTTTCTAACACGGCGCATTACTTCCGCTCCGGGTTTTGCCATAAAAGATATTTTAGAAATGTTATTCATGTTCTATTTAAAAACGGTAAAAAAATTTTTTGCCGGGTCAGTTTGTAAATGTAAAAATTTGTAAAAACAATAACAAATTATTTTTTATGAGTTTTGGAAGATTATGCCGTCAAGCAGATATATATTAATATGCCATATGATACTTTCCTAAAGGTTTATGAAGATGCAATACGTCCTGAAAATTCAGCAAAATTATATAATCTGCCATAGAAGCCGGTAGCACAGGTTTTTGGCGGTTGTTAATATTAACTTACACCAACTGTTTCAATTTTATGCAGGCAATAACTTCCGCCGTCTTTTGTCTTGCAATTTACTGGACATCCGCCGCGGCATACGTATTTATGCTCACATTCCCTGCAAAAGCCCTTTAAATTATCAATATTAGGTTTTCTGTTGTACGAAAATTTATCATGGTCCTGCCATATTTCCCTGAACGGAATATCCCTTATATTTCCCTCTGTTATTGACATATTCGGGCAGCCCTTGACGGTACCGTCACTTTCAATACTCACATAATTTGTACCGCACTCACACCCGCGCCAGTTTTTTATATATAAATCTTTTGATAATGCGGAATTATACCCGATACAATCCGCTTCTATGATGCTCATTTTTTTATTGTATTTTTTTCTGTATTCTACTATTTTTTGTGCGAGTTTATAATATTGTTCTTCCGTAAGCACCTCATTTTCAGGCAGCCGCGAACAGGGCTTTACAATTTGTATCTGCCAGGATTCGACATTAAGTTTGAGCAGCAAGTCTTTTATTTTGTCTAACCGGTTAAAATTAGACTGCATAACTGTTGTTGCAACTACCGTATAAACATTGGCTTTTCTCAATTTTTTAAGAACCTCAACCGAATGTTCAAATATACCATTGACCCCGCGAATACGGTCATGCGTTTCGGCATCTGCTCCGTCCAAACTAAATCCGACCGAAACATTGAAACTCTTTAAAACTTTAATAATTGAATCGTCTATTTTTAATCCGTTTGTCATAATGACAATGCTCATATTCAGGGCTTTTGCTTTTTGTAAAAACAATGCCCAGTCCTCTCTTAAAAAAGGTTCACCGCCTGTAAAGGTTATATTTTGGCAGCCTTCGTCGTTCAGTTCTTCCAGCAAGCGCATAATTCTCTCCGTAGAGAGTTCTTCGCCATCGAAAGAATTTGCATCAACTATACAATGCTTGCAATTTGCGTTGCATTTTCTTGTTAATTCCACGCTGGCACTATACAATTTGTACATTATTAATTACCCCAAACAAATTAATAATTATAATTATCTTTATCTTTTTTAAATTTTTTCATAAAAGATTTTATTTTCTCAAAACCTGACTGTTTTTCATTTATTTTAAAATTTCTCGGCGGGATATCTCCGGCTACTGAAGGCGGTTCTGACCGTTCATTCTTATTATCTTTATTAACTTTGTCCGGCTTCTGAACAACTCCGGCTAATGGCGGGATACTTACTTCCGTCTTATTTTCTTTCTTTTCCGGAGGCAAAGGCATAACGTCACCTGAAAGCGGTTCTAACTTTTCTTCGGGCTTCTCTTTTGGAGGAAGAACTTTTCCTGCCATAATTGGCGGAGTTTTTTCTGTATCTTTGTTACTTGCCGGAAGATTTTCCTCCGGTATATTATCCTTATTATTCATACCCCGAGCATCCTTTACTACATTTGCACATCCCATACACAAGGTTGTAAACATTAATATTATTGCTAAAAACAGGTTTTTATCAGTCTTTTTATTCATTATGCACCTTACACTTTTACGGCAATATGATTATATCATTTTATTTTAAAAATACAAACAAAGACGGGAATTATATTCTGTCTATCATATCCCCTGTGACTGTAAAGTTTTTTACCGGGAACGAAAAAGGTTTACTCAAACCGGGATTATCGGTATTAAGTCTAATATCTGTCGGAATAATTGAATAATTATCATACATATAAACTTTGCCATCAGGTGTTATCATTTTTAAATATGCCATATTTGTTGCAGATATTTTTCTTTGTGCAACAAGGCTGCCGAAGTTCTTTTCGGATATATCTCTGAATTTATTCATTGCCTCAATACCGTCTAATGAGCCGTTATGTCTGACTTTATAGAAGGCTTCCATTCTGCCTGAGCTGAACAGCTTATAAGACTGGTGATCATTAAAAAGTTTCATATATCCGTTCATAGCCTTTTGCATCATCTTCTTACTTTTTATAACCTTTCTTTCACCTCCCAGGTCCCCGAGATATTCAAACCACAAACGATCCAAAATATTACTCAGCGTGACGGCAAAATCTTCCATGTAGCAGCCGTCCATATTTGTAACATTTTTATCCAACCCCCGGATAATTGTATTTAATTTGCCGTCTAATAGCAGAGGTGTAAACGTAAACAGAGTATTTACTTCATTATCTATATAATCCCTGTATGCATCTTCCGCTTTCTGCTGTTTTACCGATTTCTTCACCTTATTTGCCTCACTGCCTACCGGAATTAACGGAGAATAAGATTTAGGATTATATCCGTCTTTTAATGCACGAACATACTTGGGATTAAACGGATTAAGAGAAATATTTATTTGACGAAAATGTTTTGAATTTTTGGTTTTTAGTAATTGGTTTACATAATCTTCTGCTATCTTTTGTCGTTCTTTGTCATTTCTGTCCCACCCGGCGGTATCAAAAACTGTTTTATTTTGGGTTGACCTGTGAATTAATCTGCCCAGCTCAATTGCATCATGCTTTTTGCCATTTTTATCAAATAAATGCATATCAATACTATCTGCATCGAAATAGCCCATTATATACTCATCACCACGGTGAGAAACCGGCCTGACACCGATTCTCCTTTTTAAAGCTAAAATATCATCCATTATCTGCTTAAAACTCTCAAACGAAGCTCTTGATATGAATGGCTGTGCGTTTGCATAACAATGCAAACATCCTTTATTACACCCGCTTATCATATTTATTGAATGCAAATCTGTCAAGACAAATGCTATTTGCTTCATTGATAAGCCCTTAAATGTTTTTAAACCTTCCTGAATCCCGTCCAGCTTTTCCAAATCACAATTATACAGCGTTCTGTTAATAAATTTGTTATCAAATCTTGTCCGAAGCGCATAAAATCTTGCAGCTTTATACCCCGAAAAAGACTGATTTGAATATAAATAATTGTAATCGGACGAAATTTTCATACTGTTATAAAACACGTAAAAAATTTTTTTGCTATGTCATTTATTATCTGTTCCAAAATCCGAGTATCAAATCTTCCCTGTACGGGTCACAAGGCCGGTCCAATGATGTCGGAAACAGCACATCATCCTTACAGGTAGAATATTTTGATTTTTTTATATAAGTTACTTCCATAACATCAGGATATAAGGTATCTTCAATACATATATAATATGCACAGTTATTTCCATGCAGATGAACAGGTTTGTGCGTTTTGTTGAGTTTTTTTAAAACATTAATTTTCGTCTCTGCTGTCTTATCATCACAGGCTCGAATCACATTGTGAAATTCCAAAACAATCTGGTCAAATTTATTTAATGTGTCTGATTTTATATTATTCAGGACTTCCCATTCACAACCTTCAACATCCATTTTTAAAATCATATTATTACAATTCTGATGTTTGTTTTGAAGAATGAAATTGTCCAAAGTGTCTAATAATTCTTCAGGGTTTGGTTTTGGGGCAATACCCTGTTTAAAATAATGAAAATTATCTTTGCTTGACGGTAAATTATCGATAGTGTGGTCATACATATATATTTCAAAACCTTTATCCGCCATATCAGAATCCCACGACACATCATCCTTTATTCCAAACGAATAAGCAACATAATCCCCCGAACAAAAATCATCCAGCATCACATATCCGCCGTCATACGGATTCCCTACTCTTATAAAATCAAAATCCTTAGGTTTCACAATATACAAAGCTTTTTTAAGCTGTTTATAATAACCTTTGGAAACATTTATATTTATTGGGGGCATTAATAATTGAGAATCTGTGCAGTTATCATTACATGCTAATAAATCCATAACTAAAAAAATCCAAAAATAACAATACTACATAAGTCTAGCATATAAATTCCGCCTCATCAAAATATATAAATATACGTAACATAATTTGCTATATTAGGAATTTTGCTGTGCTTCTTCCCATTGTATGAAATTTCTAATGCCGTCTTCAAAAGAAATCTTTGGCTCGTAGTTTAGCAATTTATAAGCTTTTGTTATATCGCTTGCGGTTTTATACACATCTCCCCTTTGCATAGGCAAATTTTGCCTTTTAGCCTTTTTACCCAGTACTTTTTCTATCGTATCTATCACTTCTTCAAGAGATATCGGCTTTCCCGCGCCTAAATTAATAACTTCATATAAAGACTTATCATAATTAATTGCGGCACAAATACCTGATACTATATCATCAATATATGTATAATCTCTGACTGTTTTACCATTGCCGTACACCGGAACTGGTTTATCTTCATTTATAAGATTTACGAATTTTCTTACCACCAAATCCGGGCGTTGTCTTGGACCATACACAGAAAACAATCGTAAACAAATTGCACTAATTCCATATGACTTTGAATATGCACGCAATATACGCTCACATGCAAGTTTAGAAACAGCATACGGTGATACCGGACTTTCAATACCGGCATCTTCCCTGAATTTTTCCGCATTACACTCCCCATAAACCGAAGAAGAAGAAGCAAAAACAATTTTACCGACTTTATTATTCCTCATTTGCTCTAACAAATTTCTCGTTCCGACAATGTTATTTTTTAAATATTCAAAAGGACATTTAAAAGAATGCCTAACCCCGGAAAGAGAGGCAAGATGTACAACATAGTCTATCTCATTCGCCGCAAAAATTCTTGCCGTTAATTCCTTATCGCAAATATCTCCCTCATAAAAAGTGTAATCAGGATTACCCAAATTTGAAACAATATTTTGTTTTTTCAGTTTTAAATCATAATAATTATTCAGGTTATCAATTACTAAAAGCCTATTTCCCGCGCTTAGTAACTTATCTGCAAGCGATGAACCTATAAATCCTGCCCCACCTGTAATTAGTATAACCATAGTTCAGCCCCGTTACCATATATTTTTTTGTTTCATATATTTTTCAATTTCATCAAAATTATTCTCTTTGATAAATCTGATTATTTTCATATTAGTTTTTTCAAAAGGGAAAAAATCCTCCTTATCAAACTGTTCATAATCGATATCTATAATATAATTTTTAATCTTTTCAATATATTCTTTTCTTAATTCGGCATCTAACTTGGACATTATATTAACAAGATTACAAACAAAATGAGCGTAATGAATACTTTTGAGCCTTTCAAAATGCCCTGAAGCCTTTAAAGGGGGTTCTGCTAAAGAAAAAGCCCTAAACACATCAAATGCTTTTTTATGCCTTATAGTTGAGATAGAATTTTCTCTTTGCTGACAGTAGTAATAATATGGGACAGGCAGGTAATTTATATTTTTAGCTCTTACATAAACTTCAGCCCAGTGGGGAACATCCTGATTATTTAAGTCCGGCTCAAATTTAATATCCTTAATTAAATCCGTCAAATAAAATTTTGACCATGTAGCAACGGGAACAAACCTATATACAAAAGGCTCTGCCGAATCTATATTAAACGAATTATTACCGTATTTTTCAAGTATCTGCACAATATGCCAGGTCTTTGAATTTTTTAATTCCGCACTACCTCTAAAAAAATCAAATATAACCACATCAGACTTATGGTTTTCGGCAAAGTTATACAATCCTTCCAGGGTGTTTTTTGCAATGAAATCATCCGAATCAACAAACATGGTATACTTTCCGGTAACATACTCCATTGCGGTATTTCTTGCAACGGAAAGTCCTTGGTTTTTTTGATGTATCACTTTTATTTTAGGGTACATTTTTTCATAAACATCTAAAATTTTACCTGAATTATCCGTTGAACCATCATCCACACAAATAATTTCATAATCCAAGCCAAAGGTCTGGTCAAGTATTGTATTTAAACACCTGCGCAAATATTTCTCTACATTATATACCGGTACTGTCACCGAAATCTCAGTCATGCCTGACTCCCCAAAAACCCATAGTCAAATATTATATTAAATATTTCAATTTGTCTAATCTAAATATCACTTTAAATTTAATTAATTATTAATCTAATTTTTTGTATTTGCCCCTGTCTGCCCACTCTAGGCCATTCCAGGATTTTGCTTTCTTATCGTAATCTTTATATATTATATTAAAAGTATCTAAACCTTCGTATCTATGATCATCAAATGGCCATGGAGCACTTTTTATAACTTTTTCCGGATAAGGATTACCGTTTTCATCAACTTCATCACTCCACGTGATATGGTATTCTGCCTCACCGGCTACTTTAATTACAGTTTCTTTGCCCGTAGTAACTGAGGATACAATATCTTCATTAATAACAAAACCTGCATTTAAAGGCAGCCCGTTATAGCCCGGAGATGCATTTTGACCATAATTAGAACCTTGATTTAAACTATATTTATATCTGCTCTCAAACTCCGCCATATAAGCTTCTTTATCTTCGCAATATTTAACGTTATCAATTTGTTCTGCCATATCTATGGCAAATGATTCTACATCAACTTCTTCAGGAACAGAACTCAAAACATCTCCGTTCAAATAGTGTGCCATCTCGTGAATCAGAGATTTTAAACAAGTTGTCGGATCTAAATTTTCCGATTCCATACTAAATTTAATTTCTTTGCTGTCAGTAAATGTAACAGCAACATACCAGCTTATACCGTTCGTGACAGAAATATCAACGTCTTCTATAAGATTTGCTATATCATTTATACGTGTATTTTCAGGATGTTCTGCCGCAAACTTTTTAATTTTATCTTTTGCTTCGGTTAAATTCTGCTTTAATACCTTTTCTGAAGAATTTTCCGTTTCAGAAGTAACTTGATTTGATTTATCATATTTGGCTATCTGGTCAGAATAGTTTTTTCCAAAGTGTTTATTTGCCCATTCGGTATATTTGTCATAAATTTTATCCAAAATCTCGCCAAGTATATTTTTTGAATTTGAATATTCCTCTTCACTTAGAATATATTTATTATCATCCGTATTTAGACTTTCAAATATACTGCGGGACATATCATCTGCGCCAATGCTGCTACAGTCTTTTTTGATTAAAGGACTGTAATGTAAAAACATATTTTGTATAACCAAAGATTTATCCATATTAATACATCTCTCTCTTTTTTTATAAAAAATTTTTTAGAAGCAGTATTTCACAAAAAAATATTTATGATACAAATATTTACAATAAAAAGTTAATCTTTAACAAAAAGACGATTGACCCATGTCGCTAAATTGGGGTTTTCCCTGTATGCTTCACGCTCAAGTTTGTTATTATAGTATGAAGAAAAAGGATTTATGGTTCGCCAAAAATTGACCTTCGGATAATCAAGCATTGCCTGAAAATACTGATTTGCCTTTTCTTCTTCTTCCGGTGAAAGTTTTCCTTTTTTATTTGCAATTTCCTGATAATATTTTTCGTCTATTACAATTGGAACATCGTTGTAGGTTGCATTTTTATCGGTTAATAATGTATGAATTCCAACGACATAATTTTTAAAGTTCACATCCGCTTCTGTGAAATGAAGCGTTAAATTATCATATTTTCCGGTTTTGTCATTAATTACATCCTTATAAACTTCTTCCATCTCGGCAACAGCATCCATATTATTCATAAGTTTTGCAGAAGAAGATAAAACAGCATAATTTAATTTCTTTATACCGTCTGTTGAACATGCAATAGTTTCGTACTGTTTAGCATGGACAAGTTCGTGTTTTAAAAGTTTTTTGGAACGACGTTTTAAAACAGGATCTACAACCATATTTTTGTTTACGGTAATTTCCTCACCGATAGCGGAACACGCTGCCCCTATATAGGCTGAATGTATCTGGTCTTTACGGAGTCTGGCACTTGTTTCTGTATTTATATCATCAAATTCCCGCTTAAATTTATCATATTTTTTATCGGCATTTCTGTTTAATAAGTATCCTGTTCCTGCACAAACAAGCGCCCAACCTGCAAATACAAACGGAAAAGCTTTTAAAAATTTTAAGGCTTGAGTTTTTGCGACTTCTTTACCCGCCTTTGCGGCATGTTTTATTTTGAATATGCCATGAATGACATATCCTAAAAATGGGATATCCGCTATAATTGCAGCCGTAGGGGACAACATATATCTTGATAAAAAGGAACCTTTTTCCTTTTGCTGAACCGTCTTGTTAATTTCATCCAAAAACATGTCAGCTGCAGACGGCCTCTTCGGCTTTTGAAAATTATCGGAAGAAATCGAATACCTTTTTAAATTTTGCACACTGACATTACTAACCATATATTTAAAAAAACTTCTCCGCCTTTTTTATTGCTAATTTATTAAGTAATATTAATTTTAAACTAATCTTCCATTGCAGATATTTGTTTTATCATATTCAAATATGCCTCATTGTTTTTGGTCTGACCGGAATATCTTTTCAGCCGTCTTTGCGCAATTATTTTAAGGTATTTTTTCCTTTTTGGATTACCGTTATTAATAAAAAATTCCATTGCCTGTTTTCTGTGTTCAAATAACTCCTTCTCAGGCATTTTAGCCAAGACATTACCGAACGTTTCAGGGCGGGTTTTCCTGTCCCACTCATAAAACGGCTTATTAATAAAACAGAACTTTTCTGCCCACGAAATAATACACGGAGTCCAGGACACATCTTCATACTTTAAAAGACCAAGAGGATGATCTTTTACCATCTGAGCATCATATAATTTGTTCCATATTGCACAGTTGTAGTATCCGGGAGTGTACATTATTTCTAAGTAATCGTCAATATCAACAGCTTTATCCTCCTCGAACGGCAATACACAATGAACTGTATATCCGCTGTCTACAAGTCTGTACAAAGGAGCGATTGCAACCCGGCACTCATTTTTTATAATTGAAGTGTACAGAGAGCTAATCATTTCGGGACGGATTAAATCATCATTATCCAAAAATGCGATATATTTACCTTCTGCCATATTGATACCAAAGTTTCTGGTATCCGCGACCCCGCCGTTTGTTTTTTGAGCAATCTTTATGTTTGGATAAGTTTTTGCATACCAATCCATAATTTCCTGTGTTTTATCTTTTGAACCGTCGTTCACTATTATAATTTCCAAATCATCAAAATTTGAAGCAAGAGCACTGTCAATACTTCTGGCAATATAATCTTCGGCATTATAGGCAGGAATTATAAGAGATACCTCGGGGTGCGTATATTTTCGTTTTTGTATTTTTATATAATCCGTACTATCAACAATAATCCTGCCCTCAGGCGAATTTACAAACGCACAGACTTTAAATTTTATACTTGTTTTGTACCCTTTTAATGTTGCAAAATGACACTTCCCGTCAGAAATTTCACAAACAGGCTGAGAATTACAATCGCTATATATACAATACCCGTCAGCATAACCGTCATATATCCAGGATAAAAACATATTGTCCGTATAGGATTTGTACAACGTTGCAAACCTAAAACCCGCAGACGGATTATAAAAAATAGCGGAAGAATATAGTATTTTCCGCTCACCATTTTCCATTCGGTACGGTTTTATCTTATAGGAATCCGATTTTTCTGTTGCTTTAACGGTAATTGATTGGGTTTGATAGTTTCTAAACCCGTTAAATCCTTTTAAGTCATTTCTGTATAAGCGATACCCCTGAGCATTCGGATATTTGCTGTACAAAAATTGAACATCCTCGTTATTGGTAGCCTTTAAGGCGACTACATCTATGGCTGCCTGATTAAATTTTTTAACCTGAGATTCTTCAACCACACTGCCGTTTTTAAAAGCACGGATAAAAATCTCATTATCTCCAAACGGCAATAATGATAACGTAGTAAAAGTATCGGTATAAGTTCTTGCAATTTCGGAAAATACATCCCCAACTTTTAAATAAATAATGTATAAATCCGCATCAACCTTATCCCAATTTATTTCAACTTTTGCACCCGCACTCTTAATATTTATTTTCATTAAACCGCCCTTTTCTATTCCCTGATAATTCCCTGCAAACTCATAACGGTTTCGTAACTTGCACCGGCTTCAAGAAGTTCTTCGGCTGAAAGTCCGAATAATGTTATCAAACTGCAGGCCTGATTTCTATCCCTGCATTTATTTAGTAAGGTAACAACTTCACCGACTGCATCTTCTCTTGAAAGGTTGGTGACTCTGTCATTAATTCCCAAATGTAAGCTTCTTTTTTTTGCCTTACCCATCGGTTTTCACTCCCAGAGCCAACAAACCTGCTCCTATCATGCCGGAATAATTTCCGGCTTGTGCTTTAACAACTTTTGTTGGCTGAGTAACTATCTCAGTATTTACCTTCTCCGTAATATAATCAGTATCCACAAACTCAGCCATAGAACCCGACAAAACAACAACATCCGGATCAAATATATCCGCAAGTCCGATTATTCCGTTTATGATATCATTCTGCCAAATATCAAAAATCTTAGTCATTTGCTCATCTTTATTTTTCAGACCTTCAATTACATCATACGTTGTGATATCAGGATTGCCTGATGTTTCAACCGCAGTAATTCTTAGTCCCGTGCCTGATGCATACGCTTCAAAACAATCCGAACTTCCGCATGTGCATTTCCTCTTGTTTCCACGGTTAATTTTAAAGTGCATTTCGCCTGCAGCACCGCTTTTTCCTTTGTACAATCTGTTATCAAGTATTATTCCGCCGCCGACACCTGTACCCAAAGTCAGCATAACAGAATATGGACAATTTTTTGATGCCCCTATAATATGCTCTGCCCAAGCGGCACAATTTGCATCATTTTCCACATAGACAGGCTTTGTACTAAGTGATTTGAAGTCCGTTTTCGGATATTCCCGAACAATATTTCCTGTTGAACCTAAAATTCCGTCATTTGAGTTGTTTACGGCACCGCATGTCGCAAATGCAATCACATCAACCGTATTTTCATACTTTTTTATAATTTCTTTAAAAAGAGAAATTATTTCTGCATAAGTTTTTGGAGTGGAATGTTTTTCAATTTCTCCGACAATTTCACCCTTGTCATTAACCAGAGTATTATAGATTTTTGTACCGCCAACATCTATTGCAAGAGCTTTTCGCATATCATTAACCCCTGTTCACAAACCTTTTTGTAATTAACTGCGGACGTGTTATTGCAGAACCTATAACAACACAGTGTGCGCCCAGTTCAAATGCTTTTTCAACCTGCCAAGGCTCCCAAATTCTTCCCTCTAAAACAACAGGCTTATCCGTTTCTTTTACCAATGCTTCCAATAACTCAAAATCCGGTTCCTTATCATTTACACCAAGAGATTCCTTTGTATATCCCGAAAGTGTAGTTGAAATAATATTTGCACCGAGTTTTGCAGCATTTATTCCTTCTTCAACCGTTGATACATCCGCCATAGAAACTCTTTTATTTATTTTTACATACTTAATAATTTCTGCTAATTTGCAACCGCCTTCTCTGGGCCGCATAGTGCCGTCAAAAGCTATCACATCTGCCCCTGCATCCACCAGTGATATAACTTCTTTCAGCGTAGGTGTAATATATACAATTTCCTGCCAGTTTTTAGGAATAATATCGGGCTTTGTAAGTCCGATTACGGGGACATCAAAAAGCTGCTTTGCATTTTTTACATCCCTGACTCCGGCAACACGCAAACCGCCGGCACCGCCCTTTACAACAGATTTCATCATGGCATTGATGCATTGCTCCTGATACAAAGGCTCGGAAGGCATTGCCTGAACTGAAACCACAACTTTATGCTCTAAACGTTTAATTATTTCCATGGCTATCATTATAGTATAAAAATTTTATTTTTGAAAATACCAGCGGATAACCTGCAGTTATACAGAGCCCCATTAATAACGGGAAAAGAAATATTAACTTGTAATTAAGATTGCCTCTAAAACATATCTCTAAAGGACAGATCAACAGAAACATAAGAAGTATTGTACCAACAAGACACCTGATTATTCTGGTTTTTATATCACCGGCTTTTGCATCAAACGGGAAAAATCTTCTGCACAGGAATGCTCCGTTTATTATACCCAGCGAATAACCATAGCATATAATCGTAGAACGAACCGCCCTATCAGGATTAACCAATAATTCGCCATTTACATAGTCCCTGGGGAATTGATTAAAATAACAAATATAAATCAGTGCCGCTACTGCTAATATATTTATAACCGCCAACAAATAAAGGTACCCGTTTTTATTTTTTTCTGCCCTGTTTATTAAAAAATTAGCCAAGAACACAAGAAACAAACCTGTTAATAAACCTGCACAAACATCCTGCGGGGTATGGACACCCAGCCACAATCTTGAAAACCCGACAACTAATACCAGCAGTATCAATAAAATGCTCCAAACGATTTTATGCCTTAATATAAAAGCCAGACCGCCCACTACGGAAGCTGCCATTGAAGAATGTCCGCTTGGGAATGAATATCCTCTTGCATACGTTGTAGCACTCTCAACCGGAACTATTTTATCACTTAAAACCCAGGGTCTATATACACATGCCAGCATTTTGAAGAATTGGTTAAATAAAAAACTAAAACCGCATAATGAAAATAAACATGTTCCCTCTTTTGCACTTATACCCCAGTAATATATCGCACAAATCAGAGAGGGAAGCCAGTATTCACCAATTGCCGTAACAGATAAAAACAATCTGTTAAATATTTCAGAATGCTGCATTCTTATATTCTGAAGGTATAAAAGAAAATCTATTTGCGGCCTAATCCAGCTCTCATCAGATAAAAATTCAATCATATAAATATTATACATAAAAATAATTTTGCTGGAAGAATCTTTTGTGCTACAATCCAAAAATGAGTTTAAATTGGCATAATGTAAAACTAAAAAATTACATATATCCTATACTTATTGGTACAATTTTTCTTATCGGTATTGTTTTAAGATTAAAATTTTACATTACAAATTATCCGTTATGGCATGATGAATGTTCTCTTGCAATGAGCATTATAAATAAAAACATATGGGAATATTTCGGATTGCTTGATTACAACCAATCAGCACCGCCGATATTTATGATGATAACAAAACTTTTTGCAAACATGTTCGGAATAAAAGAGTTTGTATTGAGAATTCTTCCGTTTATATGCGGAATTGCATCTATACCCGTTTTTTATTATTTTTCTAAAATGTTTTTAGATAAAAAATTTGCTCTTGTTATTGTTAATTTTCTGTTTGCAATTAATTACCATTTAATACATTATTCTCTTGAATTCAAACAATATTCATCAGATGTGCTGTTGTTTATGTTGTGCTGCATATTATGTTCAAAAGTTGATTTAAAAAACATTAGTCTTAATAAATTTATATTATTAACCGGAATATTTACAATTGCACCAATGATTTCCATACCGACGGTTTTCGTTATTTTAGGATTTCTTATACACCAAATTGTTCTGCATAAAAAAGAAATTTTAAAAAATATATTAATTGTTTCGGGCATAACTTTTTCTATATGGGCAATATACGCATTCAGCACTCTTCTCCCACAAAAATTTATTATGGACGGATTATATTATTGGGAAAATAGCTTCATTACATTTAATTTGAAAAGTCTCTTAGGACTAATAAGAATTAATTTGTTATATTATTTACACCCTAACAAGTTTATTTTATTTGACCTAATCCTTCTTATTACAGGATTGTGTTTCTTATTGAAAGATTTTAAAAACAAATCTTCTGCAATATTATCGTTAAGTCTCTTTTTCATAGCAATTACATCTTACTTAAGGCAATACCCTATTTTTGAACGGGTTAGCCTCTATTTAATCCCGGTAATTTTAGTGTTGTTAATCATCCCAATTAATAAAATATCTTTATCCAAAAAATTTCTATGTATAATGTTCGTCTTTATGACATTGGCAGGGCTTTCAAGTTACAACTTATCGTATTTTAAAGGATTTTCAAATCAGGATTTGTTTCATAGAAATAATGCACGCGGGGCAATGCAAGATTTAATCAAACATTATGAGAATCATGAAAACTATATTATCGTCAACAGTGCATCAAAATCAGAATTTAATTATTATAAAAAATACTTTGATTTTTATCCTGAAAAAGTACTAATAGTCCAAACACCAAATTATTCCGAGTCAGAATACTTAAAATCTCTTGATGTGCTTCCAAGCAACAATGATTATTGGTTTTATTACGCTTATGATTATTCACATTCACCAGTAATTCCTTTCTTAAAAGAATATAGTAAGCGATACACTGTTAGATACGAGAATACTATTGGGGGTTCATATCTTTTAAACTTGCATAAATAAAAATTGGGAAATATTTGTATTTGAGTTATAATAACTTCGTTGAGGTATTATATATGAAAAAAACTACGGTAAAATATCCTTTTTTAACTGAAGATGTTGAAATTTATGAAAGAGAAAACGGACACAAAATTGTTTTGGCGCACAAAGAAGGTGACATGGCAAATGTCAGTACATGGGTCAGAACTGGTTCTATAAATGAAGATGATAACAATAACGGAATATCACATTTTCTTGAACACTTAATGTTTAAAGGCACTCATAAACATAAAGCCGGAGATTTTGACAGGATTCTTGAAGCAAAAGGCGCTATTGTTAATGCAGCAACGTGGAAAGATTACACCTTTTATTATGTAACATTACCCAAAGGCGAAAATTGTAAGGACTTAAATCTGGCAATAGAACTGCATGCAGATATGATGCTTGACCCGATTATACCTGAAGAAGAAATTGGTGCCCCATTCGATTTAAATGACTCAACCGTAACCGATAAACGTGAACGTCACGTGGTTATTGAAGAAATAAGAATGAGAAAAGACCAAAACTGGACAAAAATATACAACGAATGTAACTTCAACATGTATTCAAAACATCCGTACAAACGTGATGTAATAGGTACACCCGAGATAATTTCACGAGTTACCCGTGATGAAATTATGAATTACTACCAAACTTTTTATTCTCCCGAAAATATGACAACTATTGTCGTAGGTGATTTTGACAAAAAAGAAGTTCTTAAAAAAATAGAAAAAGAATTTGACTTTAAAGACAGAAAAAATGCACCCAAACGTATTTTTGAAATTGATAAACCAACTGATAAAAAGAAAATTATTGAAAATTCCGCACACGTAAATACAACATACTTTATGTACGGATGGCTCGGGCCTATGGCAAAAGACATAAAAGGTACAATATGCATGGATATTATAAGCATAATCCTCGGAGATGGCACGAGTTCAAGGTTATACCAGAATTTAATTGAAAAACAGCCCGAACCGATTTTTAATATGATAAATTCCGAACATTACCAATTTAAAGACGGCAACAATTTCTTTATTCAGGCAAACTGTAAACCCGAAAAGAAAGATTACGCAATAGAATTGGCAGAAAAAGAACTCTCAAATCTTATTAAAAACCCGATAACTGCAGAAGAACTCTTGAAAGCAAAAAAGAAAATCAAATCACGCTTTGCCTATTCCGCAGAAACTGTTTCCGAAATAGGGGAAACTATCGGATATTATATGACGGTGTGTGATGATTTAAAACTTATTGAAGAATATTTAAAGGATTTGGAAGATATTTCAATTCAGGATTTAAATGATACAATAGAGAAGTATCTTAGTATAGATAATGCGGTACTATCCGTACTGGTTCCTGAAAAATAGGGAAAATTATGGTTTTAAATACAGTCGATACAAAAACCTATACAGGGTCACAAATTATTATTAATACCCTTAGAAATCTGGGGATAGACAGTATTTTTGGATATCCCGGCGGAGTTGTGCTGAGCATATATGATGAACTTTTTAAGCAAAACGATATAAAACATTATCTGACAAGACATGAACAAGCTGCTGTTCACGCAGCGGAGGGTTATGCCAGAGTTTCCGGTAAATGCGGGGTGGTACTTGTAACGTCAGGCCCCGGGGCAGCAAATACTGTTTCCGGAATTGCAAATGCCTATCTGGACGGTTATCCGCTGATTATCCTGACCGGTCAGGTATCTAAAAAATTAATAGGTACTGATGCTTTTCAAGAAATTAATATTATTGAAATTACAAAATCCTGCACCAAAGCCAATTATCAGGTAACAGAAATCACTACATTAGAAGCAACACTTAAAGAAGCTTATCATTGTGCAATGAGCGGGAAAAAAGGTCCGGTTGTAGTTGATTTATCCAGAGATATTTTCAACGAAAAAACCTCCTCCTCTCCGGGTATATACTACCAAAAGCCGCATTTTGAAATATCACAGAATTTGGTTTTTGAAATAATCAATGAAATTAAAAATTCAAAAAGACCGGTTGCGGTATCAGGCGGAGGGGTTGTCCACTCGGAAGCCTGCAGAGAATTATACAAGTTTGTAAAAACCCTGAATATTCCTGTAGTAAATACGATGATGGGAACAGGAACATTCCCGAGTTATGATAAAAATTATTTCGGCATGATTGGGATTTTCGGACAAAATTCAGCAAACGAAGTTTTAAAAAATTCTGATTTGGTCATATCACTGGGTGCAAGATTTAACGACAGAATAACATGCTGTTTTAAAAACGGAAAACCTGACGCTAAATTTATACAAATAGACATAAATGAAAATGAGCTGTCCAGAGTTATTCCGGCACACATTTCAGTTAAAGGGGACATAAAAGAAGTTCTTAATGCTATAAACACAAACCTTTCAGATAACGACTATACGCCATTAACTCAGCATATATATTGGCTGGAAGATTCAATGGGCTTTAAGTTATCAAATAAAAAGAATCAGGCTGTTTCAGAAAATATGCAGTCCTACGAGGTTATAGAAGCTATTTACGACTTTACAAAATCTTTTGAGCCTGTTGTTACAACAGAAGTCGGACAGCATCAAATGTGGACGGTTCAAAATTATAAATTCCGTTCTGCTAAAAAATTCATAACTTCCGGCGGCTCCGGAACGATGGGTTTTGGATTTCCGGCAGCAATCGGGGCAAGTATAGCATTAAACAAGCAGCCGGTTATTTGTATAGCAGGTGACGGCTCTTTTCAAATGAATGAACAGGAGCTGGCTACATGCGTAGATTACAAATTACCCGTTAAAATTTTTATAATGAATAACGGATATCTTGGTATGGTAAGACAACTACAGGAAAATCATTGCGAAGGAAGATTTTCCGAAACCAAGATTTCAAATCCTGATTTTGTAAAATTGGCACAGGCCTACGGGATTAAAGCGGCAAGAGTACAGGATAAATCAGAAATAAAAGAGGCATTAGCAAAAGCTTTTTCGGTTAATGAACCTTATTTAATAGATTTTGTTATAGAACCTATGGAGATTGTATAAAAAAGAACGGATCTGAATTACCAAACCCGTTCAAATTTTTGTATGTTTACGGAATTATTCCCAATCCCATGTAAACAATTTTCTCCAGAAAGTTTTTTCTGCTTCAATATTGTTTTCTATTTCTTTTCTTCTTGCTTCAGCAGCAGCTTGTCTTTTTGCAAGAGCTTGTTCTCTTGCGATTCTTCTTTGTTCTGCTTTTTGTTCTCTTGCTTTAATTTTTGCAGCTGTTTCCTGTTCAGTTTTTGTGATTTTTGAAGTTGTTTTGTTTAACCAGTCGGAAACAGGTGTTGCGCTGGTTGTTGCTGCCTGAACTGCACCGATAGAAATAACTGCAGCTGCCATTAATGCTACTAATGTTTTTTTCATCCTTTTCTCCTTATTTATTCAATTTTGAAACCGATATAAATCGATTTCATAATTACGTATTTTTAAAGTTTTTTACTTTTCTGGTAATTGTCGGTAAATTTATCCCAATTCCTTGAATATGACTCGTTATAATTAACTTCATACGCACGAATTGTCTGATCCCAGATTCTTTGGTTTGCATCAGCCTTGGCCTGCCAATCAGCCGCCTGATTACTCCACGTTTTAAATGTATCTTCTGACTTTTGTCTTATTGGCTGAGTATTTCTGTCAATATAACTTTGTCCGGACTGATGAACATCGTTTCTGGACTGAACTGCAGCGTTAAAGCCTTGTTGATTATATCTGTCAGGATAGCCTTCCCCTGAAAAAGTTGCCGCACTTACGGCAGAAACAGCTAACAGAGAAGCAATGACAGAAACTATAACTATGTTTTTCATAATATTCCCCTTTCGCAATTAGATTATACTAAACAAAATTATAGATTTCAATAATTTTATCAATTCCGCCTTTCGCAATCTCAAAAATTTTTAACATTTGTTCATAATCATAAGGATTTCCTTCTGCTGTTGTCTGAAATTCGATAATTTTTCCGCTCTTAGTTAAAACTATATTACTATCGACCTGTGCATGAGAATCTTCTTCATAACACAAATCCAACATTACTTCACCGTCGATTATACCGGCAGATATTGCGGCAACAGGTTCCGTTATTGGGTTTTGCAAAATTTTTCCTTCTGCCATTAATTTCTCAACCGCAATTTTTAGTGCAAGGAAGCCTCCGCAAATACTTGCCGTTCTGGTTCCTCCATCCGCCTGAATAACATCAGCATCAATGGTTATTGTGAGATTAGGCATTTTTTCCAAATCCACACATGCCCTGAGACTTCTGCCAATCAGTCTTTGAATTTCCTGAGTTCTTCCCGAGATTTTGGTTCTTTCTCTCTGGCACCTGACATTTGTGGAGGACGGGAGTAATGAATATTCGGCAGTTAGCCAGCCTCTCGGGTCATCTTTATCCATCCATTTTGGTTTACCTTCTTCAACGGAAGCAGTAGTAATAACTCTTGTATCACCAAATTCCACCAAAACCGAGCCCAAAGCATTTTTGGTAAAGTCTTTAGTAAATTTAATTTGTCTTAATTCATCGTTTTTTCTTCCCTGTCGCATTTTAATTTCCTTTATAATCGTAATCCCACATATAAATCTGCCCGCAATATCTGCATACGGCGTGTTCATTCATAAACCTCAAATCAGGGACAAAAGTATATCCGTCAACAGATATTTGCAACTCGTTTTTTGAATTGTAAGTCTGCTCAAAAACACGTGCGCCATGATACTCAGGTGAAAACATGAGTTCAAATTTATCTACAGACTTACAATTCTTGCATATAAACAATTTTATACCTCAATAAAAATTAATCTTTATATTTACGCATAGCCCTGTCAATTACGTCCTGAGAAAGTTTTTTTAGTGCTTTCTTTTTATTTTTTCCGTTCCTTCTTTCTATTTGCTCATTTTTAGTCAGAATTGCATGATACCATAATGCCCAGGTTATGCTTCTCAACGGCAGGGTATAGCCTATAACAAGAAATGCCACAATCTGATATACCAAGAATGAAGAAACTTTTGCCGAAGTAAGAATATCAAAAGTCGGATTTATCTGCAAAATATTTTCATTCAAAACATTCAGAGGAAGATAAGAAACCACATATTCTTCAAAAAATGCCCCCAAAATTCCTGATAATCTCGTAAAATCAAAAAATACGGAAAATCCCTGAACAAACAATACATGCGTAAATATTCCGATAATAAACATTATCAATAATGTTCTGAAAGCATTTCCCCTTATCATTTCAAAACTTCTTTTAAAGCACCCCTTAGGACTCTGCTCAGGCTCATATGAAAAAATCTGAAAGATTAGAATAAAATACACAAATAATATACCGCCAATTACCCATAAAAACGGATTAATTGCCAAAAATAAAAATATTGAATATAAAAACCATAGCGCAATATATTTTCCTGCCTGTTTTGTAACGGTTGCATTATGCGCCGGAAAATCGTATATTTTACCTGTTTCCAGATATCCCTCAGTTACTGAGTTCATTGCACCATATGCAACAAGATAATCCCAAAAAGCTTTTATATATACCAACATTCCCGGAATTGTTATAATAACAACACAGAGAACAATAGTTAAATTATCCTTAAAAATCGGATATTTCAAAGCCAATTCAGGCAAATATACCGTATAAATCCCCGCAAGACAAAGAGTTAAAAGCAGTCCCAAAACCTGACCTAATATAGGAAATGTCATATACCCGCAAAATTTCAGGAAATTCATACTGTATATTTTTATAGCTGCTAAAACAACCCATAAAAAATTATTTTCAACTCTTATCTTTGCCATACTTTCTCCACTTAATTTTACATAACAATTCTATTACAAATATAATTAAAAAAACAACAACCGATTAAATGGTTGTTGTTAAATGAATGAGAGAGTAAAATTTATTTATATTAATCATTTTTAACTTTTGTTCCTAGGTGATAAAATTTCATTTCTTCTGCAATCACCTTTGCGCCTGTCATTGCATTTGCCTGAGCCGTCGCATAATCATCAATTTTTTCGGGTGTCTTAGAAGTTTCATGATTTTGTGTAACTTTATCGTTATTGTACATCTGTGCTTGAGCCGCATTGGTATTTTGCATTGTAGTTGCATTATTAACAGAATTTGCTTCACCGTACTGTGCGGCGAAGTCTGAACCTATTTTTGGTTGTATAGTAATTCCGTTTAATTGCATTTTTGTTCTCTCTTATTGTTATCCTATGAACTGAAATTTTGACAAACCGCGAGCATTATACGCAAAACAACCGACCATGCCGTTTTCCTCAGCGCAATAATCAAAATCCGGATTTGTAATACCGTTTGCCCCTGTAACAGAAGGTGGTAATACTGCATAGTTTACCATTGATGCAATACCTGAAGTTACAAGCGTTTCATGATCAGCATCGACCACAAACGGCTTAGCATAAGCATTTGTGACGGTATCCGGGAATACCAGTTTTTGATTTTTCTGACCTATCGGTGCTACCGATTGTGTCATAGGTGCATCGTAAAACATATAATACTCTTTCTCTTTTTATATATTCTGTATATATAAAGTATTGAAAGCCCAAAAAATTGCTTTTTTACATTATTTTATGTTTACATTTCTTTACATAGCGCTTTCAAACACCGACTGCTACAACATTTGGTGTATTTTTCTAAAGTTTTTCTGATATATGACGTTATCCCCAATAGGTACAAATAAAGAGGCATCTGACATGTTTAATTCCGTAAACAACCCTTTTAACAGACGTATTGAATCTTCCACCTCTTCAGACACAAACGGAGGTCAGCAGAGGCAGCAGGAGCAGCAGCAACAGGAGAGGAATTTACTGGAAGAAGAAGAAAGTGACGAAGTTAGAATCGGCGGACGCCCGATTTTAAGTGAGGAAGAAATCACATACTTTGTCAAAGAATACATTGCAAAGATTAAGATTGAATATGAAGGTAACGAAAAGGTTGCCCAAAAAGCAGACAAATGGCTTGCCCGGTTCAATGTAAAAAAGTTTATGAAAAGCAACCCCGATATAACAATATCGGATTTAAACATGATTCTTTACTCGGAAACAGAGTCTATCAGAAATTAGCCCAAGACCGACTTAATTTCTTTTATCACCATATCAACCGCATCTTCAGGCTTCAGAGTTGCCGTTTCACCTGTTGCACGAACTTTGTATTCAACAAGCCCGTCCGCAAGTGTTTTACCGGCAGTAATCCTATAAGGGAAACCTATCAAATCGGCATCTTTAAATTTNNCCCGCACGTTCATCTCTGTCATCAAGTACGGCCTCAATTCCCGCAGACAGCAGTTTTTCGTACATTTCCTCTGCAACTTTCATTTGTAACTCGTCATTAATATTTACCGGAACAATTACAACATGATAAGGTGCGATTCCGACAGGCCATTTGATACCAAATTCATCATAATGCGCTTCTACGGCAGGCGC
>DBXD01000021.1:25609-25808 GCA_002309425.1 Cyanobacteria bacterium UBA1221
TAAACCGCATTCATCGGTTTTGAATACTTTGTTCCAAGCTGGAAGATATTACCTACTTCAATACCTTTTGTAACCTTTAGGGGCTTGCCGCACACAGGGCAGTAATCACCCGCTTCAACGAGCCTTATATCAACGTATTTTTCAATGGCAGGAATATCCGAAAGATTTGCACCTACCATATGTTTATCAAGTTGATTAA
>DBXD01000021.1:25876-27784 GCA_002309425.1 Cyanobacteria bacterium UBA1221
GGAACGGCATCAAATCCTTTTTCTGCCATAAGTTCTGCAATCTCGGCAGAAGAAGCAATTCTAATATCAATGCCGCCGACAGCATTCATCAATTTGGTTTCTTCAACATTTTTGTCTGCTCTAATCAAAGCAATAACCGGTTTTTTATCAACAATATAAACTAAAGATTTAAGAATAATTGTTGCAGGAATTTTCAGAAATTCACACAACTCCTCTATTGAATGTGTATTTGGAGTATCAATTACTTTAGTTTCCGAAAAATACTTTTTGCCGTCTGTTTCAGCTTCAGGCAAGTTTGAAATTGCATGATTTGAGTTTGCGGAATAATCACATTCGCAATAGAAAACATCATTCTCTCCTGCATCACCGTCTGTTATAACCATAAACTCGTGACTTACACTACCGCCTATTGCGCCTGAATCGGACTGAACCATTTTTGTTTCAAGTCCGCAGCGTTCAAATATTCTTTTATAGGCACGTGCCATATTATCATATTCTTTGTCCAGGCCTTCCTGAGTTGTATCAAAACTGTATGCATCCTTCATTATAAATTCACGACCTCTCAGCAACCCGTACCTCGGGCGGACTTCATCTCTGAATTTTGATTGGATTTGGTATAAATTAACAGGAAGCTGTTTATAAGATTTTATGACATCTCTTGCCAGACCTGTTATAACTTCTTCATGAGTTGGTCCAAGACACATTTCTCTGTTGTGTCTGTCTTTTAGCCTCATCAGTTCTTTACCGTAAACTTCCCATCTGCCTGATTCTTCCCAAAGTTCTTTAGGTTGTACAAATGGCATCAAAAGTTCCTGAGCGCCAGCTCTGTCCATTTCTTCTCTTACGATATTTTCAACTTTTTTCAAAACTCTCCACATAAGCGGCATATAGTTATAGACACCGCTGGTCAGTTTTCTTATAAACCCTGCACGTGCAAGCATTTTATGTGAAGTAACCTCAGCATCTGACGGGAACTCTCTCATTGTCTGCACAAACATTTTTGACATTTTCATAGTGTATAATCCTCTGTTAATCTTTTTCTTTTAAAATTCTATCACGCACAAAATAAAAAAACTACCGCCCTTAAAAATTAAGAGCGGCAGTCGGGCATAAATGACTATATATTAACTATTCGTGACAGCCAAATGCAATAGTAAGATGTTCTCTCGGATTAATTGCGGAAATCTTATAACCTCTCGGATCAACAAGATATGCAACTTCATCACCGGTTGTCTGGAATAAGCCCATTGTACCTGATAATGCGGTTCTTGTAACATCAACAGGAGCCTTTACTGTTTCCCACAATCCGTCACCGAGGTTGCGGGCAGCAGCACCGAATTTACCCTGGAATACGTGACCTAACATATAACCTGCATCATTTGATACGTTTTCAACGGCATTACCCAGGTTTGATACAACACCGCCGATTGTTCTGCCCGTTACACCGACCAGGGAACCGGCTAATGTAAACGGCATTTCAACAAACCTTGCAACAGGGTTAACCTGTTTTGACTTATTGACCTGCGCCTGCAAAATTTGTTTAGGCAAATTAGCCTTGTGACATCCGTCAGAGATACTTGTGAATGAAAGTTTCAAAGCGCCTTTATTGCAGCCTGAAGGTCTTATAACTTCAACAACCTGACCAGTTACGGTTGAACCTATCGGGTATGTTACACCGTTCAGGGTAATCTCTTCAAGCGTATTCGCTCTGAAGTACTGACCGACGTGAGAAGATTTTGCGGTTAATTGGTCTATCATCTTTACTTTTAATGTCGGAATATTTACAATTTCAGAATCTTCAACAAAGGCCTGTTTGTCTAATTGAGGAGTAACCGGACAAGCCGCATTTGCGGTTGCAGGGTTTGTATCGTAACCGAGTGCCACTCTGACAGTCTGAAGCATTGTTGC
>DBXD01000021.1:27815-35093 GCA_002309425.1 Cyanobacteria bacterium UBA1221
GAATCTTTTAAAGCACCGTTTTGAATTGATTTTGCAACGGGAATCCTTGCCCAGCCCGGAACGGTTGCACCGTCAGAGTATTTAGACAGAATTTCATCGGCTTTACATTCATCCATATCGCAATGCATACCTTTTGCAATAGAGGTAAGTGCTTCTGCCCTTGTAACCTTTTTGTTCGGCATAAATCTGCCGTTCGGGTATCCCGCTAACAAATCCTCATCAACGGCTTTTGCAATAGCGGCATTCGCCCAGTTACGGGTGGGAACATCCTTAAATATGGCTCTTCTTGGTAAACCGCAATCATCAAGGTTAAAACCTTTGACAAGCATTGTCGCAAATTCTGCGCGGGTAATATCTTTACCCGGTCTGAACATACCGTCAGGATACCCCACAACGACATTGTTCATAGCGAGTTTATCAATATCACATGATGCCCAATATCCGTTCGGGACATCTGGGAACATTCCGCCGCCCGTATAACTTGGTGCAGCGGCGCCTATCGGCAAACCCTCCAAGGCCGCTTTCATATCAAAAGGGACCATTGTCTTTTTGATTGCCTGAATAGAGTGATTTGTCTGAACATCAATAGGAATATTATTTCCGTCCATTATTTTTTCGTTTCTGTCTATCGGAACACCGTTATACCTTGTCGGGTCTTCTCCTATGCAGGGTATCTGAGAAGCGGCACCGGTTATTTGCCCCTGAGAAGAAATTGTTGTTCCGCTGATTACAGGATTCATAAACGGTATTGATGCCAAATCTGCAGAAGTTTCACTGGACAGAATTGAATTTGCCTGCTCTCCTACATAATTGTTTGTACCGTAAACCGCATTCGGATAACCGTAAACCTGCCTCATATCCTTTCTTGACGGTTTACCTATTCCCGGACATACGGCACAGGCAGACTCATCAGGTAAAATATTACTCAAATCGTCATTACATCCGCAATCAGGTTTTTTAGTACATTCGCACTCATCAAAAGCCTTCTGGCAATCGCTACATTTTGGCTGCGGATTACACGGACAAGCCTGACCCGTCACAACAGGTAAAGGTTCCGCACACGGCGCCTGAGTAACAGGCTGATTTTGTGTGCAGGGACACGCTGCATTTGCCTGATTCAAGGAACACGTTGCTATTCCAACGGCAATCGCAGCTGCCATAGTAAGTTTTTTAATTGTCATTTTTACCTCCTTGTAATATGGCGGGTTTTTAACTCAAATACCCGCAAAAAGTTAAAAAACAAACTTATACCTGATTATGTACTTTTTATAAAACGATAAACATTACCGCAAGGTACTATTCAGTCAGGCTATTTGAATATTGCAAAGAGATAAAATTTAAATGATTGAGGTGGGCACGTTTCACTTTGCCCACCCTACCAACTACGGACTTTCAAATATTCAAATAGGACTACGGACTATTAATTAATTTGGAATTTTCTAACATTTCTAATTGTCTATTTACACGGTTTCTGTGTTCTTTTATTGTTATACTATCTGTTTTTTCCAGTTCTGTATTATAGTTGCCTAGAGCATTTGTATATTGAATATATGCACTTCCATCTTCACCCAGACCTAAATATATATCCCCTAAAAGTTCAGGTAAACTTATTAATTTTTCTTCATATGAATCTTCATAATAGGGTATTGCTTTTTCAGCCCACATAAGAGCGGTTTTATATTCTTTAAGTTTTATATATTCTTTTGATATTCCCATAGCTTGTGATGCAGCCATAAAACCATCATCATTTATGCTCTTTAAATAATTTTCATATGATATCTTTAAATATTTTATTTTTTCTGCTGTAGTTTCTGCTTGGTCGGCTATTATAATAGCTTCAAGTCCTAAAGACTGCCATCTATCAAGATTTTTTCTTGTGCAGTGGTCATAATAAAAATTAATTCTCTGCTTGCGTTCTTCATAATCTAATTTTTTATTACTTTCGTAAAAAAATGTTTGCTGTTCCAGTTCCTCACAAGATACTTGAGATATATTTTCTTCTTTTATTTCTTGTTGTTTTTGTTGTATTTGATTTGTATTTTCTTCATTTACATTATTTTTAGCTGAACAACCGGAAGCAAAAATACATATTATTAAAAGCATTAAAAATCTTTTTTTCATATAGTTTCCTTTCTTATCTGCTTAAATTCCTCATTAATCCGACAATCTGACCTACGATTATAATCTTACTTAATTCATCACCTGTCAACTTTATAACATCATAAAATGTATTGTCAGACTTTATAACAAGGTCGTAGGGTAGACTTCAGTCTACCTATAAAACCTTGTTGGTTGACTAAAGTCAACTATACATAGCTGATTTTTTTAATAATATCGGCTGAGACAGTGCCAAAAGAATCCATTCATCACGAGCTGCGTCACTTAAATGCATCAAAATATTCGTATCATCACGAAACTCTTGTTTAAGCCCGGCTTTATTTAAACAAATTGCAAGATTTTCGCGCGTTTTATTAATATTAAAATAGGGTATTTCATTTTCTATATTAAAAACAAGCATTTTTCTGACGGTATTTTCATCTGTTTTTAGCCTTTTGCACCAATAGTCAACATATTTTTTAATTTCATCTTCACTGCGAATAACTAGGTAATCATTACTCTGAAACCCGCATTTGGAATGAAAATCATAAGCATCTTGAACTGATATAATATCTATATTGCTGTAACCATTCTCAAGCATTGTTTCAACCTTCATCTGTTGTTCTCTTAGCCCAACACCTGAAAGGCCTTTAGCCATTATTGCATCCATATAACCGGGAGAAATTTTTTTATTTTTAGTATCTAAATTTATACATAATGTACCAACCTCTGATAAGCCGCCCTTCGGGTTTTCACGATAAAAACAATATTTTTCTTCTTTCAACGAGGGATTGTTGCTTAAAAATTGGCTGCTTATTTGCTTTACGTATATATCAACCGGTTTTTCTGTCTTTTTATCCAGCACATATGTCAAAAAGTAACCCTCTCTTGGCATACTTTTGGGCGTATAGTCCATATTATACAATTTTTGAGCGGTTTTGGAGGTTATTGCTTTAAGTCCGAAACGGTCTTGCGAACTTTTAACGAACGTGTCATTTTGCGATGAAGTAAATGCAGGTTTGTAGTAATTTTTATAGTTATTATTTATATATGAATTTGTAATATTATATACTTTCATAAAATAATCCTTTGGATAAAATAAAAACCGAAAAAATATTTTTTTGCTGTTTTAATCAAAAAAAGGCTCCCTTTAACAGAGAGCCTTTTTTAATATTTAATATTTCGATTATACTGCGTATACACTGACTTGTTTGCGGTCACGTCTGTGTGGTTCAAATTTCACCTGACCGTCAATGATAGCATATAAAGTATCATCTGAACCGATACCTACATTGTTCCCCGGGTGGATTTTTGTTCCTCTCTGGCGAACCAAGATATTACCGGCCTTAACCATTTCACCGCCGTATTTTTTAACACCCAAGCGCTTCGCTTCGGAGTCACGACCGTTACGGGTTGATCCCATACCTTTCTTATGTGCCATTTTTATTTCTCCTTGTTAATTAATTCCGTTTTACTTATGCTTCAGCCTTTTCTGCTGAATCTTTCTTTGCAGAAGTTCTGATCTTTGTAATCATAACTCTTGTGAACTGCTGTCTGTGACCTTGTTTTTTTCTGTAACCTTTTTTGGGTCTTTGTTTAAAAACAATAATCTTTTTTGCTTTGTCATGCTTTACGACAGTACCTTCAACAGAAGCACCTGTAACGTAAGGCTGACCTACTTTAGATTTCTTACCGTTAACTAACATAACGATTTTATCAAAAGTAACTTTTGAATCTTTTTCGGCATCTAACAATTCCATGTCGATGTAACGACCTTCTTCAACGGGGTATTGTTTTCCGCCTGCTTCAACAATTGCGTACATTTTCTTTTCCTTTCGTTTTGGGTTTCGTAACCTCGTTTGGCTGTCTTAATTATACTTCGGCCGGGCTATTGGGTCTGCCCCGGGGTTTTCTTGAACGATTTACCCATAGTAATACACTTACAGATATTATTGATTGCTAAAACACTTGTGTCAAGTAGTATTAATATTTGTAAATTCTATTTACCAGTTATTTCATCCAACTGCTCAACAATTTTTTCAACGCCGTCATATTTTGCAAGTTTCAGGGCATTATTTTGGAGCGAAGTTAATTTTTCATTATCATTTATCAGCAGGTTCAGCAGTTCTTCCAGATGTTTTTCATCTGCTTGGGAATCCTCCAGATACAAAGATGCACCGTTTTCAGACATATATTTTGCATTCTTTCTCTGGTGGTCAGCTGCTGCATGCGGATACGGAACAAGAATTGATGCTAAACCCGCCGCTTCGATTTCGGATAAACTCAGAGAACCTGCTCGTGAAATCGCTATATCAGAGGCTTTTAAAACTGTTACCATATCCTCAAAATACGGCCTTATCAGTATATTTTTGTCAGCCTCATACTCAGGGTAAATCCGTATAATCTGTTCAATTACTCTTTCAAAATTTTTCTTTCCTGTCTGAAAAATAATTTGAACATCTTTTTCCTTACTCAATTTTTTAAGCAATACGACCGATGCATCATTTATTGTCCTCGCCCCCTGAGAACCACCCATGATACAGAGAGTAAGCTTGTCCTCCAAACACATATTTTTTCTTGCCTCAGTTTTTGTTAATGTTTTGAAGGCAGGACGTATGGGATTCCCGTTTACATATATATTTTTATTTTTTATAAATTTCTTTGCACTCTCAAACTCAACAGAAACCGCCCGTGCATACGGAGCCAGATATCTGGTAACTAACCCCGGCTGCGCATCGCAATCATGCATCATATAAGGCTTGCCCAGAATTTTAGCTGCAATCATTGCAGGCGCCGAAACATACCCGCCCGTGCCAAATACAGCATCAGGCTTATATTTTAAAATATAATAAATACTTTTTACTACGGCAAACAAAAGCTGAAAGCCCCATTTAACAAGCGATATTGCGAGTTTTCTCGGCATACCGTGAACATTTATCGGTAAAAATTCATAATCTTTTTGAGAAACAATATTATATTCAAGATTTTTGGGATTCCCGACATAAAAAACTTTTTCGCCTTTTTTTAGAAGTTCATCAGCAACCGCAACCGCAGGATATATATGACCGCCTGTTCCTCCGCCCGTAACAAAATAAGTTTTTTCAGACATTCTCAACATTCCTTATTTTCTTAATTCTTTTCTTGGAAATATTCAAAAGGACACCAACCATACACATAGAAACAATCAGAGAAGAACCTCCGTAACTGATAAAAGGCAGGGGTACACCCGTTGTAGGGAAGAACGAACTTGCAACACTCATATTCAAAAAGGCCTGAAAACCTATTGAAAAAGTAATTCCGATTGCAAGCAATTTTCCAAACATATCGGGACACCTGGAAGCAATAATAAATCCCCTGTGAATAAATGTCCAGAATAAACCTATAATAAGAACACACCCAACCCAGCCTAATTCTTCGGCAATAATTGCAAAAATAAAATCCGTATGACATTCCGGCAAATATGACAATTTTTGAATAGAACCGCCATACCCGACACCTGTTAATCCTCCTGTCGCAAAGGCTATAAGAGATTGGATAATATTATACCCCGCGCCCTGCGGATCCAGTTCGGGATGCTGCCAGGTCACAATACGCTGCATCTGGTACGGTTTTATAATTGTGGTTGCAGCCACAACTACTGAGAAAATCATTGCCCCCATCATACTAAAAAACAGTTTTAAAGAACCTCCGGCACACAGGAACATCACGACACCGGTTGCCAAAAGTAAAATTACCATTGACAAGTTTGGCTGAATAAATACTAACCCAAGAATAAGTATTATCGGAATAAATGCGGTCGTCCACTTATTTTTATCAAATAAATCGGCATTATTTTTAAATATGTACGCAAGCATTAAGATCACTGCCGGTTTTGCAAATTCAGACGGCTGCAGTTGAAATCCCAATAAGTTTATCCACCTTTTTGCACCGTTCACCGTGACGCCAAGCGGAGTAAAATCGACAAGCACCAGAAGTACAATTATCGTTCCGATAAATACTACATTCCAGTCCGCAAGTTTCTTATAATCGTGATTTATAAAAAATCTAAGGCCAATGAAACCAACCACAAAACATATTATTTGTTTAATCAAGAATTGCGCTGGATTGCCGCCATCCTCAATACATTTTGGCGCTGATGCCGAAAAAATTGCCATAAAGCCTATTATAACAAGAAAAGTAACCGTTATTAAAAGAACCCTGTCCGGAGCAGATAACATCGTCCCGCCCAAATGGTGTTTTCTGTGTCTTTTTATATTTTCTTCATTATAACTGTCCGATTCTTGATAAGACATCTTCTTTAAAGACCTTTCCCCTTTCTTCGTATCCGCTGAACATATCAAAACTTGCACATGCAGGTGACAATAAAACTACGTCCGGTTTTAGTTCAATAGATTTGTTTACGGCATTTTCCATAGAACTTTCTCTTATAATATTTTCAAATCCGCTGTTTTTGAGATTTTCCTCAAATCTGTCTGAGGCTTCGCCTATAAGAATAACCGTACTGATATGCTTCTTTATTGCTTCACAAAACTCGGATAAATCCGTCATCTTATCACGCCCGCCGGCAATTAATGCCACATTACAATCGTTAAACGAATTTATTGCAACAAGCGATGCTTCCGGATTTGTCGCTTTAGAATCATTATAAAAAGATATCCCGTCTTTCTGCGCAAATTTTTCAAGCCTGTGCTCAGGTACTTTGAATGACATTACGGCATTTCTTATATTTTCATTTGAAACACCCTCTAATTTTGCACAAATAATTGCACACTCAGCATTTTGATAATTATGCTCGCCTATAAACGGGCAATCTTTTATATCAATAATTTTCTCTTCTGCCCCGCCACGCTTAAAATATATTGCATCATTTTTTACATAGCAGCAATTATTCCCGACTTCCGCACCAAACAGAAAAACTTCACCGCCGGCCAGTTTTGAAAATTCCGACAACTTTTCATCCTTCGCATTTAACACTGAAAAAGCGGGGCTTTGAGGATTTTTGAAAATTCTTGCTTTTGCCTCAAAGTAATTATCCAGCGTTTTATGCCAGTTTATATGGTCGGGTGTAAAGTTTGTAAAAACCGAAATCTGAGGTCTGAATTCAGGCGAATAGGTGAGCTGGAAAGATGAACATTCACACACAAAAAAATCAATATCTTTATCATCAACATAATCGCATGG
>DBXD01000021.1:35189-41166 GCA_002309425.1 Cyanobacteria bacterium UBA1221
TCCGTAAGATTATAAGCCAATTCTATTTCAGATATTACGGGAATTTTTAACTCATTAAGTTTCTGCATTATCGGACTGTCTGTCGGAACACTCGGACTCGTAACCGCAAGGTGAGAGCCGTTTATAAATTCGCTGCTGTGCCCTCCTGTTTCAACTTTTATTCCTGTCGATTTCAACTCTTCAATAAGATTTTTTTGTTCGGGTTTTTCTTCCGAATATTCACTAATATATACTTTCGCACCGTGTTTATTCAGCAATCTTGCCGCAGATACACCGCTTAATGATAATCCCAAAACCAAAACTTTTTTATTATTAAAATCGGATAACATGTTAAATAATACCTCTATACGTTAAATAAAACAGTCCCACGGCAATAGCGGAAAGGATTGCGGAAATAGCAGCAAAAACGCATACTATTTTCTTTTCACTCCATCCTAAAAGTTCAAAATGATGATGTATCGGAGCCATTTTAAAGACCCTTTTACCTGTGGTTTTAAAACTTGTAACCTGAATAATCACGGACAAAGTTTCACAAACAAAAACCCCGCCGATAAATATAAGCAAAAATTCAAATTTTCCCATTACAGCCAATGTACCCAACAAACCTCCAATGGCTAACGAGCCTGTATCACCCATAAATACCTGTGCTTTCGGCTTGTTATACTGGAGAAAACCAAATAATGCACCGGCAACCGTAGCAGAGATAATTCCTATTTCGGGATATCCGCTGAATGCTGCTATCAAAGAAGCACCGACAAAAGCAAAAACACCCGTAGATGCGGCAAGTCCGTCAAGACCGTCCGTTAAATTATACGCATTTGAAGCTCCGGTTATAATAAATACGGATAAAAACGGGTATAACCATTTTAAGTCTATACCGTAACTTCCTATAAAAAATATAGAGCCGTAAGGATTCGATAACATTACAAAAATTGTCGGCAGCAAAGCTATTGCAATTTGTCTTAACAATTTTCCGCGAGCGGATAAACCATCATTTGCGTGACCTTTGATTTTTAAAAAGTCGTCCTGAAATCCTGCAAAAGTGTAAAATAAAAGAGTTATCAAAATAATTATTGCGGCATTATCAAACCTTTCAGCAAGAAGCAGAGTAATTACGGAAGAAATAATTATTGCAAGAACAATGAACACCCCGCCCGTAGTCGGAGTTCCTTCTTTTTTGGCATGCGCTTCGGGTGCGCAATCCTTAACATACTGACCTATAGTTTTTTTTCTCAGAAAATCTATATACGGCACTCCAAACAATAAGCATAATATCATTGAAAGCAAAAACGCCACTGCTATCATTATCATATTTTTACTTCTCCCTCTAACTTCCCTATAATTTCTTCAAATTTCATCGAGCGGGAAGCTTTTAAAAATATTGTAGTACCTACATCAATATTATCAATAATATATTTTGAAACCTCTTCATTATTTTCAAAATTCTTTACAAACCCGGCCGAAGTTTCCAATACCTCGCCAATTTCTTTAGCATATTCGCCAACGGTTAAAAATCTTGCAGTCTTTATTTCCGGTAAAGAGGACAGATATTTGCCTACACCTTTGTGCAATTCGTCGGTATAATCTCCCAATTCACCCATATCACCAAGTACGACGACCGGGTTTTTGTATAACTGCAAAAAGGTTGACACAGAAGCTTTCATAGATTCGGGGTTTGCATTATAACTGTCATTAATGACCGTTATACCTCTTATATCCTTTGTTTCCCAGCGTTTTTCTATCGGTCTGTATTCTAACAGTCCTTTGTGAATTTCTTCATAACTCATTCCGAGCAAATAACCGAGTTCTACTGCAGAAACAGCATTATCAGCATTATAGTCACCTTCCACGTTCAAATCATACTCTCTGTTTTTATAAACAAAGCGCACAAAAGAAGGCTTTCGGCAGACTATATTACAATCATTCAGGTCGTGATAAATCTTTTTACCCTTAAATTCCGAAACAAAATTCTTTATCCTGTTGTTATTTTCGGAAATTAAGACTCCGTCAGGTTTCAGATATTTAACAATTTCCGATTTTGCTTTCGCAATATTATCAAGACTACCCAAACGCCCTATATGAGCAGAGCCTGCATTTGTTATAACCGCATAATCGGGTTCTGAAAATTTTGACAAAAGTTCAATTTCACCCAAACCTCTCATCCCCATTTCAACAATGAGTATTTCCGCATCATCCGGCATTGTCATCAACGTTTCACAAAAACCTATTTCGTTATTATGATTTGAAAAAGTTTTATGCACTTTAAACTTTGTATTTAACACCGAAAAAAGAATTTCTTTTGTCGTTGTTTTGCCGGAACTTCCCGTAATTCCTATAACAATTGGGTTAAGTTTTCGGCGTTTATAATTTGCAATTTGCATATATGCCGTCAGCGTATTCCCGACCTTAAATACAATCTTTGCATTTTCAGGATAACTGTCACGGGTTATAAAACAGCCCTCTGCACCGTTTTCTATCGCATTATTTATAAAATCTTCTCCGTCAAAACTGGCACCTTTGAGCGGCAAATAAATCTGTCCTTTCTCAATAGTTCTTGTGTCCGTTGAAAAAGAAAACTCCCCGATATTCGTTGTATTTTTTATAATTTCGGCATTCGTCGCCGCAACAATTTCTTCTACCGTTAACATCATACCTCAATTATATTTCAAATAAAAAAGTTTGAGCAGATGTTAATAAATGTTTACGCAATTTATATATAAATTTTATAAGATTGCGGATAAGACACACTGTACATACCCCGGAAATCTTGAATTTGAAACAGTTTTAGCCAAGTTCTTAACATGTAGTTAAAAATGTTCATAATTACTTGCAAATACCGTATAATAATGTAAAATATAAGAATAGATAAAAACTAAGGAGAAAAAAATGAGATTTTTGTTATTATTATTACCAAATATTTATGATATATTTACGGCTTTAGCTATCGGATATGCGTATTTTGTAGATAAAGAAACACCTTTAAAGATACCGTTTTTGGTTGCATGTGTAGTTATTTATATGGCAACAAGGCTCGGTATTTTTGCAGGTCAGATAATTGGCATGCTCAGCGGGCAAGTTAATGACGAACAAGCTGATGTTAATGATGCGGATGCTTTTGCTAAAAAACTTATTTGGGGCTTTGTTCCTCAGTTAATAGGTGTTATTATATTTCAGGTAATAATGGCTTTCTGCTATCTTCCTAACATATTCGGAGCACCAAAAGCAGAACAAAAACAGGCTCAGCAAGTTCAGATGTACGATAAAAATGCCGTTACTGCAGAAGAACCTGCACCGGCAGTTACGGAAGAAGCACCCGCCGTTGCTGAAACTGAATCAGCAGCAAAGGTTGAAGATAAGGAAGTTGCTGAACAAAAAGTTGAACCGGCAATTAAAGAAGAACCGAAATATACGGCAAAAGTTGCTCCCGTATCACGCAAACCGCGCAATATTGGGGTTATTAAAACTTCAGCTCAGCCAAAAGCAGTAAAAGAAGAAGTTGTACATAATCCGGCACCTGTTACGACAGTCAGATATGACATTCCTGAAAGGACTTTAAGAATAGCAGGTGTGGAAAAATCTGAACTCAACACGGCTAACGTAAGACCCGTAAATACTGTATCCGTTCAGACAACAACTTCTGCAAGCGGTTGGAGTTTCTCTGCAAATACCTCTGCAGGTACGGCACCTCAAACTAATACCGCCGTTCAAAATGCTTCTTCAACATACGGCAGTGCTACTCAACCCAAAAGATATCCCGGCGATGACAATCCGATAAACACATCCTGGGGCTATTACCGCACAGGAAAATGGGCTGCAGATGCCGCAAGAACGTTAAACAATAAATAAAAATAATATGAAATATTTAACTTTCATAGCAAGGTCTATATAAGTTATATAGATGGATAGTCAATACATATATCGACAAAGGGGAGACATCGATGACAGATACCGCAATAGAAAAGGGATTATATCCCAAGACAGAGTTTATTCCGGGGAAGTGGTCCGCAGAGATAAACGTTAGAGATTTTATTCAAAGAAATTATACACCATATGAAGGCGATTCAAGTTTTCTTACGGGACCGACAGAAGCTACGTCCAAACTCTGGCAAAAATGCTGTGACCTGTTTAAAGCTGAACGTGAAAACGGCGGGGTGCTTGACATGGATACAAAAATTGTGTCCACGATAACTTCCCACGGAGCCGGATATATTGATAAGTCTTTAGAAAAAATCGTCGGACTTCAGACGGACAAACCTCTTAAACGTGCTCTCCAACCGTTTGGCGGTATAAGAATGGCAGAAACGGCATGCAAATCATACGGTTACGAAGTTGATCCTGAAATCAGCGAAATTTTTACAAAATACAGAAAGACACACAATCAGGGAGTATTTGATGTTTATACACCTGAAATGCGTGCGGCACGTCATGCCGGAATCCTGACAGGCTTGCCTGATGCCTACGGCAGAGGAAGAATTATAGGGGACTACCGAAGGGTTGCCCTTTACGGTATCGACAGATTAATTGAAGATAAAGTTGAACAACACGCCTCAGTTCACGGAGCAATGACATCTGAAAAAATTCAGCTGAAAGAAGAACTTGCGGAACAAATCCGTGCTTTGAAAGAGATGAAAGAACTCGGAGCAATATACGGCTGCGATATTTCAAAACCTGCAAGAAATGCGAGAGAGGCGGTTCAATGGCTATATTTCGGGTACTTATGCGCCGTTAAAGAACAGAACGGTGCAGCAATGAGTATTGGCAGAACTTCAACTTTCCTTGATATATATATTGAAAGGGATTTGAAAGAAGGAATAATTACCGAAGCGGAAGCTCAGGAACTGATAGACCACTTTATAATGAAATTAAGACTGGTTAAATTTGCAAGAACACCGGAGTACAATTCATTATTTTCGGGCGACCCTACCTGGGTAACCGAATCTATCGGCGGAATGGGAGTTGACGGAAGAACCCTTGTTACAAAAAACTCATTCAGATACCTCCACACGTTAGAGAATTTGGGAACTGCTCCCGAACCTAATTTAACAGTTTTATGGTCAAAGAACCTTCCTCACAACTTCAAAAGATATGCAGCACACATTTCTATCACAACTTCGTCTATTCAGTATGAAAATGATGATATAATGAGAGTTATTCACGGTGATGATTATGCTATTGCATGTTGTGTATCATCAATGGTTGTCGGAAAAGAAATGCAGTTTTTCGGAGCAAGGGCAAATTTGGCAAAATGTTTATTATACGCTATAAACGGCGGTGTTGATGAAAAACTGAAAGAGCAGGTCGGACCTAAGTACAGACCTATAACTTCCGAGTATCTCGATTATAACGAAGTTATGGAAAAATACGAAGGTATGATGGATTGGCTTGCCTGGTTGTATGTAAATACATTAAACGTAATTCATTATATGCACGACAAATATTGTTATGAACGTTCTCAGATGGCATTACACGACAGAGATGTAAAAAGATATTTTGCAACGGGAATTGCAGGTTTGTCGGTTGTTGCGGATTCACTTTCAGCAATCAAATATGCCAAAGTCAAAACAATTCGTGATGAAAATGGTATTGTAGTTGATTATGAAGTTGAGGGAGATTATCCTAAATACGGAAACAATGATGACAGGGTAGATTCACTTGCAGTTGAAATTGTACACAAATTTATGAATATGATTAGAACCCACAATACGTACCGAAATTCAATTCCTACAATGTCAATTTTGACAATCACCTCAAACGTAGTTTACGGTAAAAAAACCGGAAACACTCCTGACGGGAGAAAAGCCGGAGTACCACTAGCACCGGGAGCAAATCCTATGCACGGCAGAGATTCCAACGGCGCAGCGGCATCACTTGCATCAGTCGCAAAACTGCCGTTTAGTGATGCACAAGATGGTATTTCAAATACTTTTTCCATCATTCCGCATGCACTGGGTAAAGATGAAGTTTTCCTCGGCGATTT
>DBXD01000023.1 GCA_002309425.1 Cyanobacteria bacterium UBA1221
CCTACTCGGCAGTTATGACCAATCATTACAAGGTCATCTATCTTTGTATTATCACCGATAACCGTATTTTCAATAGTGCCGCGGTCAATTGCGGTATTTGCGCCGATTTCAACATTATTCCCGATAACAACACTGCCTATTGAAGGAATTTTGAAAATAACATGTTTTGTATTATCATCAGCGCTTATTGAACCTTCTTTACGAGCGTGCTCAATGTTGTCCGGATTTTCCGTAACAAAACTAAATCCGTCTGCCCCAAGCGACACACCATGGTGAAGAATTACGTCATTCCCGACCTGAACTCTGTCACCAATATTTACTCCCGGATGGAAGAAACAGTTGTTACCGATTTTTGCCTCACCGCCGATATAGCAATTTGCCATAATTTGTGTATTATCGCCAATCACAGCATCATGGGAAATTACAACATTCGGACCAACTTTAACATTTGAACCCAATTTTGCTGTCGGATCAACAACTGCTGTCGGGTGGATACCGTCATTAATTCTCGGCGGAACATAGAACAATGTGATTAATTTCATCATAGCAAGACGCGGACGCTCAACCTCGATAGTTGTTAATCCGTCAATCTGAACACCAAGAGGTACTAGTGCCGCTTTTGCCGAGGATTTTGCAAGATTTGCAATTTCTTCTTCACCCAGCGCTAACGCAAGAGTATTTTCATCCGCCAAAAGAGGTGGCGCAATACGTTCAATCTTTGCATCATGAACTTTTGTGAGCATTCCGCCCGTAATTTGTGTAATTTCTTCTACTGTGAATTGTTTCATCCTTATTTCTCCTTATTTATTAATCTTATTTATTATATTTGTAGTTGATTTACCTTTAACAAACTCAATAAACTCCACTCTTGTACCGTTTTTTTTCATAATATCCGCTTCAGGCAGAGTTTCCATTGTGTAGTCAGCACCTTTTGTGTAAACATCGGGTTTTATTTCGTCTAACAAATTTCTCGGACTGTCCTCGTCAAAAAGTACAACATAATCTACACAAGACAAAGCACACAAAATTTCCGCTCTGTCATCTTCGCTATTTACCGGTCTGTCCGGTCCTTTTATCGAACGTACGGACGAATCCGAATTTAAAAGTACAATCAGTTTATCCGCAAAACTTTTGGTTTTTTGGAGGTATCTGATGTGTCCGACATGCAGAATATCAAAACATCCGTTTGTTGCAACAACAGTTTCACCCTCTTGATGCAAGCCATTTACAAGCTGTTTTATGTCTTCTCTTCTGATTACCTGCCCCATAACACATCCTTAATCTGTTTACTGTATTTTACCAAAAATAATAAATTATTGATACACATTGTTAAATTTGTAACAATTGATTGGGTAAAGGTTAAAATCAAAGTAAAAAAACTTATCTTATCTGCTTGTAGTTATAATAGGAATATAAGGTCTAAAGACAGGATTCCATGGAGCATACGTTTGATATTCAGGATTTCCCATTTCCTGTTTTAAGTTTCTGACATAAATATCAGCAGGAGGCAGCTCATCTACCGTAACAACTTTATATTGCGTACGGAAGTTTACTTCTCCGAAAACCTTTCTGTATAATTCCCGCATCTCAGCATCATTTTTAACTTTTTCTGCTATTTTACGTTGCGCTTCCTGAGCTTTTCTCATACTCGCATGTTTTTGTTTATCCAACCTTATCCGGCTTGTGACATCTGCTATTTTCGGCATAAAACTCTCCGCTTATTTACACGTATATTATATAAGCAAAAAGAAAAAATTTTTTCCAGCCTGTTGAAACATTATTTAATATAATTCCATTTCTATAACTTTTTGACAGATTCTGACTGTATTAAGTGCCGCTCCGATTCTCAGATTATCCGCAACACACCATAAAGAAATTCCGTTTTTAAAAGCAAGGTTTTTCCTTATTCTGCCGACAAAAACAGGATCAACACCGTCAGCATCACGGGTAGTCGGATATTCATAATTATCAATATCATCAATTACGGTAACACCAAAAGTCTCAGACAAAATTTTGCGAACCTCGTCAGGCGAGATTTCATTTTCAAACTCAATATCAACGGCTTCCGAGTGTCCTCTGTATACAGGAACCCTCACAGCGGTACAGGAAATCGGCAAATCTTCCGGAAGATGAAGTATCTTCTTTGTTTCGTTTACGACTTTCATCTCTTCTTTTGTATAACCGTTTTCACAGAACACATCAATTTGCGGGATTACATTAAACGAAATCGGTTTTTTGAATGCTTTATTTTCAAAAACTTCTCCTCTCTGATGAGCTTTTGTATCTTCCGTTAATTCGTTAATTGCTGCGAGTCCCGCCCCGGATACAGCCTGATAAGTCGAAACAATGAGCCTTTTTATTTTGGCTTTTTCATGCAAAGGCTTTAAAACAAGCATCAGCTGAGAAGTCGAACAATTCGGATTTGAAATAATACCCTTATGTTTTCTTAAATCTTCATCATTTACGGTTGCAATAACGAGAGGTACATCTTTTTCCATCCTGAAAGCACTTGAATTATCAATCAGAACTCCGCCTCTTTTAACGATTTCCGGTGCAAACTTTTGAGAAGTTGAACCGCCTGCAGAGGCAAGAACAATATTAACTCCGTCAAAACTTTCCGGAGTTGCTTCTTCTACCGTATATGTTTTTCCCTGAAATTCCAGTTTTTTACCCGCACTCTTGGCACTCGATAAAAATTTTATTTCATTATATTCAACTTTTAATTCGTCTAAAATTTGAGTTATCTCTCTTCCTACAACTCCTGTTGCGCCTAAAATTGCAATGTTTGGTTTTCTTGTCATTTTTTTGCTTTCCTCATTTATAATAATAATCTCAGTATTACATGAACTTAGTTCATAAAGTAGTGCCACCGGCACTTACCAGTTTGTTCTGGTTAAAATTTCTTTTCCTTTTATATCATACATTTTATCTTTGTACCACAAGCCTTTAAATTTTCCGTTTGCACCGTAAGTATATTGCAAATCCTTTGATTCAAAATATATAGAGCCTGCAAGTTTCCCGTTTGCACGGTACTGCTTTGAATAGTACGGGAAATTGGGGTAATTGTCGGAAATTACATCAACATAGGCAAGACGTCCTATTGCGGAATAATAATATACATGGCGCATATCTTCTTTCGGCTGAAGCGCATAAGAATATAAAATATCTTCTCCGCCGAATTTTCTGAAAAAGCCCGCCATATTGAAGTCTTTGCTCTCTTTCACACCGTTTGAAATCAACCTGTAATGAGATTTATAATCATCATCTTTCAGCCAGGGAATATACGTTGCTCTGAACTCTTTTTTGTTATAATTAACGCCGCCGTTTTCTCCAAACAATTCCTGTCGGTACTTTTCAACCCGTTCTTCACGCTGAAACTGCAGCATGTTTACCCATTCAATTTTTACGGCCGCTTCCAGCACCGGAACTTTTTCTTCTTCAGCAAATCCTGCATTATAAAAGTTTCCGCCGCCAAAAATCATTATAAATGCCAGTGATAACAAAATCTTTTTCATAAATATCCCTCTCTTTGAAATATTATAACATGAAAAATAAAAAGGTGTGCTTGTAGCACACCTTTGTTAATTGCAATGTTTAATTATTAAAGTTTTACACCCTGATTGGAATAGTATAATCTAATATTTCTTTTGGATTCCCAATACCCTTCCCGGGTTGTTTCCTGACCTTTGTAGTAATATTTAGGTTCTTTGCCATGTTCATAGATTTCTTCGATGTAAACTTTTCCATCTTTATAGCATCTGGTTACAAAAGTATTAGTGTCAATGTTTTCTATATTTTCACTAATGAGGTTTCCATTCAAATCTTCATGGAAAATTCTATAACCATTAAATTTTTCATTACCGTCAAATACTTTTATCTCAATTTTGCCGTCAGAGAATTTTGTAACGTGTTCGCTATCCCCATTTGGTCGAGTTTTTTCAGTGCCGGTATACAATGTTTTGCCCTCAGAATCCACACCCGTTACATCCCAAGATTCATCTTTATTTTTTACACTTGTTTCTGTACCGTTAAGATTGCCGACAGCTATTGTGAAAGGGTTAACTTTCATTCTGTATGTTTCATTACCTTTTCCATCATATAAACGTTCGCAGATAAGTTTATTATCTCTGTCATAGGTTCGTTCACGTTTTCTTGTTCCGTCATTATAGTATTCTGTTATCTCTTTTTCTATAACAGCCCCATTTTCGTCTCGATAATAATATGTTTCAGGTTCTCGGGGACCAATATGTTTCCAATCAACAGTTTCACCGGTATTTGGGTCCAGTGTTTCAATATATTTATGACCATTCACTACTGTAACTTCTTTTATTTTTTTGTCATCCTTATTGTATGTTACTGAATTATCCGGGTTTTCTTTATCTTTAATGGTTTTGTTACCGTACTTGTCGTAAGTTGTCCTTGCCTCAAGATCTGCTTTTTCTGCAGCTTCTTGTGCTGCACGTTCAGCCGCTTCAATAGCTTCTTGATCAGCAACTTTTTTATCGTTTACTTTTACCAATGCCTCAACGAATTGATGCATTGCTTTTTTCTGACCGACTTTGTCATCATATGAATTTTCGGCTCTTTCAAGTAGTAAACCCAGCCCACCTAAACCAAACATCCATCCCAGTACACCTGCAGAAATGGTTTTATTAGAGATTTTCGCACGGATTCCATTCTCTTTCATTTCTTTATACAACTCATCATCATTAAGTATATCCATAGATGTTGGAGTAGTTGCACCATTTCTTTCAGCGGCTTTATCTAATTGTTTAAAAAAGCCGAAAATCTCATTTGCATCAATTTCTTTGTCTTCACCTGCAAGTTGATTAAACATAGATTCAAAGACACACTGATATTTTTTATCCACATTATTTTTACCGCCAAGTGCATCGTAAAGTTCATCAATACTTTTAATACTTTGGGCAAATTTTGTAAATTCCCTGATAGGGATTTCTCCTTTCCCCCAAAATCCGCTTACTCCAAATCTAATAGGTTCTGTTCCTGTCATAATTTTCCTCCTCGTATTTTATTAATATCCCCAAGATTTATTTCCTAATCCCGTTAATTTAATAAAAAATTTTTGTATTTGATAATTGCTTATGCCTGTCGTTTGTTTTAACAAAAGTTTACAATTAATCATTTTGTTATCCGCAAAAATAATTGCTATAATAAACTTATGAACGAACAACTCAAACAAACGCTAAAACTTCTGCCATCCCTTCCGGGGTGTTATATTTATTACAACAAGGACAATGAGATTATTTATGTGGGGAAAGCCAAAATTCTCAAGCGCCGTGTTATGAGTTATTTCAACCGCAAGCACCACGACAGCGTTAAGGTTAATGTTCTCGTTTCCCAAATTGAGAGAATGGAATATATAATTACAAACACCGAGGTCGAAGCATTAATCCTCGAAAATCACCTCATAAAAAAACATAAACCCCGCTACAATATACTGCTGAAAGACGACAAAAAATATCCGTATTTTCTTATCACTGATGAGGATTTCCCGAGAATCACGGTTGTCAGAAAGAAAAACCTTAACCCGGAAAAAGGACGTTATTACGGTCCTTATACAGATGTTTGCGCAATGTGGGCAACACTTGATTTTTTGAAAAAGATTTTTCCTCTGAAACAATGTAAAACTCCGAAATTCAAAGACCGCCCATGCCTGTATTATCAAATAGGACGGTGTATGGCACCATGTCAGGGCCTTGTTTCCAGCGAAGAGTATAAAAATCTTGTACATCAGGCAGAGCTTTTTTTATCGGGTAAGCAATCTGAATTAATCAAACAAATCGAAGAAGAAATGAATAAATACGCAGCCTCGGAGCAGTACGAAAAAGCAGCACGAATGAGGGACAGTTTATTTGATCTGAAGAAAACGTTAGAAAAACAAAAAGTCGTTTACGAAAATACAAAACTCAACGAAGATGTCATCTCAATGCTTAACGAGGACGGTATTTTTGCAATAGTTATCCTTATGATTAGAGAAGGCCGTCTGATTGATAAAAAAGACTTTACTTATGAAGTTGAAGCCGAGGATAAAGCAGAATTTTTTGCGACATTTTTTAAAGAATACTATAATACACTATCACTTGAGTTTCCCGACAGGATTGTTTCAAATGAACTCGAAGCGGTTGGTGAAAAAGCCCTATACGAAGAATGGCTGAACGTAATTTCCGGCAAAAACGTCAAAATAAGTTACGGCAAATCCGCACAAGGTAAAGAACTCCAGATGCTTGCCGACAAAAATGCCCGCATCGTATTAGATAACGCAAAAATCAAAAAAATGGTAAAAATCAACGAGGACTTCAATGAAATCGGCTCTTATTTAGCGGAAAAGCTGAAGCTTAAAAACTTTCCGCACCGTATGGAATGTTATGATATTTCCCATATTCAGGGAACAAATACCGTTGCCTCAATGGTAACCTTCATAAACGGACTGCCGAAAAAAACAGAATACAGAAAATTTAAAATCCGCTCAACCGAAGGGAAACCCGACGATTTCCAGTCAATGAAAGAAGTTCTTACAAGGCGATTTAATCACCTCGGCGATGAGAAAAAATGGGCAAAGCCGGATTTGATAATCATTGACGGCGGCAAAGGGCAGTTGTCCAGCGTTATGCAAATAGTTGAAGAAATGGGAATAACGGGGATTGATATAGTAAGTTTGGCAAAAAGAGAGGAAGAAGTTTTTTTGCCGAAACAATCAAAATCCATACTTCTGCCGAGAGATTCCGGAGCATTGTATGTAATCCAGAGAATAAGAGATGAAGCTCACAGATTTGCAATTACTTATCACAGAAAACTCAGAGGAAAAAGTGCACTTAATAATTGAGAATAAGGAATTAAAAAAGTTTGCAGACGTGAGGACGTTAAGACGTTAGATTCATTTCAGCCTTTCGGGCACATTGGTTATATCAATTTGCACTTGCACCGTAAAGGACTTATCGTCTTATTGACTTAACGTCTTAACGTCATATTAATATTTATTTACATTTTTAAAATACCTCTTTTGTTTTTGATACGATATTTACAGTCCGAAATTTTTGAAAACTAGACGAAAGGATATTAAATGAAGAGAATTTTAACCGCATTATTTACGTTATTTTTTACCGTACAGGGGGCAAATGCAATGGGCATCGATGCCTTTTTGGATAAACATGTAGCACCGGTTTCTAACTGGGTATCAGACATAATATTTTTCCCTGTAAACATATGTGGAACATCCATTCCGATTGTTGTTTTGTGGATATTGTTCGGCGGTTTGTTCTTTGCATTTTATTTGAGAGGTATCGCAGTTTGGGGATTGCCGGAATCGTTCAGAATTTTGAAAACTCCCGCACAAAAAGGAGAGGATGGCGGCGGAGAAGTGTCACCTCTGCAATCGCTTATGACCGCTTTGTCCGGAACAATAGGCTTGGGAAGTATTGCCGGTGTTGCAATTTCAATATCTATCGGCGGACCCGGTGCGGTATTTTGGATGTTTATGGGTGCATTACTCGGTATGGCACTGAAATTTGTCGAAGCGGCTTTGGCTATAAAATACAGAAGATTCAACCTTGACGGTTCTATTTCCGGCGGTCCGATGCACTATATGGCACACGGTTTAACCAGAAAGAAAATGAGATGGTTAGGGCAGCCTTTGTCTGTATTGTTTGCAATCCTTTGTATCGGTGCAGGCTTATCCGGCGGGAATATGATACAGATAAACCAGACCGCACAGCAAATTGTAAACGTTACAGGAGGATCTGACGGATTTATGGGTGACAAAATGTGGCTTGTCGGACTAATTACCGCAGTTACTCTCGGTATAATTATTATCGGCGGAATTAAACAAATTGCAAAAGTTGCGGAAAAAGTTATTCCGTTTATGTGTGTTTTATATGTGGTTGGCGGACTGTTTGTTGTTATAGTAAATATTCATAATCTGCCGCATGCACTTGCAACAATTTGTCAGGAAGCATTCCATCCGTCAGCAGCATACGGAGGTTTTGTAGGGGTGATTATTGCAGGGTTAAGACGCTCTGTTCAGACTAACGAAGCCGGAACCGGCTCGGCCCCCATTGCATACGCAACTGCCCAGACAAAAGAACCGATTTCTCTAGGTTTTGTATCTTTAACAGAGCCTTTGTTTACAGGTTTAATCTGCCTGTTAACCGCAACAATTATTATCATTACAAATTCATATGTCGGCGTGGAAGGTGTAAACGGCATACAGCTAACCTCCGGAGCTTTTGAAACAGTCTTTGGCTGGTTCCCGTACGTGTTAGCGGTAGTTGTTGTTTTATTTGCCGTAACTACAATACTTTCCTGGGCATATTATTCGTTAAAAGCATGGAACTTCCTTGTCGGAGAAGGCAAAAGACGAACTCTTATATTCCAGTTTATATTCTTATCCTTTACCGTTATAGGCTCGGTTATGAATGTAAGCTCCGTAATAAATCTGACTGATGCAATGATGATAGGCATGTCTATTCCGAATATTATAACAATGTATATTCTTGCACCCGAAATCAAAAAAGATTTGGCTGAATATTGCAGAAAACATCAGATAGGTAAATTTATAAACAGGGATTGGTTAAAGCCTGTTGCAGTAACCAATGAGGAAAATGTATAATGACGGATTCTCAGATTATAGTAACAGTTCAGGGTGTAGATAAAGTAGGGATTGTTGCAAAAGTGACATCAGTATTGGCTGAGTATGAGGTTAATATTGAAGATATTAAGCAAACACTCATGCAGGGACACTTTGTTATGTTTATGCTCTGTAATATTGAAAAATCAAAATATTCCTTTAAAGAAATTAAAGAAGCATTAGTAAAAACGGGCGAAGAACTCGGAATGGAAATCTGGGTTCAGCGTAAAGAAATTGTCGATAATATGCATATAATTTAAACTAAATTCATCTGTGATTTCAGTTTATTTTCGACATCAGTTCTTACCTGATACTCTTTGTTGTTTTTCCCGAGAAATCTCCATGCTATAAGCGTTGCCGGCATAATAACGCCAAGAAATCCTATACACGCACCGATATTCCTTAATGTTGCCTTTCTTGTACCTCTTTTTACTGTTTCAAGATAATTTCCGAGAAGTTTTTGTATGTCGTCAGCGGATAATTCTTCAACATTTTTACCCATATTTTTTGCATTGCTTTGGATAAATTCCTGACCTTTATCATACAAAACTTTTAATTTATCTTTTAAACCGATAATATCTTTCGGGTCAATAAATTTTCTGTTATCTATCGAACCTGTATCAACAGATTTCTTAAATAAACCGTTTTTAACTTTTACGGTTTTAACTATATCTGATTTTTTTGCCATCCTGACAACCAGATTTTTCTGATTTTCATTTACAAATCTGTAAATATCCGCATTTGAAACATTTTTTCCGACAGGAAATTCATTTATACTTTGCAGAATTTTGTTGTCTAACAGAGCATTTTTTAGTTCTTCCGATTCTATTGCTCTGGGGTCAATATCAATCGGAATATTATGCTTTTTCAGCGAATGATTTTCTAGCAGTTTTTTTATTTGCTTACCTGCAAAGTACATAAAGAACCAGAAACTTCCCTCTTTTATGGCATACATTGTAAGCTCCTGCTTGTTTTTAGACTTTAACAGTCTTTCTCCTGAAATTGAGGCATCCACTATCATAAGATTTTTAACGGGAGAAAACATAAAATCCTGAATTGAACCTGTAAAAGCAGGATCCGTTTTTTTACCCATAAATTCTGTCATGTTTGTTTTGTGCAAATTCGAAGTAAACGTACTTTGAGCTCCGTGTTTTTCCAAAAACTCTTTCTTTATTTTTTCTTCTCTGTACTTCTGTCTGAATTTTGTTAATCCGCCATAAGTCAATATTGTCATCAATGTTGATATTGCAAATTTACCAAAAGTCAGACCTTTGAATGTTTTTTGCTTTGCAGAAACTTTCTCCAGACTCTTTGCAATTTTAGGAACGTTTACATTATCTTTAAATAATTCATCATGTTTTTTTGCGTACTGCTTTGCAAGTTCAAAAACCTCGTTGTCTTTAAGTATCCTGACATCAACTTCCGAATCGAAACCCAAAGGCTTAAACATAGTTAAATCTAATATTTTTTTGTATGCCGGAATCCCTAATAGCCAAATTGCCTGCGTTCCGAATTCATCAATAAATCTGTCCTGACCTTCGGCAGATTGTCCCGTAATATATGAACCTGCCGTTAAACCTATACTGTTAGATATATCTTTTATTGCCATGGGAACCAAAGAATCGTTGTTCCCTAAAATTGAAAATATTTTACTTGCCGTAACCGGGGTTATCATTTTTGTCCTTTCGGGAGATTATTCTCCTCAATTTTAATAATCAACTACAATCCCCATCTTAAATTCATTAAATAGACGAGAGGGGTATTCGCCTTTATGGTTACGTATCGTCGGGTATTTATCATCATAGTTTTCACCTTTCATAACTTTTATAAACTTCGGGGTCAATATGCAAGCGGGATAATATAAAAAACAGACCTGCATATCAACAGGTCTGTTTATAATATCTATTTCTCAATGAAAAACTGTACGCCTTATTACAAACAAGCCTGTTAAATTAAGTACATACGTCGTTTTTCAAATCTAATCATCATAGTACAGGTATAATAACCTAAACTCTCTTATTTGTAAACCCTTTATTGCAAAAATATTTTGATATTGTTACAATATTTGCATTATAAGGAGAGCCAGGATGGGATTATTTTTTTTATCACTTATACTTACTGTATTGACCGGATATTTTATTACATCAATTTTTGAACAGAAAAATTTTATTAAGATATTTATATACATGTGCACAATAATGTTCGCATCAGTTGTTTTGAATGTTGAAATATTGTCTTTACTAAATTCTATATCTCAGGTTGGTATTCTTATTATTAACAGTATTTTTGCAATTGTTTCAGGTTTTATTTGGTATAAAAAAGGTAAACCTGCATACAAATTCAGACCAAAGAGATTTTTTAAAAAGTTATACTATGCCGTAATGTCCGATAAGTATCTGCTTGTGCTCGGTTTGGCTTTCCTTTTTATGATTTCGGTTTCCTCATTTATAATCGCTATCATGCCTGTTGTAAACGCTGATGCTGGGGCTTATCACGTTTTGAGAAGCGTGTTTTGGATAAGTAATAAAAACTTAAATCATTTCGTAACCGCCGACATTCGGAATCTGGTTATGCCTATTAATTCTGAGATTTTGTATCTGTGGTTATTTGTATTTTTGAAAAAACAATTATGGCTGGGCATTTTTTCATTTGTCGGTTTTATATTGTCAATATTTTCAATATACGGAATCCTTGGTAGGATTGGATTTTCCGAACGGCACAAACTATGGACAATTTTTATAACATCTGCGTTTCCGTCTGTAATTATACTTCTTTCCGGAACGGAAACAGATATAATTATTTCAGGTCTTGTTTTATCTAGCATTTATCTTTTTTGGGAATATCTTGATAAAAAAAGATTGTCAGATTTATTTATATCCTCTTTATCGTATGCTCTTGCAATCGGTACAAAAACTCCCGCACTAATGCTGATGTTTCCCGTTGGTTTATGGATGCTGTGGATGTCAGTAAAATCTGATAAACAAAATTATTACAAGATAATACTATCTTTCCTTGGTTTCGGGTTTATAAATTTTATAATATTTTCCTCCTATAACTATATCTTAAACTTTCTCGATTTTGGAAATATATTTGGACCAAAAGGTTTTTTGCAAGTACATAATAACTTTTATGGAATAAAAGGGGCTTTTGCTAATTTTATTAAGCATATATTTTTATTTTTTGATTTTACCGGATTAAGCTGGAACAAGATATTTGGGAGTTATATTGTAAAAGCAAGAACATTGATACTTACTGCTCTTCACCTTTCTTCAATTCCGGATGGATATTTGACAAGCGACGCAGATAAAATTAATAATACCCTTTTTGATCCCCTTGCTGGTCTTGGGGTAATGGGCTTTTTAGTGTTTTTGCCATACTGGATTTTTTCCCTCATTAAACCGTTATTCAAAAGGGATAACAAAACTTTAATGATCTGTTCCTTTGGACTTATCCTTTTGGGTTCAATTTTTGTTATGTCATATAAAATACAATTTATGACATATAATATCCGATTTTTAACCTCTTTTTGTGTTGTTGCCGCTCCAATATTAGTTTATTCCTACTCAAGAAAAAATTCTTTGTGGAAATTTATAATAACTTTTTGGGCGTTATTTGGGCTAATTCTGATATCAACTCATCTCTGGCGTGCACCCGTATTACGAATTGTTTCACATTTACAAAAAGGTTATACCATATCCCAAATCAGGCAAATTTCTATGTGCGAACTTGTTTTAAAGAAAAGCCCCCAAGAAAGTTATAATCTCATAAATGATACGCAATGCATGCTGCGTTCATTAATAATGTCACAACCTAAAAACTCTAATATTTTGTATTTTCAAAATCAGTACGAAAGTCTTTTACTTATAAAATTATTGGATTTTTACGGATATAATATAGATTATAAACTTTTGGAAGATGCCAACAATATCAATTTTGACAAATATGACATAATAATGATGAGAAACGGGAAACAAATATCAACAGTAATGAATCCGTTAAACTTCAAAAATGCTCCGACATATATTCCGGCAAAAGGAATTACCTGTAAATATTTTGATGCAGATGATAATGAATATTTCCCTAACGAAAAGAATACCCCCGTATATATAGAGTGCACTCCGGATAATACAATCTTTAAGAACTACGGTTATAACGGAAATTACAATATAAATATGGTTCGTCAAGATAATAAGGCCACAATATATAATGTTTGGATAAAAAACAAATAAACCAAGACTATATTGAACTCATGTAGTTATAAATAATTTCAGAAGCCTTGACTATAAAATCTTTGCCTTGCGGAGAATTATAAGGACGGTTTACCATAATAACCACTATGTATTTTTTGCCGTTTGGCAACGTTACAATACCGGCATCACCCAACATTTTTCCTATATCACCTGTTTTGTGGATAAATGTAGCGCCTGGGCCCAGACCTGATGCAACAAGTCTGTTATTTTTCACATGAGCCATATAATCTTTGATTTTTAATCTTGATGTTTCAGACAAAAAATCAGGATTTTCTATGTTATACAGCATCCTTGCAAGTTCTCTGGCTGTCGTATGATTAGTCCCCTCCAAATCCGGAAGCCACGTGTGCAGCTCTGTTCCGGCTAGTCCCCAACTGCGAATATGACTGTTTACATTATTCATGGAACCTAATTCCGACATAATCATATTTGTCGAAGAATTATCTGAATCAGTAATCATAATTCTTGCAAGATTATCTAACGAATATACGGAATTTTCTGCCTTATATTGCAGTCCACCCGATCCTTCTGCCCTGTAATATGACTTTAAAACCATGGTGTCATTTAACCTGACTTGCCCGGCTTCTATCGATTTAAACAAACTGATTAAAACAGGAATTTTTATTATACTTGCGGCAGAAAAAGTTGCATCCGCATTAATATCCGCATAGTTACCCGTTTCATAGTCCCAAACAAAAACAGAGGGTTGTATATCTTTGAAATTTTGCTTTATTGAAATTATTTGCCGTTCCAGTCCCGACATAGCCTCACCTTCGAGTAATGTTGCCATAGAGGCTTTATTTGCAGGAGCTGCCCCGCTGAACATATACTCACCCATAAAAAGATTATTTCTCAAATAACTACCCGTTGGAAACAAGACTTTTCGGTAATCCGCTTTTATTTTCGGATATGGTGATTTAAAAAGCATTTGAACGGTAATATTCCTGAACGCCACAGGTAATATGAATATACCTGTAAGCAATAAAGCAATCAATACAATCAAACGCGCTATTATCTTGTTTTTTTGAACTTTTTTATTTTTTCTCTTATACTCGAAAACATTACTGCGGGAAAAAGATTTTCCATACCTGCGCCCAACGCCGTCAGGAACAGCTATACAGGTCTTTCGCTGATCTCCATAGTAGTAATAATAGTTATTCCCGTACTCTTTTGCCGTTTGTGGCATCGGTATATCTCCTCCTGTTATTAATACTACTATAACAGTTGCATTTTTGCAAAGTTTTTACAGTACCAAAATAAAATATATTTAAATTTATTACAATAATTTAATTAATTTTATTTCCATTATAGACAAAAAGATTTTTATTGTTTATAATAAAATCGGAATTATAAATAATATTTTGCAAAGATGAAGATAAAAAGTGTTGAAAAATTTGATAATATTAACAGCATAATGCTTAAAGAAAAAAGTTACCTTAACATTGCAAAAAAATTTTGCGAAATAGAAATGGAAAAATCCGAGCAGGCAGCCGATTTATACGTTTTGCTTATTGATTTATGCAACATCCACGAAGAACTTTTAGACAAAGTTGATGAAGCATTTATTGAGTTCGAGTGCTTATTTGACCCAAAATAACTCTGTCTGTTCCGGATAAATCTTTAATTATTTCAATATTTTCAAATCCGGATTTTACCATTATATTATGCACGGCTTCAGATTGACCCATACCGATTTCATATATCAAAAACCCACAGGCATTCAAAATTTTAGGCGCCTCGGAAGATATCCGCGAATAGAAATTTACCCCTTTATCATCTTCCGTAAAAAGCGCCTCTGTGGGCTCATACTTAATTTCGGGCTGTAAACTTTCCATTTGCGCAACAGGTATGTATGGCGGATTGGATATTATAATATCAAATTTTTCTGACGGTTTGACGTTTGAAAAAATATCGGATTTTCTAAATATTGCTTTATTATATAAGTTTAGTCTTGAAGCATTATCCAGCGCCGTATTTAATGCATCCGAAGAAATGTCCAGTCCTATAACCCTACAATCGGTATGTTTTGCAACGGAACATGCAATACAACCGCTGCCGGTACCGACATCCAGTGCAAATTTCAGGTTGTTATTGTTAATTATTTCTATTGCTTTTCTTACAAGAATTTCCGTTTCATCACGCGGAATCAAAACAGAGGGATTTACGATATATTTTTCTCCCATAAAGTCGGCATATCCGATAATATACTGTATTGGTTCTCTTGTTTTAGCCCGCTGAACCGCTTTTTCTTTCACGGCATCAAGTTTGTCCTGCTCAAGTTTCTTTCCCAACAAAATATCTTTTACCGAATACCCTGCAAAATGCTCTATAAGCATTTTCACCTCTACATTTGCTTCATTGGGTTCAATTCCGGCATCAATTAATATTTTCACTATTTCCTGTATCGTTGTCATATTATAATCCCGTATTTTGGTATAGTTTTAATTCTTCTATAAGTTCAAATATAGATATTATTTCTTTCAGCATAATTCCGAATTGCTTTGGATCTGCAACATTTTCGTCCAGACTTCCTATAGAAAATAAATCTCTTTCACTATCGGTCGGAACAAATATTAACAAAGAACTATTTAAAAAACTGCAGGTAATATATTTTCCGCCGAAAATGTTTTGTATATTTTTAAATCTTTGCATAAATGCCGTAGTGAGCAGGTATCTTGCCTCAACCTGATCGGTTGAGCCGACATAAAATTGTCTGCTAAACTCTACATCCTCTAATTTTACTTCATCATACGGCACAGCTCTTTTGTATTCGGGGATAGTCACAACAGTATGCCCCGTAAACCTTTTCGGAATTTCCAATAATATAAATACACCCTTATAACCTTGTTCTTTTTCGGAATTACTGTTTGTGACAACGGCATTATGCATATCATATATAAACTTGAACTCTTTAGGTACTGCTGACACTGATGTTTGCCCGTCTCCTATTATACTTTCCGATATCTTTATAGGAATATCTTTATAAGAACCGATAAAACAATCGTCATCTGATTTTGAGGAATAAGGAGGAATTTTAAACATTTTTGACTGCGCAATTTCATGTAATGAAATGATTTCTTCCTTTACCCAGCGAAAATTCCCAAAGGCACCCATCAGTACCGGCATAATGCGTTCTTTAAGTTTCATCTCAAATTGCTTTTTTAGCATATATGCATAGGCTTTTTGTATAACTACTGCCCATATTACAATATTTGCAACCACTTTTACAGAAATCTGATGCTGCACCATTGACACATAGGCAAAATAAATAAGACCAACTAAACCGAAAAATGCATAAATCCAAATACTATTCTTTTCAATTTTTTCCTTTTCCTTTTTCCTGTCGATGTCAAATTGTTTTATTTTTGGCGCTACTTCATTCTCAAATAATTTGACAAACCGGGTTTCAAACTCTTTAATATACATTGTATCTATCATATTTTCTCCTGTTTTTATAATTATTTTACTTGTGGTTATAATAAATATAATCATTTATACGTATGAAGTTTCTGAAATCCTGACTTGCACAAAATTACAATATACTGTATAATTACACAATGGAGTAGGTAAGATTATTATTTACTTTAGACAATTAACTTTATTAACTTAGGAGACACAAAAATGTACGAAGATGAAAAACTCGTTTGTGAAGATTGCGGAGCTGAATTCGTGTTTACAGTAGGGGAACAAGAATTTTACGCAGAAAAAGGTTTGGTAAACAAACCAAAAAGATGCCCTGAATGTAGAAAAAAACGCAGACAAGCAAACAGAAGAGGTCGCAGAATGCACGATGCTATATGCTCAAAATGCGGAGCACAGACTCAAGTGCCATTCAAACCTATTCCGGGAAAAGAAGTTTTCTGTAAAGAATGCTTTGTAAAAGAAGTTCCTCAGGAACAGGCACCAGAAGAAGAATAAGAATAATAACTATATAGAAAAAGAGTATGGCATTGGTCATACTCTTTTTTTGTAAAATTTGTTTGTCTTTCTTTATCAACTCGTGAACGATAGTTGATTCGTCCGCACCTTTGAAAAATTCGATAATATTTTCGGCAGGCATATACGCACCTTTGTACTTGCGAAAGCCTCTTGCCTTATTATTTCCCTCGAATATACTTTGTTGCTCCGGCTCATCCTGAAAGAATATGTTATTTTTTGATTGTGAATTTTTGTAATCGTTATTATATTCATTTACAAGTTTAGCCTTGAAAATCTGTTGAATATAGTTTATACTATAAGTAGCGGTATTGAGTGCTGAAAGATTTTTGTCTGTGTAGGCGTTAGGCAATACCGCATTTTTATTACTCAATGATTTTACTGAGTTGGTAGGGTGGGCAAAATGAAATATGCCCACCTTATATAAATATTTTGGTGGGTACGCTTGTGCTTTACCCACCCTACTTTTCTATAAAACAACACCAAGTTATGTAGTTATTTCTATTGACGAAGGATTGTAAAATTTTGTAAAAAATCAAATAAAATAAGTCAAAAATTTTTAAGCAAAGTTTTTATGTACTTGGGTGACATATGAACAGTATTAGTGCAAATTATAATGTTAGTTTTCAAGGAAAGCCGAATCCTCTCCTTTGGCAATTAACACATTTGGGAAAGAGCAGAACTCCTGCGACAAAGGGACATTATAACAACGTTTATTACAAAACTAATATTAATGAGTTCTTACGCCATCCGGAGACTGCAATGATTGATGCTTGTAGTTATCTTGCGATGCAAAATGTGAATAATTTCGGGCATAATAGCAACTTGTGGAATATTGTGGCCGGAAATTTTGGTAAAAACGAAATAAAAGAAGTAATAACAGAAAACCCTATAAAGTTGAAGAATATATTAAATAAAGAATTTGAAACTTTAGAACCTATAAATGAGGCTATTAGGCTGTTTAGGGGAATATCAGGAATAACAGATCAAGAATATCAAGCTTTTAAATCATATAAAAAGGGAACTATTCAAATTCCGGATAAAGGTTTTGCATATATGACAAGAAATTTCGATATCGCAAAAAATTATGCTGTTGAACAAAATTTTGCTAATAATGCAGTTATCTTTGAGGTAGACATCCCTGAAAAATCCAGAATATCAGAACTCAACGGTATATTGCCGCCTTCCCGAACCTCTCCTGAATGGCCACGACCACGAATGAAAGCAGAAGCTGTCACACCGGCAGGGGCAAAATACGAGGTAACAAAAGATTCTGAACTTGATAAAAACGGCATCCTCCACGTATTTATAAAATATTTAAACAGATGGTAACACTTTAAAATTCACCACAAAAAATAAATCATATTTCCATATGATGATTGAAAATATTAAATATTATATTATAATATCGAATGGAATTAATATGACTTATAAAAGAAAAACGGCAACTATATTACGTGAAGATTTTGAGCAGCTTGTGCTATATATTCAGCAGGTTACGGAAACCGTTGGAATATTGCGCAACAGATATGATAAAAATCTTAAATTTGATGATTGGCTCACAGCTCTGGAAGTACATACTGATTTCTTATCAAAACATCTGGAAAAAATATTTCTGGAAAACGGATACAAAGTAAACAAAGACTTTCTGAAAGACTGGGCTAAAGAAAGTTTGTGAAACTATTTTACCCATTTGAAACTTTTTACATAACTTATACCATTTATGTTACCGTCAATAACTACCGCAAAAATTCTTGATACTGTTGAATTGGGGTCTGCGGGGATTTTCTCAATCTTAGCGGTTATCTCGGGAGAATATTCGGTATTATTCAAAAACGGAATTGTATTCAACAGAGTATTCAGCGACAGATTTTTCAGTTTTCCGAATACAGAAGTTATATCGGAAGAAAGTGTTCCGTATATTTCCATATCCGCAACGTAATCCGCCAGATTAAAAGAACCGCTTAAATACATATTAAGGTCTTTTCCTTTAGAAAATACTTCAAGGTCTTTTACAATACCCTCTTCAATATTGTAATGTCCCGTAATACTCTTAAATTCCCCTGTTTTTAACGGGGTAATCAAATCTATTATACCGTTTATTGATACTCTGGTAATTCCGCTTGATACAATATTTGTAGCTTTTAATAAATATTCCAGCGAACCGAGTTTTGGCATCCTGCCGTCAGTAATGACAAACTGCCCGCCGCCCGATAGGGTTTTCAAACATTCATCGGGAGTTTTACTCTTACACTGAAAATTCATATCTCCGTTAACAATACCATAGAATTGACTTTTCATATCAAAAAGTGATTCCGATATTGTCTGGGCATTGGAATTTTCAACATGGGTATTAAGTTTTAAAATATTGGTTAAGAGGTTAAATTCTGCATCGCCGTTTACATGCCCGTCTGCTAATTTAAATTTGTAATCGGAAACTTTTGCAAGCATTTTTTTATCAATAGAAAAATTAGCAAGAAATTCCGTTGCGTTTAATTCTTTGATTTTTATTTTATCTGCAGCAATCTGACCTTTTTTAATAACAATCTGCCTCGGGTCTATACTTTTTGAATTGTCATCCAGTCCCAGTTTCTGCTTATATAATGTTGCATCATAATCCTGGATTGTTCTGGTAATAGTATTAAAATCCAGATTATCAAAGTGCAGATTAATATCATTAAAAGTATACGGCTCAACAAGTTTATTTTTCATAACAGCATTAAGCAGAATTTGATTTTCCATTACAGAACTTTTAGCTTTTATATATATGTTTTCGGGTTTAAAATCAAGACTTACATCTTTCACGGATGCCGCAACAATTGGAACATCAATACTTGTAACATCTAAAGTCCCAAGTATTTTGGGATTTAGCGTTGTACCGTTTATCATAAGGTTTGAAGCAAAAACACCCTGCTTCATAATCGGTTTTTTAAATATTATATTAAATATTTTTGCATCCGTAGGATTTTCTGTTTTAATTTTAAAGTTTCTAAATTCTATATCGCTGCTGTTTAAAAATTTCAGTCCGCCGTTTAGTGTAAGCTGCGTATTAGGGAATTTTTTCCCGTTCTGAGATGAAATAATTTTATCATATTTAAATGCGTTAAAATTAACCCAGTCTTTTCCGGAAACAGTATCCGCCGCTATTACAACAGGATTTATCTGATCTCCTATTGTCGCTCCCATATAATAAAGAGAAGAATCTTCTTCCATTTTTAATTCGGCCTGAGTATTCAGTCTGTTTATACTTCCTGCCAGTTTTGCAACAATATTCATATCACCCTTTAATTTTATCGGGTAAACCGACTTTGAGTTAAAAAACTGATCAAAAAATTCCTGTGTCGGTTTTGCGTTCAGATACAGATTCAAATTAGGGTTTGCAGATGAAATATCTTTTATTTTTCCGTTTACAAATACCGGCATTTCGCCTGCGTATGCATTGACTTTGTTTATATTTAAATCATCTAAATCATATAAAACATTTCCGTTTAATACATTTAATTTAAGGTGTTTTGGTTTATAAACAACGCTTGTACCATCCAGCTGCGCATACAGCCTTATATTATTGTCTTTTATCTTTGAGGCAATATCGATTACGCCATGATAATTATCAAAATCTTTCATTCTCGGATATTCCGGGAAATACAATCCGTTTAATGCCGACAAATCAAAATTTTTCATATAGAACGAACCGCTATATGCCTGTTTTGGAGTCATTATATTATCAACATCCAATTGCAGGTTAAACGGATTGTTACTGAGCGAACCCTTTATCGGATTAATATGAACATGACCGTTTTTTATTGTAAATTCACTATTGTTAATTTTTACAGCAGATTTTGAAGAGTTATTGTTGTAGATTTTTCCTTTGGCAACAATCTTTGAATAATCAAATTTTTCAATATCAATCGGGCCTTTATAATGCCCCGTAAAAGATGTAATTACAGTATCTATCCCCGGAACGGACAGTATTCGGTCAGGATAAAATAATTTCGCAATTTTCCAGCCGTCACCTGCATTAAATTTGTCAGAATATGCATTAGCGGTTAATACATTATTTTTTACTACCCCGTTAGCGGATACCAGGGAATTAACCAAATTTGCTTTAATATTAAAATTGCCGTCTTCTTTTTCAAAATTAACTATACCGTTTATGTCGGAAAAAGGTACTTTTTCAGGGAAAACTGTCATTTTATTTGAAATAAATTCAACCCAACCTTTTGCAAACAAATCTTTGTTAAATACCGGTTCTACCCCTCTTGTGACATGCCCGAATATATTCAGATAGACTTTTGTTTTGCCGCTGCCATAAGTTATAGGGCTGAGCATATCCTGCAATTCTTTTAGAATAGGAGAAGTGTTTATTATTTTTAACAGATTATTTGAATCCTGACCGTCACCACGAATATCTACGGACAAATCACCTTTCATGGTACAGTTTCCGCTGACGGCAACAGGCAAATTATTCAAATTCAATGAATTTGCCTTAAACAGAACATCATCTCCGGTAAACTTTACCCATCCGGAAATGTTTTTGCCAACCATATTATTAACGGTTATAAAAGATGCGGTACCGTCATAAAAATTAATTTCTCCCCAAGAATGAGGATCCTCTCTTGAGCCTACTATGTGAAAATTAGCATCCCCGTAACCTGAGGTTATTTCCATCATCGGAAGCGGACCCAACTCGAATTTGAATATTTCTCTCAGCGGAAGAAGAACTTTTACGGCTTTAACAAGTTCAATATGTTTTGTTGTTTTTATATACATATCGGAGTATCTGTTCCTGAACAATTTATACGTTCCGTTTACATCAACAAAATCCGACGGAGAAGTCATAACATGAGCATCCATTTTCATCTGATGTCCGTTTAACACAAATTTCAGGGTTCCGTTTTTCGGTGCATCTTTTATGGGTTCTTTAAGATAAACATCTGTCAACAGAACGTTTCCGTACAGATTCGGATAATCGGCTCTGCCCTTTACTTCAACATTACCGTTACCTTTACCGTAAATCATATGTTCTTTTAATTTGTAATAATTAAAATCAGGATTCAGATTTTCCTCCCCCGGAAGCATTGGTAATAAGGTTGCACCATCAACACTATTTATTGAAACCTTTAAATCAAGATCAGGAAATTTTGATTTTGTTGCATTGACAAAACCATTAACATCAATATCAATGTTTTCTGAAATTAACTTTAAGAAATTGATTTTAACCCCGTTTTTTATAATATTAACATTTTGCTTAATACTAACCGGATAATCACTGTATATTGAGGAAGCTCTGTCCTTTTGAATTATACCGAATTTATCAATTAAAATATCACTTTCAATGTTCTGGTATCCGTTGTTTTTTTCAGTTTTGGAAGATATATTGATTTTGCCGTAAGTATTTTTTATTTTGTCATGAGAAAGTATGCGCGCGTATTCACTAAAATCCCCCAAGTCCAAATCTTTTATATCAAGATTAATTTTTGCTTTATTTTCCGTAATTTTGCTGACAGGCAACTTTAATTCAATATCAGCAACAATACCCGCCCTCTTTTCACCGGTATATAACTCGGAATCGGTTGAAAATCTTATCAATTTATCTTTTCGGTATTTATTTATTTTAAGATATTTGCTGTTTAATTTTAAATGTTTATCCTGTAATTTATCATCAAGATTGACAATCAGATTGCTTACATCTGCCGAGATGTTTTTTATAACAACATTTTGTTCCTTTTTTATATTTATCGGATATTGACCGAGAAAAAACTGTCTGTTTTTATCTAATACCAGATTTGCAGTAATATCCTCAGCCTTAACGGCACTTATTTTGACATTCTTAAATAATAACGGAACCAGCTGGACTCTTGCTTTCGGATTTACAGCTTTTAATGCCTCTGTACCATCGTCATTAGCAATAATAATATCCTCCGCACTCAGAATTAATGTCGGGATAAAACCGGTTCTTACGGACGGAGAATTCAATATAACATTATAGCCTGACTTTTGTCTTAATTTTTCAAGCGCATAATCCTGCACTTTTGAATTATTTAATAATATTGTCAGACCAAAATAATAACCGCAATAAGTTATTACAAATATCCCCGATATTATATATGCTAAAATTTTACCCTTCATAATACAACGTATATTATATTACACACTTAATTTATATACAAGCCGTTAAGACACATATCCATATTACATCCGGACTTTAATATTTCCCTTTACAAGGGGTCGGTTTAAGTGTTATAATTTATTTGCACCGGAGTTGAGTATAATAAAAATGATAAATTCACAGAAAAAACTGTCAATTGCATTTTACTGGCACATGCACCAGCCTGTTTATCAGTTGTCACCCGATAGTGATTACTTAATGGCATGGGTAAGATTACATGCTGTAAAAGATTACCTTGATATTGTTACCAAAGCGGAAAAATTTAAAAAATTAAAACTTAATATAAATTTAGTTCCGGTACTTCTTGATGCTTTTATTGATTACGGAGAAAACGGAGCTCATGATTTACATTCGAGACTGACCGTAACCCCCGTTGAAGAATTAAATGATGATGATAAAGAATTTATATTAAATAACTTTTTTGATGCAAATTACAAAACAATGATATATCCGTATCCTGAATATAACCGCCTATTCCAGAAACGGCAATCAGTTGTTGAAGTCAATGTAAATGATTTTACCAATCAGGAATATTCCGATCTTATGGCGCTATTTAACCTGGTTTGGTTTGACCCGGTTTATATTAAAGAGTATCCTCAGCTGAAAAAACTTTTAAAAAAGGGGAAAAAATACACACATAAAGACCGTATAGACATTATTGAAATGCAAAGGGATATTATAAGAAAAATTATTCCGACATATAAAAGGCTGGTTAAAAAGGGTAAGATTGAAATTACGACAAGCCCGTATTATCATCCGATTTTACCGATTCTTCTCGATATAAATACGGCAAATACTGAGGAAAGCAGTAAATTACCGGAAGATTTAAGAATGGAGCCTGATGCAAAATTGCAAACATCCATGGCTATTGAACGAATCAATGAACTTATCGGAGTAAAACCCAAAGGCATATGGCCATCAGAGCAGTGTGTCAGCGCCAAAACTCTCGATATGTTTAAGGAATTGGGAGTTGAATGGACAATCTCGGATGAAGGCATTCTTGCAGATTCCATTAACTGTGAATTTATAAGAGATTTTAAAGGTTACATTGAAGATCCTTATCACCTTGTAAAATCCTACGAATATAAAAACGGTCTAAAAATGGTATTCAGAAATGCGATGATTTCTAATTTGATAAGTTTTGAATATCCGAATTTTGACTCTGTTATGGCGGCAAAAGACCTTTATGAAAGAATAAAAGTAATGCAGAGCAAATTACTTTCATCTCCCGATGACAACCATTTGCTTACCATTGCAATGGACGGAGAGAATTGCTGGGAGAATTATCCGCAAGACGGCAACATTTTCCTGGATACTCTGTATAAGTTAATAAATGAAGATGAATCCCTTGAAACGGTTTTGATAAGCGATTATTTGGAAAAAGAAAAATATCATAAACCATTGAGTAAAATTCAGGCCGGTTCCTGGATTAATCGGAATTTTAAACTGTGGATTAACGAACCCACAAAAGATCAGGCCTGGAAATATTTAAAGAATGTACGTGATGATTTGTGTAAATACATTAAGAAGAATCCGTACAACCCAAACATTGAAGCGGCAAGAAAAGAGTTGTTTGTATGTGAGGGAAGTGATTGGTTCTGGTGGTACGGAGAACCTAACGATTCGGGCAGGGACAGTATATTTGATTATTTGTTCAGAGAACATTTAAAAAACATATACATTTATCTTGGTTTACCCACACCGGAATATTTGGAGCAACCAATAACTCCATTAAGTACAAAACCATCAAGATACCCAAAAGGGGAAATTCAGCCTGAAATAGACGGAAAAGAACATGAAGATTCCTGGCTAAATGCGGGATGTATTTACATTCCTGACGGCCCTGTTATGAAAGAGAGTAAGCTGTTTGACAGAATATGTTTCGGATATGACAAGGATAATTTGTATTTGAGATTTTATGTAAATCATTATTTACTGGAAAATGCAAGAAATCTGGACAGAGTCTATCAGATGTACATATACACCAGAAATTCCACAAAAAAGCACTCTTTATCCCCCGTGAGATTAATTAATAAAACCGAAGACATTTTACCTGTTACAAAGCAGAAATTTCACAATGAAATACAATTATCAATTCTTCAAGGAGATTTAAAGTTTGTCAGAATAATTAAATCTATTCCAAACAACTTATGGGTTATAGAGGATTCAAAGAGTTTAAGTTATGTATTTGGTAAAGCCATTGACCTTAAAATACCTTTTGACATACTTGATGTAGGGCACGGAGAGAATATGGAATTCGTGTTTGTAAACGCAGCTATCGGGTTAAATGATGTCTTTATCCCGAATGAGATGCTATTGAGTGTCAGCAGAGATTAACACTTCTTGTATGACAAATTGCTATGGCAATAGAATCAACTGTGTCATCCAGTTTTGGTAAAATCTCTGTTCCAAGAGAAATCTTCACCATCTGCTCAACTTCTTTCTTATCCGCTCTGCCAAACCCGGTCAAAACTTTTTTAACTTCCATCGGGGTATATTCAAATACGGGGATACCAAATTGCTCTAATACTGTTAATATAACCCCTCTTGCATGAGCAACAGGCATCACTGTTGTCTGGTTATGAACAAAAAACAGTTTCTCAATAGCTGCAACGTCGGGCTTTAATTCTCCGACAATTACCCGCATATCATTGTATATTTCCAAAAGTCTTGCAGACTCTCTATCTCCTTTTTTGGTTTGTATTGAACCGGAAGATATAAGTTTACAATTTTTCCCGTCATAGTCTAATAAAGAATATCCGACAATTGCCATTCCCGGATCTATACCCAGAACTCTCATATGATTATTTTAGCATTTTTCTGCGACTTTTACAACTTTTTATCCTTTTTTTGTATCCAAATAACGGTAATATTACTGTTCTCTGCCCGTCTGAACGGATTAGGATTACCGCTCTGAAAATTAGTATCTTTTACATGCTTATCATAGAAGATTATTTTTCTGTACAAATTTTTAGTGTAATTAAGCAGATTCATATTATCATCTCCTAACTATTATCCTGTTATATTATGAAATTATTTTTTTAACATATAATCCCCAAAAAGTATAAATTTTGTTTTTAGAACTTCATTTTTGTCGTACAAAAGTATATTTACTCACCAGAAATTTTTATAATATAATACTTGTATGGCAAAAGTAAAATCAAAGTGGATATGTCAGGAATGCGGATACGAGTCTTCCGGATACCTCGGTAAATGTCCGGAGTGCGGCAGCTGGGGTTCTCTTGTCGAGGAAGTTATGTATGATGCAAAGATGCCGAATGCCGCAGCTCAGGAATTTATAAATAATGAAAAACCTGCGTTGCTAAAAGATATACATATCGGAGAAGATGTCAGATTAAAAACAAATATATCGGAATTAGACAGGATATTGGGCGGTGGTTTTGTGCAGGGTTCTCTTGTATTACTTGCAGGTGATCCAGGTATCGGCAAGTCAACAATAACACTCCAAACATGCGGACAACTGTGCAAATCAGGCAAAAAGGTTTTGTACGTATCTGCCGAAGAAAGTTCTTCTCAGATTAAAATAAGAGCTGAAAGGCTGAATATTGTTTCCGATAACCTGTATATCTATCCGCAAACAAATATGGAAAACATTAAATCTCAAATTGAAGAAATTTCGCCTGATTTTGTCGTAATTGACAGTATTCAGGCCATATATTCAAATTTAGTAGCAAGTTCTGCCGGCAGCGTTTCACAGATAAGAGAATGTACAAATATCCTTATGCACATTGCAAAGAGCAAAAATATAACAACAGTTGTGATAGGTCATGTTACAAAAGACGGAAATATCGCAGGGCCAAAAGTCTTGGAGCATATGGTAGATACTGTAATCTATTTTGAAGGGGATAAATACAAGTCATACAGAATGCTTCGTTCGATGAAAAACAGGTTTGGAAATACTTCCGAAGTCGGCATATTTGAAATGAAATCAGACGGACTTCATGAGGTAATAAACCCAAATGAACTGTTTTTAAATGAACGCTCAAGAATTGCGGCTCCGGGAAGTGCCATTATTGTGACAAATGAAGGCACCAGACCTCTCATGGTTGAAATCCAGGCACTTGTGGGTTCGACTTCGTATGCTTCTCCCAGAAGAGTAACTAACGGAATTGATTTAAGCCGTCTGCATCAAATTCTTGCCGTACTGGAAAAAAGAGTCGGCCTTGATTTTTCAAAACAAGATGTGTATGTAAATGTTATGGGCGGAATTGATGTTGATGAACCAAGCGCTGATTTAGGAATAGCTCTCGCCATTGCAACATGCGCAAGAGATGTTGTTGTTGATCCGCAAACAGTAATAATCGGAGAAATTGGTCTTTCCGGTGAAATATATCCGGTTAATAACATTGAAAAAAGACTGAATGAAGCCGTAATTTCCGGATTTAAAAAAGCAATTATTCCGTACGGCAATAATCTGCCAAACAGTTATGAGGATTTAGAAATTATAAAAGTTAAAAAAATTATAGATGCCATCGTATCATGCGTATCTGCAATAAAAGAGGCTTAACCTCTCAATCTTGCGGGTTTGTACACTTTTTGAACCCGATTTTTAAGTTTGTTCTTCTTATTTCTTTCAAACCTGACAAGGACTTTTCTGTTAGATTCTCTTTCGCTGTCTTTTTTCTCCTCTTTTTCTGCGTAGTTAAGTAATGCATTTTTGCCGGCTTCCATACCCAGGGCAACTACAGCGGTTGCTGCTTTTGAGGCAAGTTTTGAAACTGCATTTTGTGCTAAATTCGAAACCATTTTACTGGCAAATTGAGAAACTCCGTTTTTAATAACCGCATTTGTAACGACATCTCCAAGAGCCTTACCGATACTGGATGATGCCCCTGTATATGATAATGCTGCCGAACCCAGCGAAGCTGCTGCACTTAACCAATTACCCTTTGCGGCATATAATACTGCATTTGCTGCATAACAAGCCATTTCTCCGTATTGACCGACATTAAATATGATTTCGCCGGCTATTGCGGTATAAGGTATCATCATCATTAACATACCGGTATATTTAACATAACCAAAGCCTTTACCAATAGTTGTTACGATTTTTGTTGTAGTCTGATTTTCTTTTATTTCACCATTAGCTTGTTTTTTAGCCTGCACAGTCCGTTTTACATTGGCATTCATTTTCGCCTTCATTGATTTGCTGATAGCATTACTTCTTCTGGTAATATCTTTTACTCTGCTGTTATTCTTGTTTATATTAAGTCCTGCTGCTGCTGACTGTATCTGTATATTATTTAGTCTGCCATTTATAGCATTTATTCTTGAGTTATTATCGGAATTATTTGTAGTAGCCGTACTGTTATTATATTTTACCACCGGCTGGGTGCTTCCTGTATAAGCTGTGGAATTTGAAGATCTCTTTACCGGTTTGTTCGTAATTGTGACAGGTACAACAACATGATTATCATCGCTATCTTCCATACTTTGTACAGCATTCGGCTCACTGTAATCTGTTTCTGTCTGTGTAGGTTGAGGCCCTGCCTGAGGAACTTGCGGCAACGGTTCAGGAGTCTGAATTTGGTCTTGCTCCGGTTCTTGTTCTCCTTCAGTTGTCATGTATGACTCAAGCTCTTCCTGCAATATACCTGCTTCTGCCGCTAAAGATTGCTGCAATCTTATATTTTTATCCGTATCTTTATTTAATTTATCAATTGTTTTCTTATTGTTTTTTAATAATCTGACATTTTTCCGTTCTTCCGATCCTGCCTTTTTTTCGTCAGCCTTTGTCTTTTTATCGATCCGCACTGCTTCCTTCGATTTTTTATTAGCGGTATTTCCGATGCCAAATACCTGCCCTACATCAGGGGTGTTCAAGGGTTTCGAATTGCCCTGATTGTTCCCCATAACACTATTTTCTTTTTCTTTGATTTTATTATCTACATCAGTATTTGCTTTTGAAATTTTTTCTTTTGCCTCTGTTAAATCTTCTCCCAATTTTTCGGATTTGTTTTCCGCAAATGTCTTTGCCACAGTACCGAGTTTTATACTTACCAACGATTTTACGGAATCTTTTGTCAAATCCTTGCCGGAATTTTTTGTGTCATATCCGAGTTTTATGTCTGGATTCTCCTGCGATAACTTCTTTTCCTGTATTTTATTTGCCAGTAATTTCGCTCCGATTATTCCCGCTGCTATCAACAATCCACCTGCTCCGGTTGCCATTAATAAACCTACCGCCCCCGCAGTCATTGCCATTCCGGAAATTTCACCGTTTCCGATTCCAAGCTTTTCCAGCTGCTCATCTATATAGTCTTGACCTACTTGTTTTGTTTCTTTTCCGTAACCTATGTTTTCTTGTGACTTTTCAAGTCCGCTGTTATATAGGTTTACAAATTCGTCCAGAACTTCTTCTTTCTCCTCTATTGAATCAAACATCTCGTCTGCTTTACTGTTTAATTCTTCTTTTCTGCTGTTATATTTATCCAGGTCTTTTTTATCCTTTATCTCTGCGGATTTTATGTCCTTCTGCAATTTTGAAAATTCTCTTAATTCTGATTTTAATTTGATTTCAAATACTGCCTTATCTATTAATGATGTCGCCATTATTTTCTGGGCTTCTTCTTTAGCCGATTTATATTCTTCGCCGAATGACGCATTCTCTTCTATTTTTGCATTTGATGTATCTAAGTATTCCTGTACAAATGCCCGACGCTTTTCTTCCTCCGTCTCTGCCGCATCTTCTGCTCCTTCTGT
>DBXD01000035.1:0-1509 GCA_002309425.1 Cyanobacteria bacterium UBA1221
ACAGGCAATTTTGTTAGTAGCAAAGCTAATTTTTTCAAAAGTCAATTACTTATCAAGCAAGTAATTGACAAATGAGATATTGCCTTATTTACTGGTATTTTTAGACATATTACTTGATTCGTTGAAAGTTATGGATTAAAACACACATATCACACATATAAAAAACGTATGTATCACATCGATAAATTACAACTCATTTTATGGTATTGCAATTTTGTCCCAAATATTATATAATATTTGGGACAAAATTGAGAGGTGACATTATGCAGTCAAGTTATTCAGGAAAAATAAAGCAAAGAATTGAAAATAGTCCACCGGGAACGATTTTTATTAACTCTGATTTTACAGATATTGCTACAACGGAAACAATCAGACGTAATCTTAACAGACTTACTCAAGCGGGTATATTGCATCATGTGTTAAATGGGATATATGAAAAGCCTAAATACAGTAAATTGCTTAAAGAGTATGTTGCTGTTGATCCTAACAAGGTTGCAATGGCAATAGCACGAAATTATCACTGGACGATTGCTCCTTGTGGCGATACAGCATTGAATTTACTTGGACTTTCTGCACAAGTAACGGCTGTATGGTCATATATCAGTGACGGACCGTATCGCAAATATGAATGGAACAATGTTTGTATTGAATTTAAACATCGTACCAACAAAGAAATCAGCGGATTGTCTTATATGACAAGGCTGATTATTCAGGCATTGAAAACTCTGGGAAAAGAAAACATTTCAACAGAAGTTATTGTTATGCTTTCCAACAGGCTGACATCTGAGGAAAAAGCTACCATATTGAAAGAGTCTGCCGAAAGTACAGATTGGATTTATAATATTATCAGAAAAATATGTGGGGTAGATAAAAAATGAGAAATATTGCAAGATTATCCGATGAAGAAAGATATGAGTTATTCAGAAATACTGCTGATAAAATGAAACTTCATGATGCCATTGTCGAAAAGGATTTTTGGGTATGTTTTACTTTGGATTATCTTTTCCATCGGTCTCTGTGGAAAAATTTCATCACTTTTAAAGGCGGCACAAGCTTGTCAAAAGCCTTTAATCTGATTAGTCGTTTTTCGGAAGATATTGATTTGATTTTGGATTGGCAAATACTCGGTTACGGCAAAAATGAGCCGTGGGAGGAACGTTCCAAAACAAAGCAGGAAATATTTAATAAACAGGCGAATGAACGGGCGGAAAAGTTTTTGAAAGAAGTAGTTTGTCCTGAAATGCAGAGAGCATTGACATCAGAACTCGGTCAAGAAGCTAATGTGTATATAGACAAACACGATCCGCAGACAGTTATTTTTGCTTATCCCAAAATGTTTCAGAATATATCTACTTTGCAATTTATCCGCTTGGAGATAGGTGCTCTTGCCGCATGGACACCGTCAAAGCAGGTAGAAATAAAATCTCATGCTGCGGAGTGTTATCCGTCTGTTTTTGAGCAGAAAACAACTTCTGTACTGACGGTTTTACCTGAACGAACATTTTGGGA
>DBXD01000035.1:1563-4039 GCA_002309425.1 Cyanobacteria bacterium UBA1221
TCAAGGCATTATTATGATTTGTTCTGCATGGCAAATAGTAATGTTAAAGAAATTGCTTTTCATAATCTCGACTTACTGAAAAAAGTTGTCGAATTTAAAATGAAGTTTTATCCACGTAATTGGGCAAATTATCATGAAGCAAAGCCCGGAACACTAAAATTAGTTCCGCCTGATTTTCGTTTTTCTGAATTGCAAGCTGATTATAATCAAATGCGGTATATGCTGTATGGCAATATACCGACATTTGATCAGATTATGTTGTGCATATCAGAGCTTGAAACGGAAATAAATGAAATTCATGTGTAAATGGATTGATTTTCAAGATTGTTTCAATTTTAATATTTCTTGTATTTCAGCAAGATGTGTTGCTGTAAAAGTGAGAGTTTTATTTTGATCTATGGGAATAGATATTTTTCCTTGTTCCTGTATGTCAGCATTTTTGATTGCTTCTATATATTTTTCTCTTTTATAATCATTAGCTCTCAAGGATTTAAAATATTTGCTGCAGTTCAGACAAAGGGCGACTCTCAATTGAGGAACATAATATTCAGGTTCTAATTCAAGATTATTTACCTCTATCAATTCATTTGAATTTATTTGTTGGCATATCTGGCAAAAACAATAATTTTTTGTGCCTTCGGGAGTGTATATACGCATAGCTCCCTTGCGAGTATCTTCATTTATAAGTTCAAATGTGCTACCATCGGGGTTTTGACCTTTTTTGACAGTTCTTTCTACTTTTACGGATACTATTTTTCTTTTGTCATTGTATGACTTACGGACATGGGATATAAGACGATTTCTGTCAAGAACAGGCTCTTCGGGAAATGTATAATTTTTATCATAATCATTTAGTGAAATGAATTTTAAATATCCAAGCTCATCCGGCAAAAGTTCATCAGATATAAGCCCATTATAATAAAATTTTCTTAAAATTTCCTCTGAGTTGACAAAATAACTATTATTAAGCTGTTCAATATCATCAGCGGTCAATGATTCATAATAGTCCACATCTTCATAGTGGATATTTTTAAGTTCTTGGCATTTGATATATTTTGCAAGACCTTCACATTCTTTATTCACTATCAATCTTTGCAATATTTTTACGGAAAAGTACCCAACAGGCTGGTCACAAAGAAACATCATTGTATCATCAATTTCATCAAGCTGATTTTTTAAGGGGATTTTTTCTTTTAATGCTAAAAGTATAGGAAGGGAATTATTTTTTTGAAGTGCTCCTGAATTATATTCATCAAGCAATCGGCTATAAATACGTTCCATGTTACTGCCATTAATAAGCTTTTCAAGCTTTTTATTATAACGGTTGTGCTCTTCTGTTTCGTTCATTTCATTTACATAAACATCGAATATCTTTTCACAAACAGATTTTGGGAGTAAATCTTCTCTCAGTATGTAATAATCTGTTTTGGAGGTTGTTACTCCTCTTTTCACAAATATACTGTCATCTGCCCATGATATGTACTTGGTATTTCCGGGAGTTGTTCCATACACGGGGATAATAGCTAATTTTTTAAGTTGTTGCTTGTATTCATCAGGTATAGAAGTGTCTTTGTCATTAAGGTACTCATACAGCTTTTTACTGAATTCATTCTTATCTATATACTTTTCTGCATAATTCATTATAATCCGAAAAACTCTGTTGAAATCCGCTGTTTCACATTTCAGTGCATTTAAAGTAGATTTGAAGTCATCCGAATTAGGGATATCTATGATTTCATAAGCAGTAATTTTTTCATATTCTGACGTTGTAAGCATACCAATCAAAATATGCACAAAATCCGGAAAACAATAGGCATTTTTATTTTTTGGTATACTGAAAACGTTTTTGCTAAATGTAGGTATGATTTGACATGACCGCAAATCGTCCAAAAAATTATACTCATTAAGATAACTGCAGTCTGACATTTCATTGACATAGACTAATTTTTGTCCGTAACGGCGTGGAACGAATCTTATAAATCTAAATATTTTGGCTCTTTCTATAACTTTTAGATTTATCATCACTTTAAGCAAAGCTGAATATAATTCCTTTCTGATAATATCATTCCAAGTTGAAAAGCCGGTTTCTATTTCTTCTCTTGATGTTGTAAGGGCAAAAGGTGCATCTATTACCAAAGGGATATTCATTTTGTGTTTTGTAGGTAAACCGTTGTATAAGAAATATTCTTTCTGAGCATTTTTTTCAGGTACGAAACAAATAATTCTTTGTTCTGGTAATACTGCACGATTGCCGGCTTGACGTTCAGCGATTGCATTTTCATCTTTTATTGTAAACGTGTGAATGAAACGTTTAAAAATATATTGTCGAGTGTCTATTGTTATTGTCCTCTGTGTATCTGTATCTTCTATTGTAATCTCATGAGAGCCTATTGTTAATTTTTTCAGCTTGCGAAGGCAGATACACAATTCAAGTATAGTTTTCTCATTATATGAAAATAAAGCTGTCTTGTTTTTA
>DBXD01000056.1:0-47714 GCA_002309425.1 Cyanobacteria bacterium UBA1221
CCTTTGATTTGCTCGTAATGACATGACACATGTCATTGCACTCTGCGAGTACCCGGTTTGTAACGAAATCAATAGATTTCGACAAACGGAGGCGAGCGAAGCGTGGCAATCCGGGCGTTTAGTTGTGCAAAATGCCGATATGAACTTAACGTCTTATCGTCATAACGTCTTATCGTCTTTTAATAAGCTGGATTACTTCGCAAATCAAGCCTTTGATTTGCTCGTAATGACATGACACATGTCATTGCGAGGACGAACGAAGTGAGGACGTGGCAATCCAGCTATTTATACGACAGGATAATTTCTAACTGTACACATTTGTGTTTTTAATCAGCCGGATTACTTCGGTCGGCAGGCTCCTGCCTCCCTCGTAATGACATGAGGGCTAAACATTTGATGTTTATGATTCTGTTTGTTATAATTATTGCAGTCAGTTTAATATTGATTTTAAAAGGAGCGCAGATGAATATATTTGAAGAGTTACAGGCAAGAGGGTTAATAGCACAGGTTACTGATGAAGCCGAGATTAAAAATCTTATTAACAGCGGCGGAGCAAAATTCTATATAGGATTCGACCCGACGGCAGATTCTCTTCATGTTGGACATTTTATGGCACTATGTCTTATGAAACGTCTGCAAATGGCGGGTAACAGACCTATTGTGCTGATAGGCGGCGGTACAGGGCATGTGGGCGATCCGTCAGGCCGTAGCGATATGCGCTCAATGATGACACCTGAAACTATTCAGCATAACTGTAATTGCTTTAAAAAACAAATGGAAAGATTTATCGAGTTTGGTGAAGATAAAGCGATTATGGTAAATAATGCAGATTGGCTTTTGGGACTGAATTATGTAGAACTTCTAAGAGATGTCGGGGCATGCTTTTCAGTAAATAATATGCTGCGTGCCGAATGTTACAAACAGCGAATGGAAAAAGGTCTGAGCTTTTTAGAGTTCAATTATATGATTATGCAGGCGTATGATTTTTATTATCTGCACAATCATTACGGGTGTAATATGCAGTTTGGCGGGGACGATCAGTGGAGTAATATGCTTGCGGGAACGGAATTAATCCGCAAGAAAAACGGAGACGATGCGTATGCAATGACTATTACTCTGTTGATGAACAGTGAAGGCAAAAAAATGGGAAAAACAGCAAAAGGTGCTGTATGGCTTGACCCGAATAAGACTTCTCCGTTTGAGTTTTATCAGTATTGGCGAAATGTTGATGATGCTGATGTTATGAAGTGCATAAAGATGCTTACATTTATTCCGCTTGAAGAAATATGTGAAATGGAAAAATGGGATGATTCAAGAATTAACGAGAAAAAAGAGGTTCTAGCTTATCATCTGACGGAACTCGTACACGGAAAAGAAGAGGCAGATAAAGCAAAAGCTGCTGCGTATGCCCTGTTTAGCGGCTCGGGAGATTCTGAAAATATGCCGACAACAGAACTTTCTGACAGCGATTTCATTGACGGCAGGATTAGTATTGTTCAACTGCTTGTAAAATGTTCGATATGTTCAAGTAACGGAGAAGCAAAAAGGTTAATTCAGCAGGGCGGAGTCAGCGTAAACAGTGATGTCGTAAAGGCTATTGATGTTTCTTATAATAAAGAGAACTTTGCTGACGGTCTGATAATCAGAAAAGGCAAAAAACATTTTCATAAAGCTGTAATAAAATAGCAAAAATATTCATTTACGGGGTTTAGTTTTAATATGCTAAATTTCCCGTTGATAAATAATTCACCAAGCAAATATATTTTACCCGCAAAGGTGTGTCATCCCGCAGCGAAGAGGTCAGTTCCGACGTTCACTTCTTGTTCCGGTGATGTAAAAGATCCTGATGGTAATCTGTTGTACAGAATTAACACAAGACTGTTCAGAACTGATTTGATGTGGGATGATTTTGCGGATTTTTTATTTGAAAAATATAAAAATGAGGAAAAGGTAAATGTAATTTGTCATGCGTGTTCAGCCGGCTATGAACCATATTCTCTGGCATCACTTTTAAAGGTCAGGTACGGTGAAGGTGCAGATAAATTTTTACCGATAAAAGCGAAGGATATAGACAAAGATTGTATTGAAATGGCTCAAAAGGGATTGCTGAATATAAATATGGCAGAGAGGATGTATGCGGAATTCTGCCTAAATGGACAGTTTTTAAAATATTTTAAAAAGCTCTCGGGAGATGTTAAAGAAGAAAAAGTACAAGTAACAGACGAATTAAGGCAAAATGTATTATTTGAGATGTCTGATATTAAGGATTCCAAAAAAGAAATATCAAAAGATAACACCGTCCTGTTTTTCAGAAATGTGTGGGCATACCTTGATACCGGAGATATTGTTGACTTGGCGGGAAGGCTTGCGGCCAATATGAAAAACAATTCACTTTTGATTATTGGTGAATGGGATAAGGAATACGGTATTGATAAGTTAATAGAAGCCTTTGGTTTTAGAGAAACTCATATCATGAATGTATATGAGCCCCCGGGAAACAGTATTAAAACAAAAATCCGGGCAAATATAATTGCAAAAAAATTGAAAGCACAACTGCCCTCGGGACAATTGTGCTCAGTATGTGCAAAAGATTCATTAAAAAATATTATCAAAAATTCTGATAATGATTTTTCAGCTAATGCTTAATAGTTGTTTGCTCTTCTTTCAAAATAAGATTGAGGGTGATTACATACGGGGCAGATATCAGGTGCGGTTTTAGCAAAAACTATATGCCCGCAGTTTAAACATTCCCACATTACATCATTTTCTGATGAGAATACCAATCCGCCTTCAATATTTGATAGCAGTTTTCTGTAGCGTTCTTCGTGTGCTTTTTCAATTTTTGCGACACCCTCAAATAATGCCGCTATTTTATCAAAACCTTCTTCTCTTGCTGTTTTTGCAAACTCAGGATACATATTTGTCCACTCATACGCTTCGCCCTCAGCTGCAGCTTTCAGATTTTCTTTTGTATCACCGATACCTTCAAGCAGCTTGAACCAGATTTTTGCGTGTTCCTTCTCATTATTTGCCGTATCTTCAAATAGTTTGCTTATCTGGACATAGCCGTCTTTTTTTGCCTTAGACGCAAAATAAGTATATTTATTTCTTGCCTGTGATTCTCCTGCAAATGCTGCGAGCAGGTTTTGCTCTGTTTTACTGCCTTTTAATTCCGCCATAACAAACTCCTTTCTTATTTATAAGTTAAAAATAACTTAATCTATCATTATTGTCAATTAACTTTTTGCGAATATTGTGATATAATCTTTGTATGAATTATGTAATGGTTATCTCAACGGTAAATAATATAGATTCAGCAAGAAACATCTCAAAGATACTTGTTGAGAAAAAATTGGCGGCATGTGTGAACATTGTTCCTAACCTTACCTCAATATATAAATGGGAAGGTAATATGTGCGAAGATACGGAATATCTTTTGCTCATAAAATCCGTAAAAGATAAATTGGATATGCTTAAAAATGTAATAAAACTGGCTCATCCTTATGATGTTCCGGAAATTATAGCGATTGATATAATTGATGGAGATAAAGGTTATCTTGACTGGATAGATAAGTCGCTTTTGTAAATTTTTATTTTTATTAAAAAGCCCTCTGTTTTTAGAGGGCTTTTTTGTATAAATTATATATCTGCCGTACAGTGCGGGCATTTTGTTGCCTTTATATCAATTGAGGAGAAACATCTCGGGCATTGTTTAGTTGTTTCTGCGGCATCTTCAGCTGCCTTCTTTTCTGTTGCGGCTTTTACTTTATTTATACCTTTTACAAGAATAAATACTGCAAATGCAACCATTGTGAAGCTTATAAGCGTATTAATAAATGCCCCGTAATTTATAGTTACAACACCTGCATCAGTTGCGGCCTGCAATGAAGCGAAATGGGTTTCTGCCGTCGGATTATATACAATCCAGTACAAATTTGAAAAATCTACTTTCCCCAGTAATGCACCCAATGGGGGCATAATAACATCGTTAACTGCAGAATTAACAACGCTTCCGAAGGCTGCACCTATAATGATACCGACAGCCATGTCAATTACGTTGCCCTTTACAGCAAATTCCTTAAATTCATTAAGATTTCTTTTTAAAAATTCACACATATTTTGCTCCTTTTCTCTATACTCTACCATATATGTCATCGTATCTGATTATATCTTCTTCTGATATGTATTCCCCTTTTTGAACTTCAATAATTTTTAATTCTGTATCATAAGGGTTTTGAAGAGAGTGCTTCGCTTTTATCGGAATGTCAATACTCCCGCCGGCGTCGATAATGTATTCTTTCTCATCAAGTAACACCAGGGCAGTTCCTTCAAGTACAACCCAATGCTCGGATCTGTAATTGTGCGATTGTATGGATAATTTTTGTTTAGGCATTACGCATATTGTTTTGGTAAGATAACCTTCCCCTCTGTTTAAACAGGTATAATACCCCCATGGCCTGAAAACCGTCTTATGAAGTTGAACGGTTTCGCTGTTAGATGCTTTAAGTTTGTCAAATAGCGTGCGGACATCCTGAGTCGAATGTCTGTTACAGGCCATTATTGCATCTTCGGTTTCTACAAGGATAATATCCTCCAAACCTGAAACTGCAACAAGTTCTTTTTGAGAATAGATCAGAGAGTTTTTTACGTTATTAACAACAACATTTCCGCTTATTACATTACCGTTTTCATCTTTATCTTTTTCTTTGTATAATGCAGCCCAGGAGCCCAAATCGTTCCAATCTGATTTCAGTTCAATCAAAGCAATCTTTGATGATTTTTCCATTACTGCATAATCTATTGATATGCTGGGTAAATTGTTGTATGTATAAAAATCAATCGTTGTACCTTTAGAAAAATCGAGTTTTTCGATGTTGTTAAATATTATTTTTTCAAATTCTTTAATTTCATCAAGAAAAACCGATATTTTGCCCATAAATATTCCGCTGTTCCAGTAATAATTGCCGGACTTAACATATTTTTCAGCAGATAATATGTCCGGCTTTTCTGTAAATCTCTTAACTTTATAGCCTGATTCAAGTCTGTCGGAAGTTTCTATATACCCGTAGCCCGTTTCAGCATATATCGGATTAACTCCAAATGTTACAAGATATCCTTTCTTTGCAAGTTCTTCTCCTTCTCTAACGGAAGCCAGAAAGTCAAAAGTGTCCTTGATTTGGTGGTCAGACGGAACAATTAATACTACATCATCATTTTCCTCGGATGTCTGTTTATAATATTCCAGAGCCGCTGCAATCGCCGGTGCCGTATTCTTGGATATCGGTTCTGCTATTACGGTGCAACCGCTGCAAATTTTTTGAAGCTGAGTTTTAACATCAACGTTATACTTTATGTTTGTTATTGCCACAATTTCCGAGGGCTTTGACAGGTTTAATAACCTTTCGTAGGTCGCTTGCAGCAGACTCTTATTTGTTGCAATATTGAGTAATTGTTTTGGGAACATTTCTCTTGATAAAGGCCATAATCTGCTCCCTGAACCGCCTGCCAGTATAATTGATTTCATCATTACTCCTTAATAATCCTATGAATAAATTATATCACCAACATTATTTATGATTATTATAAGTTACAGATATTTACAAAAAACCTAAAAAGTGTATAATTATCGTATGTATAGCGATGGTGAAAAAGTTTATATTGAAGATGATGATATTTGTTTAACCTGTGAAAATTATGTTAAAGATTTTGACTGCCCGTTGCTTGGTGCACTTATACAGGGTGATGTATTTATAGAAGACAGCCTTATTATTACGAAGTGCGGAATGTATAAAGAATTTAAAAGAGTATTACATATTGTTAGGAAAAAAGAAAATGAGAACGATAACTCTGATTAACGGTGATGGAATTGGCCCTGAAATTACGGAAGCTGTTGTTAAAATTATTGATGCTTCGGGTTTAAAAATTGACTGGGATTTGCAGACGGCAGGAGCACTTGTTGCAGAAAGTGAGGGTTCCCCTCTTCCCCCTCGAGTTATTGATTCTGTCAAAAAAAACGGAGTCGCTCTGAAAGCACCTGTTACAACGCCGATAGGGAAAGGTTTTCGTTCGGTAAACGTTCAACTCAGAAAAGCACTGGATTTGTATGCAAATTTAAGGCCATGTAAGAACCTTCCTAACATAAAAACACGATATGACGGTGTAAATGTAGTTATTGTAAGAGAAAATACAGAGGATTTGTATGCGGGAATTGAAAGACAAGTTGATGAAAATACCGCTGAAAGTATAAAAGTAATTACGAGAGAAGCAAGTGAAAGAATTGCAAAATTCGCGTTTGACTATGCTTTAAAAAATAACAGAAAAGAAGTTTGTGTTGTAACAAAAGCAAATATAATGAAACTGTCTGACGGATTATTTTTAGATTCGTACAGAAATGTTGCTAAGGCTTATCCGCAAATAAAACAAAGAGAAATTCTTGTGGATAACTTATGCATGCAGATGGTGCAGAACCCGAGTCAATTTGATGTATTGGTTTTGCCTAATTTATATGGGGACATCGTTTCGGATTTATGCGCCGGTTTAATTGGAGGGTTAGGAGTTGCTCAGGGTGCCAATATCGGTGAAAATTGTGCGGTGTTTGAACCTGTGCATGGTTCGGCTCCCGATATCGCAGGGAAAAACCAGGCAAATCCGACAGCACTTATACTTTCCGCTATTGAAATGCTCAGATATATTAAACAGGATGCTTATGCTGATAAAATTGAGAATGCGTTATTCAACACGCTTGCAAAAGGTGTCCTTACAAAAGATCTTGGCGGGAATGCAAGTACAATCGATTATACGGATGCAATAATTTCATATTTATAAATCCAAGTCACTAAGCAGGTCATCATTATTTGAAAGTTCTTCTATTTGACCATCATCCAGAGGGTCTATAACCCCATCATTTAAAAGTTCTTTTACCAAATCATTGTGGCTTGTGTTCTGTGGATCTGAAAGTGCAAGTTTTGTAAAATTTTTGATATCGCATTGTCGCTCATATAGCTTAAGCGCATGCTTTGAGAGTTTGCTCAGAAACAAGTTTTCAGTATCGGAATTATTGCAGTCTAAAGGTTCTGTCACGTGAGTCGAGCCTGCTTTTGTGACTTTAGATGAAAATTTTCCGGATATAATATCAAAAATATTCATGCCTACACCTAATTAAATTATACATATTTGTCAAATAATTTCAAATATCTTAACATTTGATTATGATTTATCTTTATTCTATAATTTCTGAGTCAGATATTGTAGAGAGGTTTAATATAATGCTTGATATAAAATTAATCAGAGAAAATCCCGAAAAAATTAACGAATTACTGAAAAGAAGAAATCCCGAATTGTCAATCGATGAGGTTATTAAAATAGATGAGGACAGACGAAAAATACAGGTTCAGGTTGATAATTTGAGAGCAAAGAGAAAAACCGAATCTCAGTCTATCGGTGAGTTGAAAAAAAGAGGGGAAAATACGGATGCGGTTCAGGCAGAAGTTAAAAAAATCGGAGATGAAATAAAAGAACTTGAAGATAAACAGAATGCTTTAGATGAAGCACAGAGAAATTTGCTTCTTCATATTCCGAATATTCCTGATGAAACAACCCCAATCGGTACCTCTGAGGACGATAATATAGAAGTATATAAATGGGGTGAGCCTAGGAAGTTTGATTTTGAATTTAAACCTCACTGGGATTTATGCGAAGAAAAAGGTCTGGTTGATTTTGAACGTGGGGTAAAGTTATCTCAGAGCAGATTTACAATGTACAGGGGTAAAGGTTCAAGATTAGAACGTGCAATAATAAATTTCTTTTTGGATACTCATACGGGCGAAGAAGGTTATGAGGAAATTTTACCTCCGTTTATGGCAAATGCCGCAACAATGACGGGTACAGGGCAGCTTCCGAAATTTAAAGAAGATATGTATAAGTGTGTAGATGAGGACTTGTACCTGATACCGACAGCAGAAGTCCCTGTTACAAATATTTATGCAGGCGAAATTCTTTCAGAGGACGATTTACCAAAATATATGACGGCATATACTCCTTGCTTCAGAAGAGAATCCGGTTCAGCAGGCCGTGATACAAGAGGTTTAATAAGAGTTCACCAGTTTAATAAGGTTGAACTTGTAAAACTTTGTACTCCTCAGACGAGTAAGGAAGAACACGAAAAACTGACGGAAGATGCCGAAAAGATGCTGAAACTTCTGGAACTTCCATACAGACGTGTTGCTTTATGCACGGCCGATATTGGCTTCTCTGCAAACAAGTGCTGGGATTTGGAAGTTTGGATGCCATCGTACGGAACATATAAAGAGATTTCAAGTTGTTCTAACTATGGTGATTATCAGGCAAGACGCGCAAACATAAAGTACAGAGATAAAGAAACTGGAAAAACTCAGTTTGTTCACACAATTAACGGTTCGGGTCTTGCAGTTGGCAGAACGTTTGCCGCAATAGTAGAGAACTTCCAGCAAGCTGACGGGACAATAGTTATACCTGAGGTTTTGAGAAAATATACAGGGTTTGATAAAATTTAATTTTTAATGGTCAAACGCTCAAGTTTACGTGCAAAACGTACGATAGGTTTTTCTGTATCGGCAGTAATTGAATCAACAAGTATTGTCATGCAGCCCAGTTTTTTGCCGCAAAGTGTATCTGTCAGCGGTCTGTCGCCGACAAATGCCGTATTTTGCGGCAAGATGTTATGCTCTGTCATAAATGCTTTTGCTATTTTTATGTCGGGCTTTCCGGCAGAAAATACAACGGGATAAGTTGTTACTTTTTTTACTCTTTCAATGTATGACGGATTGTTATTGTTTGATATTATTCCTACAAAAAAGTCTTTATTTACGGCATTTAGCCATTCAAGAGTCTTTTGAGTGTACTCTCCGCTTTTTGATGCCATTAATGTACTGTCTAAATCAAACAACAAAGCCTTTATATTTTTGTTCTTTAATTCTTCCAAATCAATTTCATATATATTTTTTAAATTGTAATCAGGTTTAAGAAACATAAGACTTGACTCCGATTGTTCTTGCCATAGCATATCTGTATTCTTTGGGTGAATCAGCATACTCAATCCAGACATCTGCATTCGTATTTGCAACCTGTATTTCGTCACCTTCATCATCAATGATTTTATTCACAGTTGTTCTGAATTGTTCCGTAGGCGTAATTATTTCAACTTCATCTCCGACAAGCATTTTGTTTTTAATTTTCACTAAGTATAAATTATCTTTTTGCTGTCCCTGAAATTCGCACAAAAAATCTGCTCCGGCAAGACCTTTTGAAATATCATAACTGTAACTGTCGGGTTTGTTTTCTCCTAACGCAAAGCCTGTTGTATAACCTCTGTTGCCGACTTTTTTTAATTCTTCAAAATAGTCATGCAGTCTTGATGTATCTCCGTTTAAGCAATCGTCAATCGCATTTCGGTACGTCTTTGCAACTGCTGATACATAATATAAACTTTTTGTTCTTCCTTCGACTTTTAAGGAATCAACCCCTGCCTCAATTAATTGCGGCAGGTATTCAACAAGGCACAAATCCTTCGGACTCAAAATATGTGAGCCTCTTTCATCCTGATTAATTTCATAATATTGGCCGGGTCTTGTTTCTTCTACAAGTTTATAGCTCCAACGGCAGGGTTGTGAGCAGTTGCCGTGATTTGCTTTTCTTTCACCGTCCGTAAAATAGTCACTTAAAAGACATCTGCCCGAAAAAGATACGCATTGTGAGCCGTGAACAAAGCATTCAAGTTCAATATCGGGGACTTCTTTTCTGATTTTTGCAATATCTTTAATTGCCAGTTCTCTTGCAAGAATAACTCTGCTTGCACCGTAGTCACGCCAAAATTTGACACTTTCATAGTTCAGAGTATTTGTTTGCGTGCTTATATGAATATCAGCGTTCGGCATTTTATTTCTTACAAGGTTCAATATGCCAAAGTCACTTACAATAACCGCATCGGGTTTTGAGTCGGCAAATTTCTCAATATTTTCTTCCAAAAGTTTTATATCATCATTGAATGCAAATATATTCAGAGTTAAATATGCTTTTGCCCCCAGAGAGTGCGCAAGTTCAATCGCATGGTTTAGATTATCAAGAGTAATTATGCTCCCTTTCCGCATTGCTCTGAGGCTAAAATCAACCACCCCCAGATATACGGCATTTGCGCCATATCTGACTGCATATTCCAGCTTTTCTAAATTCCCTGCAGGTAAAAGTAATTCAATATTTTTCATAGTTATCTGTATATTAGCCGAAAGATTATAAATAATCAACTAATTGGGTGATGTGATTTTTCTGAATTTGTTGAAAATATATAATGTAAGAGTTGGTTTTGGAGATGAAATGCAGACAATTACAAATGCAACAGTCGCTATAAAAGAGATGTGGGATGTTCAGCATCCGATTATGCATAAATGGTTTCTGTTTAGCGGACTTGCTATGTTTATTGTTTTTGCATTTCTGTTTTTTGCAATATAATATTTAGTCTAAATTAGGATAATTGCCACGCTTTTGCAGAATAGAAGCTACGGCATCGGGTGCCTTGTTGCAGGTTCTGAAGAATGTTGTTAGACTCTGTGCATTATAAACATATTTTTGCTTTTTATTTTTTAGTGCCAAAAGGGTTTTTACGGCACCTTTGTCCAGAATATATAATGGTACTAATTCTTTTATCTGATAGGCATTAAATCTGTATCCTGTTTCTTTTTCATTCAATAACCCTTTTAGATATCCGGTTTCTTCCGGAAATTTTATATAAGTTTCCAGTAAATGAGCTACTTCGTGTCCATCAAATCTTGGTTCTCCTTTAAACCCGGTCATATATATTAACTCCTCTGTTTCATTAGGATAATTCGCATATAATGGAGCAATTTGCTTTATACTGTTAAACGAGTCGAACACATTGTTACCGTTATTGTATGTCATATCTGCCAATTCGTTAAATTCATTCGGGTATTTTTTATAACTGTCAACCAAATCTTCTATATCATATGACCACTTACTGGCTTCTCTTGTATAGCAATCGTGAGTCGTATAATATCCCCATTGATCTGAATTTAGTTCATAGTTTAATCTGATTAAATTGTTAATTGCATCTTTATTTTTATCGTCATATATATCTATAAATAAAGATACTTCGCTTAAACCCCTCAGCATACAATTATTATTATCATCTTTTAAGCCGGCAAGTTCGTCGAATTTCTGAAGTTTGTCCGGATATGTGTTTGCTATAGCATAAATTGCACTATCTCCGTATATATAGTTGTCATTCTTGTCTTTATAATTATATATACGATTCAGATATGCCTGTCCGACTTCGTCATCCTTAAAATCTTTACGGATGCCTTTGGGTAGTCTTCTGCCGGTAAAAGATACGGAATCCGTTGCGTTATTTTTGTTCAAAATATTCATATATCCGGCTTGAGGACAAACAGTTGTACTATAATTTGGTGACACCGGAGAAATTGCAGCTATTCTCATAAACATACTCCATGTAATTTTATTATCTCTGTCATTATAATACCCGGGAATAAATTTTTTTGTCACAGGATAATGCAAGATTTACAAATTTTTACAAATGCTTAATCCTGTTCATTGCGGCTTATGACAGGCTCAAGATTTACGTACGCATTATAATCTATTGAACCGAAAATCAGTTTATATATGTTTCCGTCAGTAATAAAGTCTGCAAAATTAATCTCCGGCTGGTCAAAATCGTCTAAGGTTTCCACAGCCTCGAGTTCTGCCATCAAATAGTGACCCTGAAAGAGTTTAAGATATATTTTATTATTAACTTTTTCGCTTGTTACCTGATAGTGTCCGACAGGTAATACGGAATCATTAAGTAACTTTACATCGGTATTAATGCAGACAACGGGAAGTTCTTCCGCCTTTTGATTAATAATCTCTGTTTCATTACTTTCCTGATAAGTGTCACCTTTGACCTTTTTCGGCTTCTTTTCTTTCTTTTTTGTTGCTAATGCTTTGTCAAAATCGCTGTCTGAAACGGGTTTATTTCCGTAAAAATTTTGATCGCCAAAATTGTCCCACAAATCGCCCTCGGCATAAACGGCATTTGCAAGTACAAAACTAAATATTAAAGCTAAAGATAAAATCTTCCTCATACTTTTATCTTAATGTTATTTTGCTAAAAGTAAACCTACAAATGATGTACAAAGTATAACAATATGCCCCCGCCGAAACGTCAGGGGCATAAAACCTTTTTATAAATTAAATATCACGAGGAATCCTCTACACTTACCCTATATAACTGATGAGAAGTTCTTTTCCCAGAGAAGAATCTCTCATCTTCTTCAATGCTCTCATCTCGGTTTGTCTGATGCATTCTTTTGTAACGCCATATAGATTACCGATTTCTTCAAGCGTTTTTTTACCGACATCACCGATACCGAAGCGCATTCTTACAACTTCTTGCTCTCTTTCTTTCAGAGTAGAAATTACCATCTCAATATCATCCTGCAGGCTTCTTTCTTCAATTGTACGATATACTGATGCTTTTTCATCTTCAAGAATATCCGCAACGTTCAGATCTTTACCGTCTTCTCGCTCTAGACCGCTTTCTATTGAAATTGTTTTTGTGTATGCAGACAAGAATGTTTCAATTTTGTCAGGTGAAATATTCATCTTTTTCGCAACATCTTGTGTTTTAACCTGGCAGTTATATTCTTTTTCCATCTGAGATTTTAATTTTGAAAATTTTGATAATGTTTCCTGTATATAAACAGGAATTTTCATGCAATGTGATTGCTCGGAAATCGCTTTAAACATTGACTGCTTAATCCACCAGCTGGCATAGGTTGCAAATTTGTACCCTAACTTATAATTAAATTTTTCAGCAGCAATCATTAAACCCAGATTTCCTTCCTGGATTAAATCTAATACGGGAATACCGGAAACGTGGATTGCTTTTTTTGCGATACATACTACAAGTTTCAAATTTGACTGAATAAGTTTTTTCTTTGCCTCAGAGTCGCCCTCGCTTGCTCTTTTTGCCAACTCTCGTTCTTCTTTTGCGGATAATAAAGGATAATTTGAAAGCTCTCTTACGTAGTCTGACAATACGCAATCATCTGATGCCTCTAATACTTCATACTTCGCTGGATTTGATTTTGACACAGTTTTCTTCATTTTAACCGGGGTATTTTTGCTCATACTTAAACTCCTTCTTACTTACGGTAAGATTTAAATGTAACACGTGGAAACAAACACAATATATAAATAGTATATACCATAGTATATACTATTTCAAGTGTTCGTTAAGAAATATTAAAATTAAAATTTATCAAGACGTTTTGTGATTGCGTGTTTTTATGGTAACATAAAAGAAAAGGGAGTAGGAAAATGAAGAAAAAATTTTTTATTATTTTAGGGATTATATTTGCAGTATTGTTTACATCAGCAGTTGCTTATTCTCTGAATGCAACTTTAGCTACAAAACATACAAAACCCTCAGATTATAAGATAGGAATATCTTATGATGATGCAATGAAAGCAGACAAGCCTTTTGTTGCTCTGTTTTATGTTGATTGGTGCGGTTATTGTATGAGATTTATGCCAAGATTAAAAACAATAGAAGATATGTATAAATCAAAATACAATTTCGTAATGCTTAATGTTGAAGATCCTAAAAATGAGGCTTTGGCCAGAGATGTTGCACTTACCGGGTATCCTACGTTATATGTAATAGATCCTAAGTACAATAACAGGTTTTTATTAAACAATGCAATCTATATGGATTTGCCAAAATTTAAAACAGAACTCGACAGATACGCAAAAATACGTAAACTGCTCGATAGCAACCTGAGTTGTAAATAGTAATCTCTGAAGCATAAAAAAAAGACCTTGAATTTTCAAGGCCTATCCGTTTAAATAAGAAGAGAGAGCTTTATATATATATAAAGTAATGTGATATAAAAAAATTGCTAGTTGTGTAGTATTTTTGTAATAATTTGTAACATTTGGAGAAAAATGAAAGACGTACAAAACCAGAATGATACCAGAAATGTTGATATACAGAAGGTTGGCATTAATCATCTTGAATTGCCCCTCATAATTCAGAGGAAAAATAATTCTAATCAGATTGTAAATGCGGAAGCAAGAGTTACTGTATCACTGCCGAGAAATTACAAGGGTACGCATATGTCACGATTTGTGGAGGTTCTGAATGAGTGGCAGAACAAAGATTTGCTCGGGGTTGATATAAAAGGCTGCCTTGAAGAAATAATTAGTCGCTTGCAGGCTAAAAACGGCGAGTTAAAATTTAAGTTTAAATACTTTATAGAAAAAAGTGCTCCAGTAACAAAATTAACATCCCAAATGGCATATGATTGTTCTTTTGAGGGTCGTATCGAGGATAATGAATATAAATTTATACTTGGCGTTGTTGTACCGGTTACAACTCTCTGTCCGTGTTCAAAAGAGATTTCGGATAACGGAGCGCATAACCAGAGAGCATATGTTAAAGTAAAAGTATCTTATGATGAAGATAAACATATATGGATTGAAGATTTGGTTGATTTGGTTGAGAAATGCTCATCTTGTCCAGTTTATCCGCTGTTAAAAAGAGAAGATGAAAAATATGTAACTGAAACGGCGTGGGATAATCCAAAGTTTGTTGAAGATGTTTTACGTGATGTTGTTATAAAACTCAGAGAGCATTCTGTTGTTCGAGAATTTGAAGTTGAATGTGAAGCCCATGAAAGTATTCACAATCATTCTGCTTGGGCATATCAGAAGGAAAAATGTTAAGGAGAAGTATGGATTATAAATTAAAAGATACAAAAAGCCAGAGTGCCTTTAATTACAAATATTTGCTTAATAAGATATTTCCCTATATTAAACCCGTTATGGGCAGGGCTATATTGAATCTTGCAATAGCAATCCCTTTAGGGTTACTCGATGGTGTTGTTGCCTTATCATTAAAACCGTATCTTGATTTTGTTGTAAACGGTTCTCCCGAACAGACCTGGACATTTATGGGACACACGGTGCAGCTTCAGGCCTGGCTTGCCTTTGTTATTCCGTTTGGTATTGTCGGATTTGCCGTACTTCAGGGCGTTTTAAAATATTTAAGTACATATCTTACGGATTGGACCGGTAATAAAATATCAAATTCTTTAAAAATTGATTTATTTAAAAAACTTACATCTCTGGATTCAAAATTTTATGATATAAATTCGTCAGGATTGGTTCTGTCAAGGTTTTTAACTGACCCCGAGACTGCATCCAAAAATATAATTAACACCCTCAAATCATTTATTTCAAGTGTTTTCGGTCTGCTGGGGCTTGTCGCCGTACTTTTGTATAATTCTTGGGTTTTGGCAATAATCGGGGTTGTTATTATGGCAATAGCCATTACTCCTGTTACCCTGATAAGAAAGAAAATTAAAAAAACTTCCAACGCCAATATGGTTGTTATCGGCAATATGACAACTAATTTTAACGAAACATTTTCCGGTAACAAGATTATGACGGCATATAATCTGCAGGAGATACAAAATAAAAAATTTGAAAAACAAATACATGAGCAATTTAATATTACGATTTCCCTGACAAAGCGTGTCGGCTGGATGTCACCTATAATGTATTTTGTGTGTTCAATCGGTGTGGCGCTTGTAATGGCACTCGGCAATCATTTGATACTTACAGGAAAGATGTCGGCAGGAAGTTTTGCCTCATTTGTTACATCTCTTTTATTATTGTATAAACCTACAAAGACATTGGGACATGATTTAACACTCTTGCAGACAACATTTGTTGCAATGAGCAGAGTATTTGAACTGTTTGACCTGATGCCGACTATAAAGTCTGGTAATAAAACTCTTGATGGGCTTAATGATTCAATAGAATTTAAAAATGTTAATTTTGAATATGAAAAAGACGTTCCGGTTATTAAAAACTTAAATTTAAAAGTTAAGAAAAACGAAACTATTGCGCTTGTCGGTAATTCAGGCGGTGGTAAGAGTACTGTTGTCAGTTTACTCCCGAGGTTTTACGATGTTACGGGCGGAGAAATCTTATTTGACGGTGTTAATATAAAGTCGTACGACTTAAATTCTCTGAGAGATAATATTTCTTTTGTATTTCAGGATAACTTTATGTTTACCGGTACAATACGGGAAAATATTATGCTTGGTAATCCAAATGCTACGGAGGATGACTTACAAAAAGTCCTTGCGCTTGCACACCTTGATGAATTCGTTTCTACGTTGGAAAACGGTATAGACACGGTACTCGGAGAAAGAGGTGCTTCCCTTTCGGGAGGACAAAGACAGCGAGTTGCAATAGCAAGGGCAATGATAAAAAATGCACCTATTGTAATATTAGATGAGGCAACATCCGCTCTCGATAATGAATCCGAAGCAATTGTTCAAAAAGCATTGGATAATTTAATGCAAAATAAGACGGTTTTTGTAATTGCGCACAGACTGTCAACAATAAGTAATGTAGACAGAATTGCTGTTATCCACGATGGCGAACTCGTTGAATTAGGTACTCATACAGAACTCATAAATATTAAAGGCGGGTTTTATAAAAAACTATATGACATGCAATTTAAACCGCAGGAAGAGATTATTAACTCATATTAAGGGGAAACTATGTTGAATTTTTTGTTTAAAAAAAAGGATAATATTTCTGAAAACAAAGCAGACAGATTAAATTCTGTGTATGCAAAACTAAAAGAAAAATATAATCCGGAAAAAATACCGGACGAAAGAAAAAATTTTTTAAAGGATAAGATAAACTTGTACGGATATCTGAATTATCCGTTTTATATGGCATTAGACGAACTTAAACCGGAGGAAATTTTATTTGGTCTTGAGATAAAATGGCAACAAAATAATATATTTAAAGACGGTAAATTTATATTTAACAATAATGAAATAAGTCCGCTTGCCCGTAACGGTGTGAAAAGCTCAGACTGGTTCAAGAAAGAAGGTCATGATATTAAGCTTATAAACCTCGCAGGACTCGGAAACGGCAATAAATCAAAGGAGCCAGGCAAGTTTATGAATTGGCTTTGCCAGTTGCTGATATTGCCGACAGGAAATATTGAAAGCGGAATTTTTAATACCACTATATACCTGATACCATTCCATCCGAGAGAATTTGGCTGTGCATATCTGCCGAAAAGTTCGGAAATAAGTGAAGCCTTGTTTGATGGAGAAATATGGGAATTGACGGGTATGTCAGCAAAAGAGCAGGTTCAGGTATTTATTGAAATGGCTCAACTGGCCGGGCATCCTGTAATTTATGATATATTACCTCAGACCGGCAGATTTTCAAAAGCTGTTCTTGCTAATCCCGAAATCGCAAGATGGTTTGATATACCTGCGCTTGATAAAGAAATTATGTCTAAGATTGATTCTGTTGCTGAGAATTTGAAAGGAGCATATGAAGCGGAAGATATTGACGTAATACGCGAGATATACAAACAGGCACAATCAGGCGGTGAGGGTACCCTTTCTGAACATTATCAGGCTATTTATGATGCAATGGATTCTGAGATGATAAATTGCAGAAAGCAATTATGCGAGAATATGTGTAAAAAGAAATCCCAGGAAATTCTGCACAAAAGAGTTGCGGCAATTGTAGCAGAGGTTTTGGATTGTCCGGCTTCAAAAAAATTAACGGAAGATGATATAACAAAACAGATTGATATAATAAAAAAACTGATTGACAACGGTTTGTGGCCTGCACCGGGCGGGGCGTGGTGTTCTTCAGGTGTTCCGGTTTACGATAAAATGAGTGATTGCGGAGGTTACCCGACATTTAAACATTATGATTATAAAGGCGAAGATGTAACACATTTTGCAAATTTAGATTGTCAGACTCCTTATTACTTCGTTTATTTGGAAAATGGTACGTATAACAATAAAGTTATTGATTATTTTATAGATAATATGAAAAAGCTGCAGGCAGACTATAATTTTGACGGGTTTAGGGTTGACCACATAGATCATATTGTAGATGCGGTATCTGAAGTAGCAGGAGTTCCGATTAGTTACAGAGCGCCAAGAGAGGTGCTTAAACGCTTAAATACTACCCTAAAATCTAAAGTGCCGTATTTTGCGACTCTTGCAGAATATATGCTTTGGGATAATTACTATAAAGAATATCATAAAGATATGAAGTTTGATTTGTTGTGGGGGAATGACATAGTTTCTCAGTACGAAAAAACACCGGAAACAATTCTTGCGGATAATCAGAGATTAGCAAATTATAATGTAGATTTTAAAGAAGACAGCAGGCTTGCTATACTAAAGGCATACAACAATCAAGACGGTGAGTTCCGTGAAATTGATCAGTATCCCGGTCAACTGACAGCTTCAGGCGCTCTTTTTAAATGGGCTAAATATAAATTGCTTCCCGGTGGAAAATTTGCGCAAAGGCCGATGCTTTATGTAGACGGAGATGAAAGTTTTACTAAAAGAGGAATAGAAGCAACAATAGGTGAAGAAATTGCAATGTTGCGTGATACAAACTTTGAATTTTATGAAAAATTTGATGCAATTGACAGATTTGTTAAGCAGAATTCAATTATTACAAACGGTGAAGCTCAGATAATTATTCAGGATGATGATGGTTTTGCCGTATGGTTAATTTCTTGTGAACCGCTCAAAAAAGCTTTTTTGGTCGCTGCAAACTACAAGTATCCGACAGAATTTGTAACTTCTCATGATGAAAACGGTAATACAATGCAAAATTGGGAAAAGGGCAGTACAATATTTAACAAGGAAATAAAACTGCCTACCGACTACAGAATTATTTCAGAATATTGTTTTAAAAACAGCAAATATACCGCAATTAAATGGGAAGGTGCGGCTAATGAAATTAATTTTGAAAAGTTAGAGCCTTCGGAATTTCGTATATTTTCTTTGGAAAAATAATACTGAACCTTTATCTGTTATAAAATTGCAATATTTTTGCACATTTAAGAATTTATGATAACATAATTAGCGGAGAAAATTATGAATTTATCAAGATTATTTGATATATCCAGAGATTTGTATGCTTTACCGTCATATATGAATAATTCAGGTAAAGCCTTGGTTCCGCTCAGGTATTTCTTTGAACTGACATACAGGTGTAATTTACAATGCCCATACTGTTATGTCGGTAATGACAGAAATAAAGAAGAACTGACTACAGAAGAATGGTTTAGTATTATTAATCAAATTCCTTGGTATTCTTTTGTTACGCTTGTTGGCGGAGAACCGCTTATCAGAACGGATTTTAAGGATATTTTAATGAAGGTATCCCAAAAAACCAAAGGCAAATTAAATGTCGTTACTAACGGTATTTTAATAAATCGTGAAATAGCAGAAGCGTTTATTAAGAGTAAGATGATGCTGCTCTCCGTATCTCTTGACGGTTACGGTAAAAATCATGATTTAAATCGTAATAAAGACGGAATATTTGATAAAATTATATCAAATCTTGATATGCTGAATACCTATAAACAAAGACCGCTTGTGGATATTAAGACTATTGTTTTGGAAAACAACCTGGATGATTTGGTTAAATTGTATAAGATGTGTACAGAAATGAATTTTAATTTTTTGTCAATTTCATTTTTGAGAAATAACAATTTAAAGCAAAATTCGGTGCTTTTTGATGAGTTTGCACCCGAGTTTAACGAATATTATCCGATTCAAAAATACTTTGATATAGAACATTTTAAAGAGGTTTATAATGAGCTTATTGCATTATCAAAAAAATCAAATGTAAAAATTAGGTTTTCTCCAAAATTTGAGTACTGTAAAAATCCTCTTGAAAGTATAATAAACTTTTTTAATGCAGCGGATAATAAACCAATGTCTGATATTTACCTGCCATGTAAATATCCGTTTTCAAATATGATGATTACTCCGTCAGGAGATGTATATCCCTGTCTTTCTCAAAAGGTTGGGAATGTTAAAGAAGGTAGCGTAAAAGAGATGTTTAATTCAGCAAAATACAGGTGTTTTAGAAAAAACTTAAAGGCTGCAAAAGTTTTTGGTGCGTGCCAGATGTGCTGTGAATTAGCAGTAAAGGACAACATATAATAGTAAAGAACTGTTGGAGTGTAAGATGTTTGAGAGGCAAAAATTAATATTTGATTCTATAAGTAAAATGCCATTTACAATACGGGAAGAACTGCCGTACAGAGTATGGTCAAAATTTTGTCAAATTACGCTTTTTGTAAGATGTGTATATATTGAAATTCCTGTGTTAATAAGGATATTAGCAGGCTTACCCATCTTATACTGGGGAATAGTTACATATGCAAGTTTCTGTGTGTTCGTTATATGGACATATATTCTTGACAGACACTACAAATATAACTATTCGTATGAAAATTTTTCAATGAAAAACTATTTTAAAACCAACTTATTGAAATTGGTGTTATTTCTTATAACAATAGTTTTTATAGCTGTATGCATTCATAAGGCTTTTGACTGGATTTGCTCAATATATGCGTTCATAATGTGTGTGCTTGCTGCCGGATATACAATGCCTCAATTTGATAAAATACTGTATAGCGAAAATAATAATGTTTGACCGCATTTTATGGTATAATATATTTAACAGATATTATGAGGAGATAGAATGTCGGAGTTTCCGTTTGAACTGGATGATTTTCAAAAAGAAGCGTGTAATTTCATTGATAACGGTTCAAGTGTTGTCGTGTGTGCGCCGACTGGAGCAGGCAAGACAGTAATTGCGCAACATGCAATCAATAATGCTCTTGCTAAAGGTGAAAGGATTTTTTATACAACACCTTTAAAGGCTCTTTCTAACCAAAAATACTATGATTTTTCCGAGCAGTATGGTCACGATAACGTGGGTTTATTGACGGGTGATACTTCAATAAACAGAAATGCGAATGTTGTCGTAATGACAACGGAAGTGTTTCGTAATATGTTGTACGGAACAAATTTCGGAGCGGTTGCGGATAATTTAAAGAATGTAAAATATGTAATTCTGGATGAAGTTCATTATATGAATGATGAGCAGCGCGGTACCGTATGGGAAGAGAGTATAATATATTGTCCCACTAATATTCAGCTTGTTGCCCTCTCTGCAACAGTTGCAAATGCGGATGAATTAACCGCATGGATTAATTCCGTTCATTCTAAAACAGAATTGGTAAATACGGATTTCAGGCCTGTTCCGTTAAAGTTTTTGTATTTTGACAGTTCAAAACCAGATAGATTGCTTCCGCTCTTAACCCCTTCCGGGCAGTTAAACAGAAAAATTAATCCGGAAAAGAGGGTATTCGGGAACAACAGAAAAAAGCAAAAATCGCATGTAAAAGATGTCGTGAGAAACTTACATGAACAGGATATGCTTCCGGCAATTTATTTTACTTTTTCAAGAAAAAAATGTGATGAGCAGATGGAAAAGTGTGCAGAATTAGAGCTGATAACAAAATCCGAACAGGTGCAAATAAGGCAGTTTATAGATGGCTACATCGCTGAAAATCCACATTTATACAATAACAGGCACATAGAGTATCTGTTGCAGGGCGTGGCTTCACATCATGCCGGGCTTTTACCAGCTTGGAAAAATCTTGTCGAAAAATTATTTCAAAAAGGGCTTATCAAAGTAGTTTTTGCAACGGAAACCCTTGCTGCAGGGATAAATATGCCGGCTCGTTCAACGGTTATCAGTTCGACCAGCAAAAGAACGGACAGTGGACACAGAATGCTGACAGCAAGTGAATTTTTGCAGATGTCCGGACGTGCAGGCAGACGCGGTATGGATGAAGTCGGATATGTAACAATAGTAGGTACAATGTTTCAGTCCCCCGAAGAAGTTGCAGAACTTGTATTAAGCGGGGCAAACCCGTTAGAAAGTAAATTTTCTCCAAGTTATTCAATGGTTTTAAACTTATTACAGAGATTTTCCCTTGAAGAGGCTAAAGAGTTAATATTAAAGAGCTTTGGATATTTCTCATACGGTAATCGCCTAAAACCCTTGCTGGAATTAAAAGAGTCCTATGAAAATGAAATAAAAGACAGAACTTTTGTATGCCCGTACAGAAGAACCGATGAAGATTTGCGGGAATATGATAAAATAAGAAATCTGTATGTTCAAAACAGAAGAACCTACAAAATGATATGTCGTCAGGAAAAAGGTAAAAACAGGGCACTTTCTGATGATGCCGTAAAATTTGGAAAAGAAACAAAATCTCAGCTAATGAAAATGCATAATTATCAATGTGATAACTGTAAGTTATATAAGAAACACGCAAAAAATATTGATGTTGTTTCAAGACTCAGTACAAAAATACAAAAACTGGATAAAGATATAGAAAGAGAACAGGATATTTTTTGGAATAAATTTTTGTCACACAGAGCAGTACTGGAAGAATTTGGCTATTTAAAAGATGATTATCCTACAGCAATTGGTATTATGACAGCACAAATTCGTTCGGAAAACGAACTGTTTGTCGCAGAAATAATTAAGTCAAACCTGCTGGAAGATTTAACTCCGGCGCAGTTGGCAGCCGTTATTTGCGCAATAACAACCGAGGATTTGCGTATTGATATTCCGTATATTCCGTTTTCGCAAACGGTAAGAAAGACTTTAAATAAAATCAGGGATATTCGCAGAAAAATAGAGAAAATTCAGGGTTATCATATGATAGATACGCCTTGTTATATAAACCCGTATTTCAGTTCTCTGATTGAGCTGTGGGTGGAAGGTTCTGAGTGGGAAAATATAGCAGGTCAGATTGATATAGGTGAGGGTGATATTGTCAGGGCTTTCAAAAGAGTCGTTGATATTTTAAGACAATTTACCATAATTGATAGTATCCCGGATTCGCTTGTATATACAGCAAGAGAGGCAATTGATAAAATCCAGAGGGAACCTGTTGATATTGATTAAGATTTCTTAAAAATTATTCATAAAACTTTACATTAAGTGTAAAAAATACTTTATTTAGATTTGTAAAGCCTTGTTATAATAAGGATTGAGCTATTTGTAAATATATGTTACAATAGTAGTAGGAAAACCTTAAAATTGAGGATAGGTTTCTGATGAGTGTTATTCCCCACCCCACTCTTTAATAAAAAAGGTATCCGGTTACTAATCACAGGTGACGAAATGGATACGCTTAACTTCTACAACGGGAATACAACAAAAACAGCGAAATTATTGGTAAATTTTAGTATCGCTGCAGCTGCGATTTTTACCTTAACAATATTCCACAATCCACCAATAATGGCTGATGATTTGATATTGGCTCACGCACCGGTTCCGCCCATAACTGTTGATAAAGAACAAATATACCAGCAGGTACTGACACAGACCTCAACTGAAAGCAGGAAAAATAGTTTTAATCAACAAATCAGGGAAAAATACCCCGGAGCAATTATAAGAGATGTAGATACAGGTGTAAAACACATAAAAATTACCAGGTACTATGACGGAAAACCTGTAAGAATTAATGTTATAGAGATAGACAGGATACTTGCAGAAAATTATGAACTTAAACCCGCATTATCGTCAACAAATAATAATTTACACAGTAAAAGAACAATCACAACAATAGCAAAGAATACAAATTCGCTTGTAGCAATTAACGGAACCTTTTTTAAGCCCCAAACTGGTGTTCCGCTGGGGACACTAATGATAGACGGAAAAATATATACAGGCCCGATATATGACAGAGTTGCAATGGGAATATTCGATGACGGCTTTAAAGTTTCAAGAGTACAATTAAACGGAACGTTAAAAAATGGGAAACACGAGTTAAAAATTGATAATATTAATCAACCTAGAATGTTAGCTAGTTATGTCCTTGCTTACACAAGAGAATGGGGAAATGTTTCTCCTTCAACACCTCAGTATGGTTATCAGATTGCAATAAAAAATAACAAAATAATTGCTTCATCATCTAATCCTCTGGTTATACCTGAGGGGGGATATGTAGTCGTAGCCCCTCTCAGGTCTTTAAAACCTTTTATTGATTCCGGTAAAGCAAAAGTTGAAATATCTACAAATCCTGACTGGAAAAATGTCAGACATATTATCAGCGGAGGTCCGTATTTAGTAAAAGATTCAAGTGTTTACGTTGATATGACTGCTGAAAAACTAAATTCAATCGGCGGTAAAAATCCGAGAACAGCAATCGGATACACTAAAAACAATACTCTTATTATGGTAGCAGTTGACGGCAGAGAAAACAAATCTGTCGGGATGACTTTGATGCAGCTTGCATATTTTATGAAATCAGTTGGCTGCACAAATGCAATAAATTTGGACGGAGGAGGTTCGACCGTGATGTATGTGAACGGGCAGGTCGTAAATAATCCTGCTTTTAAAGGCGGTATCGCAATCTCCAACGCCCTCGTATTATCAAAAAAGATTAATTAATCATCCAAATATATGAATAAATCTGAGCAAAACTGTATTTTCAGTTGATGTTACAGATTAAAAATTTGCGCATAATATTAGTGTTAACACATAATAGGTGGTTATTTGATGAATTTACATGAACAATGTTTGTTAAGGTATTTAAAATATCCTGATGAATTAATGCATTCTACAGAAATTTTAAAATTAAATAATTTTATACTGGAAAAACGCTTTATCGTTAAAAATTTTGTTGCCCAATCTCCTCAAATACATTATACTAATAATGTAGATTAAGGCTGTGGAATATGTTTAAGAAAATATTGTATACTGTCTGGTTAATATTATTTTTAATGTGTATTGCCGTTTGTGCTCACAACTCTAATTTTAAAGATTTTATACAATCAATAGAATACAGGACTTTTGATATAAGACAGTCAATCCAGGCAAATGACCCCGGCCATTTGGCAAGCAGTGATATTGTTGTTATAGCAATAGATGATGCTTCGTATGAGTATATATTACAAAAATATGGCGAATGGCCGATGCCAAGGGACTTATATGTAAAATTAATTAATTTTGTTGAAAAGCAAAATCCCCAAAGTATTGCTTTTGATTTGATGTTTGTAGAATCTATGAAGAGTTCTAAGAATGCTGATGATATGCTGATCAAAGCCGTTACCGCTAATGATAATGTTTTTGTAGCAATGAACTTTGATAATCAGCCGTCAACGCTGAGGTTGCCGCAGTCATTGCCGCCTCATTTAAGCAAGAAATTAACGAACTATTCCGAAAATGTCGATTTAACACTTCAGGATTATACAAATTGCAGGACAATACTAAAAGGCTTGTTGTTCGGTACGGATAATATCGGTATGACAAATGTTTTAAGGTCTGATGACGGGATATTAAGAAAAGTCCCCGCTTTTTTAAGGTATAAAGGCGATTATTATCCGCAACTCGCATTGGCTGTCGGTCTTAAATATCTGAAAGATAATGAAAATATAAATGTAAAAGACTTTGTCATAGACAAAAATTCAAACCTGCTTATAGGAAACAGGAAGATATATATAGACAAAGACGGCGGAATGATACTAAATTGGTACGGTACGCAAAAATCCTATAGTTATATACCGTTCTATCAGGTAATTAAAATGGCTGACGGGGAATTGAGTCCTAATATGTATAACTTTAAAGATAAAATAGTATATGTTGGAACGACAGCCGTAAGTCTTTTTGATATTAAGACTGTCCCGATAAGCAGGGGCTTCCCAGGTGTCGAAATTCAGGCTACATGTGTAAATAATATTATCGATAATAACTTTATTCAGAGGGTTAATCTTTGGGTTACCGTGTTAATTTGTCTGCTCTTGTGTCTTGTTACGGTAATAGTGGTGCTTTATGAAAGTTCAACATTTGTTGGGGCGCTTGCAGCTTTATCAATTTATATGTTATATGTGCTTGCGACATATTATGTAATGCGCTATTGGCATATATGGCTTGATATAGTATATCCTTTGACGTTTGCAATAGTTACGTTTACTCTTGCATATATAATTAAATATCTTATAAAATCCAGAGATTTTGAGCGTCAGTATATACTTGCAACGACAGACGGTTTGACAGAACTGTACAATCACAGATATTTTAAAGAACAAATGAAACTTGTTTTAGAAACATCTAAACGTGAGGGTACATTATTTTCTCTTATTATTTTGGATATTGATTTCTTTAAGAAGTTTAATGATACATTCGGGCATCAGGCAGGTGATGCGATTCTGAAACAGGTTGCTCAAACTTTAAAAAGAAATGTTCGTGCATCTGATATTGTGTTCAGGTACGGCGGGGAAGAAATGAGTATAATCCTTAATAATACTGATTACGATTCTGCGGTAAATGTTGCTCAAAAAATATGTAACAAAATTGCTACAAGAAAATTTATTTTACCAAACGGGAAAACGACAGAAGTTACAATAAGTCTTGGTGCTTCTACATTTCCTCAGGATGGAATAAGTTCGGAAGAAATAATTGAATCTGCCGATAAGCGTCTATATTATGCCAAAGAAAACGGCAGAAATCAGGTTGGAAAATAATTGTAAAGTTTTGTAAAATTTCCCCGATATTCAAGCAATATATAAGAAAATATATACTTTATTTATATAGATAGAGCAATGAATCGAGGTATAACATGAGTCTTGCAGATTATTCAATGCAAATGACAGCACTTTCAAACCTACAAAAGGCGCAGCGAAAGATTCGCGAGATTACCTCATGGTATGGGAAAATGCTGAAAAGTGCAAAAGATGAAATCCAACAGGCTAACAGAATGAAAAATGCTATGAAGCAGCAAATTCAGGCAAGTGTATTTGCTTATACAAGCAAATTACAGATGGGGATGAATGCTGCGCTTACAAGTAATAATGGGCAAAAAGACGAACACTTATACCAGTCACTATTCCTTCAGTATAATCAGGCTCAGGAGAGGGGAAAAATGTATTTGGCAAGTTATGAAGAGCAGGTTGACGAAACGCTTAGAATAAAACAAGAGGCTTATGATGAGATGGAAGTAAATAAAAAAACAGAGATTGCATCAGAAGAGGCTAATAGGGACTTTTGGCAACGAATTCATGACCAATCAAAGCAAAACTATGCACAGGGATTACAGAATGATTTTTCTACTAAAGGCTAATCGGGGGCTTAACAATTTGCATTATTTATGTTTATGATATAATGTAAACACAGAAAAGAGGAATAATCACAGATGAAAGTTAGTGTGAGGGTGCCTGCTACCGTAGCAAATATAGGACCCGGATTTGATTGCCTTGGGATGGCATTGCCAATATATAACACAATTACCATAGAAGAAACGGTTCTACCGGGTACAGGTATTGAAATAAATGTACTTGCAAATGAAGATGTTACTGATGAACTGTCCCTGGAGCATATTCCGATGGACGAAAACAGCATTATTTATAAAGCTGTTGAATTATTATATAACTCAATCGGGCAAACCCCAAGCGAGTTAAAAATAACAATTCATTCTGAAATTCCGATAGCAAAAGGTCTTGGAAGCAGTGCTTCAGTTATTGTAGGCGGCTTGATAGCCGCAAATGAACTTCTGGGAAAACCCGCGGATGAGGCTGCGTTGTTGTCAATAGCAACTGAAGTTGAAGGTCATCCTGATAACATTACTCCTGCAATAATCGGAGGTTTGACACTTTCCTCTGCGGAAGAAGATGGCAGCATAGTATCAAGAAATCTTCCCTGGCCGGAGGAATGGGTCTTAACGGTCTGTGTGCCCGAATATGAATTGGCAACTGAAATATCAAGATCTGTTTTACCAAAAGAAGTACCTCTGACAGATGCTGTATATAACGCACAGAGAATGGCAATGTTTGTTCAGGCTATTTATACAAAAGATGAAGAATTAATGAAGCTTGCTCTAAGGGATAAACTTCATCAGCCATATAGAATGAAGCTTGTTCCCGGTTTTGATAAAATTTCCGAGAATTTAAAACATGAGGAATCTGTGCTGGGAGTAGTTTTAAGTGGTGCTGGCCCGTCTATACTTGTGGTTTCACTGAAAACAAATCTTGATAAGGTAAAAACGATTATAAAAGAAACATGGGATGAATTAAGTATAAATGCGCAAATGTACACGCTTCCGATAGATAAAACCGGCGCAGTTGTTATCCCTGAATAATTCACACAGAGTAAAAACCCGTAAAACCGGACAGGGAAAGATATATATGTATAAGATACATCCTTTTATTACTAATGACGGCTCTGTTGGGCTATATAATGCTAAAATAGACGATATTTATCACTCTGTAACAGGTGCTGCAGAAGAGGCATACGAGAAGTTTGTACTGCCTGCAGATATTGCAGAAATACTTTCTTTAAATGGTGAAATTAGATTACTCGATGTTTGTTACGGTGTCGGGTATAATTCAAAAATTTTTTTAAATTTTTTGTTAAATAAAAAATTTCAATCAAAAAATTTTCAAAAATGCAAAAATGTATTATCAGAATATAACTATCAGATAGATGATGATAATATTAGTATCGCAAAATATAACGATACGATACGTTCCGATAATAGTAAATCAATTTGTTCGGATTCTTTATTATCCCATGAAATAAATTTAAGTAATAACAAAGATGAATTAATTAATAAAAAATTTAAAATTTCAGTAACGGCAATTGACAGTGATAAAACTCTGGGATATCTGTCACCATTTATTTCTCCAAAAAAATTTAAAAAATTTTTAAAAAATGATTTTAGAAATAAAAAAATTGATAAATTTAGAAATAATTTAGCGAACGGCACTTTTTTTGAAACCCAAAACTTTGCGAATACTCGCCGTTTATCAGACAGTGACTACATTTATAACAGAGTTATAAACTTATATTTATTAGATTATTTATTGGAAAAACACCCGGACTTTTTATCAAATAAGGATGTAAATGGTATATTGTCCTGCAAAGAATATGCTTCTTATTTTGATGATATTTCCTGCCGCATTTTTGAACAATCCAAAAGCATAAGGTATAAAAATACCTTTTTAAGGTGTTTAAATTCATTCTTACATAATATATATTATAAGTACATATCTTTTCGTTATAAAAACGATTTTAAAGCCCTTAAAAACCTTAATGTTGATTTTAATATGAAATTTGATGATGCGAGAAATATACTTATAACCTCAAATAATACCTATAATATTATTTTTTTGGATGCTTTTACTCCGTCAATTTCGCCGACATTATGGACATATGACTTTATAAAATTACTTTATGACCATATTGAATTCAACGGAGTCCTCGTTACATATACATCTGCAGCACCGGTAAGAAACGCAATGATTAAAGCCGGATTTCATGTCGGACGGATATATAATTGCCGTAAAAATAAATATTTGGGAACTATTGCCTCAAAAAATAAAGCACTTATAAAAAATGATTTATCGGATTATGAGCTGAATTTGTTAAATACGAAATCCGGTATTATATATAGAGATCCAAATCTTAAAGCATCTGATGGTGAAATTATTAATTGCAGAAATCAGGAATTAAATTTAAGTACTCTTATCTCTGCTACTGAGTTAAAAAAACAGTACAAGCTGTAAATTATTATAAAAAGTTAAAATTTTGACCGTTACCCAAAATACATATAAAATACAATTATGAAGAAAAAGTATGATTTAGTAGTAGTCGGCGGTGGTACGGCAGGTTGTTCGGCAGCATATACTGCGGCTAAAGCTGGTGTAAGCGTTTTATTAATTGAAAAAAGCGGCTCGTTAGGCGGCAGTATGACCGAAGGACTCGTTATTCCTGCGATGAAATCTACCTTAAACAATTTTAACACTTCTTTTTATGAATTGTTAATCGAAAAAATGAAACAGTTTGGCGGTCAAATTTCTTACTCAGATAACCCCGGCTGGTTCAATCCGGAGCTTTTAAAAATTGCGCTCGATGAGCTTTTGCTGGAATCCGGTGCAGACGTACTTTTAAATACAACTATACATAATATAAACCTTACAGAGCACAGGATAACATCTATAGATATTTATAAAGAAATATTATCAGGATATAACGATAAGATACAAGAGTTTGGAAAAACATTATCGGTAAATATCGGGGCGAGATATGTTGTAGACTCGACAGGAAATTGCGAAATTGGAAAAATTTTAAACTGTAAATTTTTAAAAAATGATAAACGTGAACAGCCTTTTAGTTTGCGGTTTATTATGAGCAATATAAACCTTGAAACGTTTTCTGATTGGTTGTTAGATATTGATAGCGACAGAAATGTAACGACCGTAGAGCGTATAAATGGGGACATACACCTGTCAACGGCTTATACCTGGGATACAGACAAAAAATGGGCGTTAGAGCCTGTATTCAGCGCTGCTGTACGTGATGGCGTGCTAAAAGAGTCCGATATTAACTATTTTCAGGTTTTTACAATACCGGGAATGCCAGGTAGCGTTGCATTTAATTGCCCCAGACTTGTAGATATGCCTGCAGATATTACGGTTGAGAACAGCACAAAAGCTTTAATTTCTGCACGCAGTGCTATATATAGGATATCAAAGTTCTGCAAACATTACTTTCCGGGATTTGAAGATGCCTATATATCAAACATTTCCGATATGCTTGGCATAAGGTCATCAAGGCGAATAAAAGGAAAATATGTTTTCACAATAAATGATATTAAAAATGGTCTGAAGTTTAAGAATCCTGTTGCTATTGCAAATTATCCTGTTGATGTCCATTCAAGGAAGAAGAACAAATCAACATTAAAGAGTGTCGGCGAGTACCAAATTCCTGTTGAGGCTTTAATGTCAGAAGATATTGATAATCTTTTTGTTGCAGGGCGCTGCATATCTTGCGATTTTATGGCACAGGGTGCTATAAGAGTTCAGCCAACCTGCTTTGCAATGGGTGAAGGTGTTGCAAAATATATAAAAACTCTTATTGATGCTTAAGCTTTTCAGATAATTTCTCGGAAGCATTTAAAAGCGGGTCAATAGTCGGGGCAAATGGCGGTGCGTAGGTTAAGTCATTTTGTCGAAATTCATCAACGGTTAAACCTGCTAATATTGCCGATGTAAGAGTATTAATTCTTTTATCAGTGTCACCCGCTCCGACAGCCTGTCCTCCGAGTAATCTTCCGTCACTTTTTGAGGCAATTAATTTTAGCGTAATATTTTTTGCATCAGGCATATAACCAACTTTATCATTTTTTGTTACTATTTCGGAAATTGTTTCAATACCAAGATTTGAGGCTTTCTTTTCTGTTAAGCCTGTCATAGATATTGTAAGTTTTAAGCACCTTGTTACTGCCGATGCCAATACACCCGGAAACTCATCTTCTGTTCCGCAAGCGTTTAGTGCGGCACATCGTCCCTGTTTATTTGCGGTTGAACCAAGCGGAATCCAGATAGGATTATTTGTTACAATAAAGTTCGTTTCAGCGCAATCTCCGCAAGCATATATGTTTTTTACTGATGTTTCCATGTGTTTGTCTGTTCTTATAGCACCCGTTTCACCTATATCTATTCCTGCATCTCTTGCAAGCTCTACATTAGGAATGACACCTGAGCAAATAATAGCCAAATCGCAGTCTATTTCACGGCAGCTTTCCGTAACAAGACCTGAAATTCCGTCTTTATCTCCTTTAAACTCTGCAACGGCATCAGAAGTAATAACTTCAAATTTATTGTTTTTAATCAAGTTTAACTGCTCTAATACACATTCACTCATATCATAATCCAGAGCGGGCATAATATGAGGACTTCTTTCGATAAGAGTAGTATATATATTACTCTTTACAAGTGCCTCAAGCATCTCAAGACCTATATACCCGCCGCCGACTATAACAGCACGTTTTGTTGCGGCGAGCCTTGCTTTTATGTTGATTGCATCTTCAATTTTTCTGACTGTAAATATATTTTTATACCAAATATTTTTTATATTAGGTATAAAGGGGCTTGCTCCGGTTGCTATAATAAGACTATCATATGAATCAAGAACAGCTTGATTGGTAACAAGATTTTTAACAAGTATTTGCTTGCTTTCTGGTAATATTTTTATAACTTTATGCCTTAAAAATACACGAACTCCGCTTGCCTCAAATTCTTCCGGAGATCGGACAAGCAACGTTTCAAAATTGTCAAAGTTGCCTTCAATGTAGTAAGGAATACCGCACGATGAATAAGAAACATGTGTGTCATCAGTATAAATTATTACTTCGGATTCCTCCGAAAGCAACCTTCTTGATTTTGCCGCTGCTTTTGCGCCGGCGGCCACCCCGCCAATTACTATAACTTTCATATAAAAAAGTTAATTCAAAAAATCAAAATTTGTATTAGACAGATGTATAAAATCTTTTTAATTCTGATTAGACATGTTTAAAAATGCTTCTTTCATCAATAAACAATAATCATCAATAGCCTCTTGAAATTTTTGTACCTTATCAGTCAAAATCTTAATTTCAATTATATATTCCTCATTATCAAAATCTTCGCTCATAACACCCTTCTCCAATATTTACATGTTTGTTATCGGAAAATTTTGAAAATACTTTATATTTTTTTCTTTTATTGTTACAAAAATTTATAAAAACTAATTATTGTCTTCGCCAAAAACCAACTTTTTACGCAAATTCCACTGAATGAGTGTCAGTACAAGAATAATAAAGAACAGTACATATGCTATTGCACTTGCTTTTCCTATATTAAAAAATTCAAATGCATTTTGGTATATTGCATAAACAAGAACGTTTGTACTGTTTAAAGGACCTCCCTGTGTCATCATATAGATTAAATCAAAAACCTGAAAGGAAGATATTGTAGTAATAACTATTACAAAAAATATAGTGGGAGATATTATGGGAATTGTAACATTTTTAAAGGTTTGCATAAAACCTGCACCGTCAATTTTTGCGGCCTCATAGAGATTTTGAGGTACTCCGCTCAATGCGGACAAAAATATAATCATATTATATCCGATTAATTTCCACACCGAAACTACTATTATTGCAGGCATAGCAAATGCGGTGTCGTACAACCAGTTTATATGAAGATTTAAATATGTATTCAAAATACCAATATTAGGATCAAAAATCCATTGCCATACTATCCCTATTACAACCATAGGAGTAATAAAGGGCAGAAAATAAGCAGTTTTATAAAACTCGCTTCCCCGAATTTTAGTATTTAATATTGCGGCTAAAAACAGTGGTATTATTACACCCAGAACAGATGTCGAAAGCGCAAAAACAATGGTATTTAATAAAATTTTATAAAAAATTTCCTCTTGAAATAATAATCGGTAGTTATCAATGCCTACGAATTTTATAGGATTTAGTAAATCCCATTGAGCAAAGCTTAATCCGAACGAGCATATAACAGGAATAATGATAAATATAAGAGTACCAAGCAGTGCAGGCAGAATAAATATTATTCCTGTACTCATATCTTTAAATTTGAAAAATTTTAGAACCTTTTTCATGATATAATTATACAATAAATAATAGTAATTAATGGAGATTTACACGCATGAACAAGATATATGAACCTGCGTTCGGTAAAAATGATATTCGAGGTATATATGGGAAAGAAATCACAGAGGAACTGTTTTTTAATGTGGGTAAGAGTCTTGTAAAATACCTGGAAAGATTATCGGGATTAAAACCCTCTGATATGTATATTACGGTTTGCATGGATGCAAGGACTCATTCACCGCTTCTTTCAAAGTCATTAATAAGCGGCATTACTTCCGAGGCTGCCCATGTTATTAATCTTGGTTTAGCACCGACCCCGTTGGGTTACTATTCTGAAGTTGCAGAGTTGCCTTATAATTTAACACGCGGAAATAAAGTTATATCTGCATGTATAGTTACTGCAAGTCACAACCCGAAAGAATATAACGGTTTAAAGATTACCTATAACAGGCGAACCTTAACTGAAAAACAGATTTCAGAACTAAAAGATTTAACCTTTTTAAATTGGTCAGATAACATCTGCCATGAAAATTCTGCCCTTATAAGGGAGTACAATATTGTGTGTGATTATATTAAAGAAATGTCCTCAAAATTCGGAAAAATCGGAGAGGGGATAAAAGTTGTTGTTGACAGTGCTAATGCGACAGGTGGCATTGTTGGTCCTGAATTGTACAGAGAATTAGGTTGTGATGTTATTGAGTTATTTTCGGAGCCCGATGGGAACTTCCCGAATCATCACCCAAATCCGAGTGTAGAAGCAACTTTGGATACATTAAAAAGAACGGTTATCGATAACAATGCGGATGCAGGAATTGCATATGACGGCGACAGCGACAGAATAGGGGTTGTGGATAATCTGGGAAACTATTTGACGGGAGATAAACTTCTCCTTGTGTTTGCAACCGACGTAATTGCCGAATATAATAAGCAGGGAATTACTCCGGACATCGTCAGTGAAGTTAAGTGCTCACAGGTATTATATGATACTATCGACAAAATGGGCGGGAAATCTCATATGTGTAAGACCGGTCACGGATATGTAAAGAGCATGATGCACGAAACAAAGGCTGTTCTGGCAGGTGAAATGAGCGGCCATACTTTCTTTAAAGACAGATATTACGGGTATGATGATGCTATATATGCAGGTTGCCGTTTAATTGAAATTCTTGCAAAGTATAAAAAAATTAATCCGAAATTTTCAATTCGTGACCTGCTAAAACCTTTTGATAAAGTTTATACCTCAGAGGAAGTCAGATATCCCTGTCCTAATGACTTAAAAAAGACAACGCTGGATAACATAAAAACAAGAATTGCAAATGATAAGAATATTTTTAACAGTCCTATAAGGGATATTATTACTCTGGACGGCATGAGAATTGTCTTTAACGGAGGCTTTGCATTAATACGACAAAGCAATACAGAGCCGGTCTTTACGCTGAGGTTTGAAGCGGAAACAAAAGAAGAATGCGAAAAATATAAAAACACGACGATACATCTTCTTAATGACGAACTAAAAGTCTTATCGTAATGTTACATAAGAATTTGAACATCAGATATAAGCTCAGACGGAGTATAGCCGAGAGCTCTTGATATTTTTTCCACGACATCAAGACTCGGAGAACAAACTAACCCTTCAATTTGCGAGAGTGTAGATCGTCCTACCCCTGCGAATTTAGCAAGTTTTTCCTGTGAAAAGCCTCTGCGTTCTCTCTCAAATTTTACACGCATTGCAAAAGTTTGCGCCAATCTTGAAACTTTTTCTTTTCGTCTGTTCATACATAAAAATTAGCAAAAAAAAACCTGATAATAAATACATCAGGTAAAAATTGTAGGGGAAAATTTAATTGGAGTTATTTATGAAAAATTTATTTTAAATGTAGTGCTTGTTTATTTGCGACGGCTATAAAATTCATTTGTGCAAATAAAACGTCTGAGCGGTCAACAAAGGCTTCTTTTGGTGTTACATTTGTTGTTACCTGATCTTTGTACATATCAGTCAGCTTTTTATCAACTTTGTTTAAATTTGCAACTGCCATATCGACCTCTCTCTTATTTTTTACTTACGTATATATAAAGTATATAAACTTTCAATAATTTCACTTTTTTTATTTTTTGTTACATAACTTAATATAAAAGTTAAAAAAAACGTGTATTTAGCAATTTTTTGTTTTTAATCGTTTTTATAATAATATAGGTAAGCGTGTATGATAAATAATTTTGATATTCAAAATAAAAAGAATATGGCGAGTTTGGGTACTGTAACGGGTTCGTTTGGCATGAATGTACAACCGGGAGCAAACAGACCTGACATGCAGGCACAACTTGATGCGGCTGCCTTAAACGATGCAGCATCAAAAATTAATGAAACCGCAACTGATTCGTATCTTGGACAAAGACTCACATCCTTCAGTGATATTGACCCAATGTTGCAGTATGGTGTAACAATACCGACATGGATTCTTATAAACCAAGCAATGGATCAATATAACAAAAAATGCGGCGGTCTTTATGACAAATCAATAATCGCAAAATTCGGCAGATTCGGCGATAAAGTAAGTGAAGTTTTATTTGAAAAGAATGCAGTTGGCAGGGGCCTCAAAAAGGCAGGAACAGGCATTAAAAATTTCTTCAGAAGGAATATTTATGAACGTTCTGATTTAATGAAAGCCTTTCACACTACTCCAGCGGAGCCTGAACTGAATCTGGTTAAAAGTCAGGTAGGCGGTATGCCGACGATGATGGTGCATGATTTAATCAATGTAACTGATAAATTTCTTGAACCTGCTAAATGTGCAAAAGATTTGGATTATTTGGGTGCGACAAAGCAGGAAATTGAGGCTGTCGAAAGAGATTTGGCAAAATTAGTAAAAGAAGACAGTAAAATTTTACGCCTGCAAACAGAAGAATTCAGGCTGCTCTCCAAAAATGCAACACCTGCACAGGTAAACGCCTTCAAGAATTGCTCTGCTGCTGAAAGATTAGCTAAGTTAAAAGAACTAAAAATTACAAAAGCCCTAAATTTCAGCAGTGTAAGCGAGTATGAATTAATTAAGCAGGCACCTGAAAAATATATTGACAGAATATTGGAAGCAATGAGTAAAGCAGACGAAAAGGCTTTTGCTAGAATTGACTACTCAAGTAAAAATATTTTTACAAAGTTAAAAGGTGAACTTATAGGCAGAAAAGTAAAACTATCAGAAGTCTATAACAAATTATTCTCAAGCAGGGGAGCGAACCATACGAGCACTTTGGGCAGAACAGGTGCAAAATTGAGCAATCAAGTGTTGGAAGGGGCTTCAAGCAGAATTGCAGGAGGAAAGATTGCGGCATTAATGCAGGCATTCTTCCTTGCGGAAGTAATTATTCGTGCAAATCGTCAGGAAGGAATTGACAATAAATTTAAATCCTTCATGGAAAGATTTGCGGAATTAATAGGATTCTTTGTATTTATGCCGCCATCAACAAAATTAACATATAAACTGGCAGGTTTAAAATATGCAGGAATGACTCCGGAGCAGGTTGATGCCTGGAGGAAAGCTGTTCTTGAATTTAATGAACATGTAATCAACCACGACTGGACAAAAGATGTTTATAAACAAAAATATAAAGAGTTAATGACAAAATTCAGACCAAAGACCAAAAATCCGATTAAATGGCTCGGAAGAAAAATTGGAGATTTTGTCGGAGTTGGGCTTGATCAGGTAAGACCTTATTCGAGAAAAGCTGTTAAGGCAGTTGATTTGAGACTTACGAATATAATGCAGAGTCCGGGGAAATACCTTAAAGATGTAGGTAAACGTATAAAAGATGTTGCCATAAATCCTAAATACTGGTTCAAACAAGCTGCAGGCTATCCTGTAAGGTTCATCCTTCCAATGTTTATCCTGATACCGTTCTTTAACAAAATTCTTGTAAAAGGTGTTAACAAGATTTTTGGTAAACCAAAAGAAGGAGCTTTACTTGATGAAGGTAAAGAAGATAAGGAAAAAGCTAAGGAAGCCCAAGCAACGGATATTCCCGCAGAGCAACAAGTGCCTAACAGTGAAAATCCTCAACCTTTAGGGCAGAATCCTGCAATGGCGGCAGCGCCCGTTAGTGCTACGCAAAATGTAAACCAAAATGCACAGAAGCCGTCTCCTTTTGCGCGGGTAATGAATAATCAAAATGTCGGTCAAGTACCCCGGACGGCTGATAATACCGTAAAAGAAAACAGATATATTCCGTCCTCAAAACCTGTAGTTTTGGATGAAAAACAAGACAGGGATGATGCATATACAGAAGCAATGAAAAGATCGGAAGCCGCTCAAAAAAGAGCCGAAGATCTTCTCGCAGGGAAGTTCCCCAAAAGATTTTAATTATATGTTGTAGCCTTTTAAGAATTATGCTAGAATCTGGGTATGGAGTATTGTCTGTTTCAGGGAACATTTAATCCTATTCATAATGCGCATATCAGAGTTGCGGAGTACGTGTTAAAAACATTTGACATCGATAAAGTTATCTTTATCCCTTCTTTTATACCTCCACATAAAGATCCAAATATAGTTGATGCACACCACAGGCTTAATATGGTTAAATTGACTACACGATATAACGATAAGTTTGAAGTTTCTGATATTGAAATTAAAAGAGGAGGAATTTCCTATACTTATCTTACAATACTTGAGCTAAGTAAAATTTTAAAGCCTGAATCAAGACTGAAATTCATTATAGGTACGGATGCCTTTAAGCAGATAGAAACTTGGTACGAAACAGAAAAATTGAAAACAATGCTTGATTTTATTGTGTTTATCAGAGAAGATAATTTTGATGAAACCTCAATTGAGTATTTAAAAGAAAAAGGTTATAATTATCAGGTAATGAAACTTGACTACAAAGACATTTCATCAACGGAAATAAGGGAAAAAATTAAATATAATCAATCTGTAGCTGATTTAATATCAAAAGAGACCGAGGAGTACATAAAAAAATATGAGTTATACAAAAACTGATGAGCATTCAATAAAAAAATGGCTTGAAGAAAACCTTAATGATGAAAGGTATCTTCACTCAATAGGTACCGCAGAATGTGCAAAAATTTTGGCAAGACAAAATAATATAAAACCGGAAAAAGCATACGTTGCAGGGCTATTGCATGATGCGGCGAAATGTTTTTCTTATGATGAACTGCACAACATTGCAAAACAGCACCTGAAAATATCAAAAGATGAAATGGAAAATAAAAAGACCCTTCATGCACCTGTGAGTGCCTATATAGCAAAAACAGAATTTGGAGTAACAGATAAAGACATATTATCGGCAATAAGGTGGCACACAATTGGTAAAATTAATATGAATACCTTTGAAAAAATAATATTTATTGCGGATAAAATTGAACCGATTACCAGAGATATTTCTTATACGCAGGATACCGCAAATTTGCTTTTGGAAGAAAACGGTTTAAACAAAGCAATTTTAGATTGCTATAAAAAGACTATTATAAGCCTTGTTGAACGTAATCTGATTATTTGCCCTGCAACAATTGATATATATAACGATTTACAAAGTAAAATTTCTTCATAATTATTTATTTTTTATCATCTAAAAGCATGATTTGAGCATGTTTATGCTATTATATACTTGTACAAAAAGGAAGAGTTGGAATGAAAATATTAGAAGTAAAAAACAATCTGGTAAAAATATCGTATACAGCCCAGGATGATCTTGTTATCTCAGGGTTTGTAATTATAGAAGACAGTCAGTATCCTTATGTTGCACAGGTAATGAGCCTAAAAGCTGATGGCGGCATAAATTATGCCATTGTAAAACTATTATTTACCTTTAATGAAGAGGGTGTCGTTAAAAATTATAACGGTTCTGTTCCTGAACTTGATGCTAATGTTACAAGACTTTCCGCAGATGAACTTCTGGATATTTTACCAATTGAGCACCCTTTGAAGCTGGGCAAACTCTCACAGCAGAAATTTATTCTAAATGTCGATTATTCTACACTTGAAAAAAACTTGCTTGTTTGCTCTGATTATCTTGAAAATACTGATATTCTGATTTCAAATTTTGCAAAACAAATTACTGATAATAACGATAAGTCAATAATATTTGATACAACCGGTACGATAAATGCCGAAAACAGACTGATTTTTGGCAAGGATTTTAAACTTCCATTGAATTATGATACTATAAACTTTATTTATGAACACGATTTGAATGACATTGATGCAACAAGCAAAGCTATTTTGCAGGATATTCTTCTGGAAATCCAGGAATATTCGAAAACAGTTTTGGATAAATTTATACCTTTTGATTCCTTTATTAATGTTGTTGATATGCAGTATAAGCAACTCAGACTTCCTGAGCTTGCGTTGTTGAAGAACAGACTTATAAAGTATAAGGAAGAAAATGCTTTTGCTCAGGATGCAAAAGATGTTCAGGCTTTCAGAGCTTCAGTAAGAGCTAATTTGTCCACTCTGATTGATATTTCTGATGCGGATGAAGTATTGCAAAATCTTGTTATGCATACCTTATACAATGAATTGTACGATTTGGACTTATTCATATATAGTTTTGTTAAAGTAAACAATGATAACGCTGACAAAAAGTTGTTGAAAAAATTCCTTGCTCAGGACAAGGTATACACAACGGTAATTTGTTCGCACAACTTTAGATATCTGTACGAATTAAAGGAAATTGCAGGCAATTTGATTTTATTTACCCCGCAAACAACACAGCACGACTTTAATTCATACAATGTATTTTTAAATAAACTAAATCCTGATGAGTACATTGTGTATGGTAAATCCACGCAAAATGTTCCGCTGATTATAGAAAATCTCACACTTGAAGATTTAAACGAATATGAGCAGGAATTTAATACCGATGCTAATAAAGATTCTTCAGGTGAAGTCCTTGATAATGAAAACTCTTTTGATAATGAATCAAATTCATACTCTGAAAAGGATATGACAGAAGATACACCGATTCAGGAAGATTTTGGAGCCGATGAAGCAGATGAAAACGATGAATATGATGCAGCTGATGAGATTGAAAATGCAGACCCGCTGCTTGACGTAACTTTGGATAATACAGAAGAAAATATTGAGGATAACATAGTTTCTGAAGATAATCAGGCTGAAGAATCTTCTTTTGATGAGTATGGTGTTGAACCATTACCGGAAGAAGTGGCAGATGATGCCGAACAGGAGCCAGCGCTTGAGGAAGAATATACGGATATTCCCGAAAGTGATGATAATTATATGCAGCCTCTTGATGAAACTGCTGAAGAAGAGCCTCAGGAATTTGACTCTCAAATAAATGATGTTGATGAATTTACGGATAATGATCAGTATATTACCGATAATTATGATGAGGTCGCTGTTGCGGAAACAGATAGTACCGAGACCGATAATGCGGCGGAGCAGCTTACGGAAGATGATTTAGACTTTATTGATAATATCAGTGAAACTGATTCACAGGAAGAATTTGCAGAAACGGTATCTCCCGAAGAAGAATTACCTGATTTTACGGAAGATAATACAGAAACTCCCGGAGATGCAACCTTTGATTTCAGTGAATATGAGCAGGTAGCGGAAAGCGATGTAAATAATACTGATAACGAAGTTTTAGAATTTGATGATACCCAAACCCAAAGTGAAGAAACGGCGGATTTATCAATTATAGAAGATACAAGCAGTGATGAGAGTGCCGGTTTAGAAGTTTTGGATGAGATTCAAGAAGCTGCAGATAATAAGGTAGAACCTAAGGAGGTTTTACAGGAAACTTCTGATGACGAAGAGAATATTCCTTTAGCAGGAGATATGCTTAATTTTATGGAAACAAATGAGGTTTCGTCTGATTCTCCTGAGGTAATTTCTGATGAATCACTTGATGAGCTTCCTGATGATACTCAGTCTCAAGATGTTGAACTGCCATTTGAAGAAAATGAAGATTCTTCTGCATTATTAGATGAATTAGACAGCGGATATGATTTTCAAAATTCAGGAGTTCCCGATGACGAAAATCCTCCGGTAGTACCGATATACCCTGTTGAAGAAGAAACACCCGTTGCAGGGGTACCTCAAACTTTTGATGCAGGTGACAGGGTCAGACACCCTAAATATGGTGATGGTATTGTTGAGAAAATGGTTAAATTCGGAAACAAAGTCCTCTGCGCAATAAGTTTTGCAAACGGCAGAAGGCTTCTTGACCCGACAATATCACAACTGGAAAAGATATAGTAATAATACAAAAAATACACTAAAAGACCCGACTGCATTCAGCTGGGTCTTTTAATATTTAATCTATACTTTTATCTGCAAAGTAATTATTTTTTTGCAGGTTCCTGATCTATTTGTTCAGGATTAAGAACAGCACAATTTGTATTATTAATTTGCATTAACTGAACAAATCTGTTCAAATCAGCCTGAACTTCAGGGAATGTGTTATAATGCATAGGAATAACCGTCTTAGCACCTAACCAGTCAGCCGCAACAACAGCGTGTTCAACATCCATTGTATAAGTTCCGCCAATAGGAAGAAGTGCAATATTTGGACGATAAATTTCTTTATATGTTTTAAAATCTGCAGTTAAGCACGTATCCCCTGCATGGAAAATTCTTACGCCTTCAATATCAAACAAAATGCTTGCTGCAACACCGCCGTATGAACCGTCAGGTAAAGTGCTTGAATGATATGCAGGTAAAAATATTGCACGACCCCAGTCATAATTTAACCAGCTTCCGAGTCCAACGGGACGCGTTTTGCACTTATTATTTGCACAATATGTCGCAACCTCTGCGATAGCAGTAATTTGTGCTTTTTTTGCTTTTGCAATATCAATTGCTTCGCCTAAATGGTCAGAATGGCCATGAGTTACAAATATATCAACAATATTTGATTTTTTGTAGTCATACTTAGGGTTATGGGATACAAACGGATCAACCAATATTGACTTGTCCCCTACCTTAAATTCAAATGCACTATGGCCTATGTATTTTAAATCTACCATTAGTTTCTCTCCTTTTCTAAAATACTACCCTTACTCTTTTAGAATATCATTATTTTTGCTAAAATACAAGTATGAAATACGAAGAATTAATGAAAATGTGCATAGAGTCAGCAAAGCGCGGTGAGGGGTGTGTTTCACCGAATCCGCTTGTAGGCTGCATAATATTAAATAATGAAAACGAAATAATATCTGAGGGGTATCACGAAAAATACGGTGAGAATCATGCAGAGCGAAACGCATTGTTAAAATTAGACAAAGATTCTTCAAAGGGAGCTACGCTAATTGTAAATCTTGAACCCTGTTCACACTACGGGAAAACTCCGCCATGTGCAGATTTAATTATTGAAAAAGGAATAAGTAAAGTTGTAATTGGCATGCGTGACGTAAACCCTGTTGTATCAGGGAACGGAATAAGAAAACTAAAAGAAGCCGGTATTGAAGTTATAGAAGGTGTGCTGGAAGATGAATGCAGAAAATTAAATGAAATTTTTATAAAAAATATGACAAAGCAACAGTCATTTGTTGCAATAAAAACTGCAACAACTCTCGACGGTAAAATAGCAACACAATCCGGCTCTTCAAAATGGATTACATCTGAAAAGGCCAGAGAGGAAGTTATTAATATAAGAAGGAAATATGACGCAATCCTTACTTCATCATCTACCGTATCAGCAGATAATCCTAACATGAAACACAAAAAGAAAATTATTATTGACAGAGAATTAAAAACAGATTTTAGTAACGCAAATATTTATAAAAATGGAACTATTTATGTATCATATAATGAAAATATTTCATCAGAACGATTAGAATCGGTTTTAAGGCTAATTAAATACAATAATAATGTAAATTTACTTCCGACCAAAGTAATTGACGATAAAATCGATTTGAGAGATTTACTTGAGAAAATATATAAGCTTGGTGTAATGAGTGTTCTTGTTGAAGCCGGCGGGCATTTAAACGGGTCATTTTTAGAACATGCAGATAAAATTTATCAATTTATTGCACCTAAAATACTGGGAGATAACAAAGGACTGTCGTGTTTCGATTTTAGAACGGCAAATTTAATAAAAGAGGCTGATGACTTTAAATTTGAAGAAATTACTAATTATACCCCGGACATCTTAGTGACGTACACAAAATAATATTTATTTTAACTTTACTTTTAATATTTACAGGACTATCATGGATATGAGTGAGGAAAAAACATGTATAACCCAAAATCAAATAAAGCCGAAGAATTTATAGATAATCAGGAAGTTTTGGATACCCTAAAGTATGCGGAAGAAAATAAAAACAATATTCAATTAATAGATAAAATCTTGGATAAGGCAAAAAAAAGGAAAGGGCTGTCACACAGGGAGGCCTCCGTTCTATTGGCATGCGAGATAGAAGAGAAAAACGAAGAAATATTCATGCTGGCAAAAGAAATAAAACAAGACTATTACGGGAACAGAATTGTACTTTTTGCTCCCTTATATTTATCAAACTATTGCGTAAACGGATGCGTTTATTGCCCGTACCATGCAAAAAATACTCATATTCCCCGGAAAAAACTTACTCAGGACGAAATAAGAAAAGAAGTTATTGCTCTGCAGGATATGGGGCATAAACGATTAGCCATTGAAACGGGGGAGGATCCGGTTAATAACCCGATAGAATATGTCTTAGAGTCAATTAAAACAATTTATTCAATAAAACACAAAAACGGCGCAATCCGCAGAGTAAACGTAAATATTGCTGCAACTACGGTTGAAAATTATAAAAAGCTGAAAGATGCAGGAATCGGGACATACATTCTGTTTCAGGAAACGTATGACAAAGAACGTTACGAAAGACTTCACCCGACAGGACCAAAGCACAATTATGCCTACCATACCGAAGCTATGGACAGAGCAATGGAAGCGGGAATAGATGATGTAGGACTGGGGGTATTATATGGTTTATCAACTTATAAATATGAGTTTGCTGCACAGTTGATGCATGCGGAACACCTTGAAGCGGTTCACGGAGTTGGCCCTCACACAATAAGTGTACCAAGAATCAGAAAGGCTGATGATATTGACCCGACAGCCTTTGAAAACGGAATTGACGATGAAACATTTGCAAAAATTGTAGCCTGCATAAGAATTTCTGTACCTTATACGGGTATGATTATTTCAACAAGAGAATCTAAAGAATGCAGAGAACGAGTTTTAGAACTTGGTATTTCGCAAATCAGCGGCGGCTCAAAAACAAGTGTAGGCGGATATTTTGAACCGATGCCGGAGAAAGAAGATTCCGCACAGTTTGATGTTTCTGACAGACGTCCACTGGATGAAGTTATGCACTGGCTTATTGATTTAGGATATATTCCGAGTTTTTGTACCGCATGTTACAGAGAAGGCCGGACCGGCGACAGGTTTATGTCAATTTGCAAAAATGAACAAATCCATAACTTTTGCCACCCAAACGCACTTCTGACTCTAAAAGAGTATCTGGAAGATTATGCATCTCCCGAAACTAAAACTGCAGGTGAAAAGTTAATATCAGAAGAATTACAGAAATTTGAAAATAAAAATACCGCAAAAGATGTCTCCGACAAATTGGGCAAAATCCACTCCGGAGAGAGAGATTTTAGGTACTAGTGCTTACGGCATAAGTATCCTTTGAGAAACACTCTCGCTTTAGCATAGCTACTGGCGTTAGACGGCAACGCAACAGGTAAATTTTTTAAATCTACTTTTGAAACGGCATCAAATAACTCTTTTGCACTCGCTTTATTCTCCCCATATGAAATAATTTTTACATTACTTATTTCACCATTTTTATGCAAGACAAACTCAACAATAATTGGGGGACAAATATCCTCATTAAATGTTTTTGTACTAATATTATTCTTAATATTCAAGTAAATATAACTTGAATAATTACAAAATAGTTTTTCCTGATTTATGCTACCAGATAGCACCTCAAGGGTAATATAACTGCCCTTAATAGCTGTCGGTTTATTTTTATTTACCGTACTGCTTTTGGGTACATTTGGAGTTACTTCGGTTTTTGTTTTTATTTTTGTTTTGGGTTTGGGATTATGTTCTATGCATTTAGGGCAACCGATACCTTTGGGTAAACTCGGAGGTACTTTGGGTTTGGAGACTTGTTTACTGTCTTGACATTTAGGGCAACTGGGGGGTGATACCTTTTCTTGCCTAACAACCTTCTTTTTAAATTTGGTAGCATAAATATATGCATCATTCACATTCTCAGAACGAGCAGAACTTATAAAGGCTAATAATATAAAAAACAGTATGAATATCCTCATATCTTAACTTTAACAGAATTCCTTAATATATTCAATTATTCGTGAACAAAATATTAACTAATTATGTATTATCATGCAAATTGGAAAGGATACATGATTTAGAACAAGATTTTAGGTGTTAATAACTATCTGTTATTCCTCAACTTTTTGTGTTCTTTATACCACTTTTCATAAGCTTGTGGATTGAACGTACCAGATACCTCAGGCATATCTGAAGGTTTAAACCACGGTTTATCTTCTCTAACCGGCGAGTAAGCAACGTTATAATCAAATGTATATTGTATTTCAATGGCATCTTTATCATACTCTGCCGGAAGCGGATAGTATTTTGTTGCATCAATGGCATCTAATGCAGCTTTATCCGCATTTTTATTACCGGAAGACAACATTATTGTTTTAAATATAAGAGTTCCATCTTTTGCGAGCTTCATCTTTACAACTATTCTGTTAGACGTGTTCCCCTTAGGCGGATTCCAGTTCAACTTAATACGCTTCATCAAATCTCTCATATATGGTTCAAAATTAACATTTGAAATATTTTTATCATTTCCTTGTTTTATATCATCAGTAATATTGGCACCAAAAGCTAATCTTATATCTATTTTGTTACTGCGAAGTATAGTCGGAACAGGATTATATTTTGGAACAGAGTATATCGTTTTCAAAACATAGTCATCGAAATCTCTATTTCCTGAGGAACTGACAATAAACGGATATAGCATTCTGCCGTCAGCACCGACAGAAAATTGAGCTACAGTCCTTAGGATTGAACTATTTATGTTTGGCTGCCAAAATTTTTTAAGTTCTTGTTTTACATACTCTTTATATGAAGAATATGCGCGCTCAGCTCTTAATTTAGCATTCACTCTTTCGTCCGTACCTGCCAATTTACTGTCTTTTGATATACCACTATTTGAATATGTATTTCTAAAATTTTCAATTGCAAAGTCGCCTACATCTGCAAATGCCGGCATAAAAATCAAGTTAATCAGTAAAAACAAAATAGCTAATCTTAATCTCATAAGCATATTATATCACATTTTTTTGATTTCATATATTACAGTTTTAAACACATCAGAGACATCTTCAACGTCTGAAATATTCTGCTGAACGACATGGGCAAAATCCGCTTTTTTAAATTCGTGAGCACCCCTATTTTTGTAAAAATGTTCAAGGTAATTAACCATACCCTCAGACTTTTCTTCTTCTTCCTTTTCAGGTTCTTCTGATATATTTGCGATAGAGTATTTCAGAGCCTTTTCTACCAAATGTAACGGCAAATTATCTTCAAATTCCCCATTTTTAAGAATATATATTCTATCTTTTGACCTTGCTTTTGGTATAATCTCTTCTTTATTTTTGCTTGCATCGCTATCCATCAAAACAAATATCGGAACTTTAACTTTTTCTGCCAAATCATAAAACATTTTTACTACTTGATTTTTACCGCCCGCAGAAATTAACTGAACTCCATTCTTGTTAAAATCATATCCGACAAGTTTTGCAAATTCCGGCAACAGAATTTCTTCTGTGATACCCTCGCATAAAACAATCTTTTTTATTGGATATTTCAATCCCATTTTATAACTGTCGGTAATCGGCTCATTTGAAGTTAGCAGCATTTTTAACCACTTTAAATTAATTGGCACATTATCATCAAGCAATTTGATAACAGCATTATAATTTATCTTATTATCCAACAATACTGAAACCTTATCACTTACATTGAATACAGAATTTTCAAATGTTTGAAGTAAATAGTTTATATAAAAATCAGATTCTTCATAATCCTCCAGCAGAATTTTTAAAGATTCATTAATAATATATTCCGCAAGATAAGTAAGTTTAGAATATTCCATACTTTCCAAATCACTTTTTTTATATTTCGGATAGATTAAATTTGAAATCAGTATATCCCTAAAAACTCTTAAATATTTTTCTTCAGTTTCTTTAAATCGAGTTAGCCTGTCAACAGATATAAAAATCTTTGATTCATCAAGCGGTTTAAATTTTATATTTTTAAAATCAACTGT
>DBXD01000056.1:47745-60546 GCA_002309425.1 Cyanobacteria bacterium UBA1221
AATTTACTTTGTAACAATAATTTAATTTTATCATTTAAAATAGCAATTTTTTATATTTTTTTTACTTTATACATATATAATAGTGGAGTGTTAGTCGTGTATTCATACAACAGTTTTTTAAGAACAAATTATTATAATACCGTACAGGCTGAGAATGATGACCTGTCCGCGACGAATGTTGCTCCCGAAAATTGCGTAAAAGATAATAAAAACAATGCTCCCAAATTTAATTTATCAAAATCAAAAATAAATTATGTTCCTTATAATCCAACATTCACTGCTTCAGCACTCAGAACAAGATTAAACTCAAAAGAAGAGGAAAAAAAATATAATGCTGTTGTATCTAACACTGATAAACAAACACGAAAAAAATTAGAGGCTTTATTAAAAAGCGGAATATTGCTAAACAGTGAATCAACAGATAACAGCACAGTTTTAGACAATTTATACAAAATTGTTTCAACCCAGAGAGCAGTGGGATTAGATGCCAAATCTTTACTTAAAGATGTTATTACGACATTAAACAATCCGTATGTGGTTACTCAGCAGTTTGGAGATATCCCCAAAAACAAACAGCAAAGTGTGGTAAATATCCACTCTAATTCAGCATCAGGCAGTAATGATATTAATGTTCTTCATTCAGGCACATGTGTGGCGGCAAGCATAGAATTTACTCTTGCTCAGGAAATGCCTGCAGAATTTGCAAGAATAGCAGAAGGACTAACATCACCTAAAATTTCTGCAGATAAAAAGATTCACTTAAATATGCTGGCAGATAACACACTTGATGCTATTTGGCTTTTAAATGCTTTTGAAATTCCTTACAATACCGATAATTTTGATACGGCAACACTCAAATTAAAACCGGATGATTATGCGATTGTCAGGGCTCAAATTCAAACTACCGACAGAGATCCGGGGGAACGTTCACCTATTGATGTGTTAATGCAGTCAACATTTATGCAAATAGGTTCACAACAGTCTTATGATACGCTTACAGACAAAAGAGCTGGCAAATTTAATCAAAATGATAAAGGCTTAATTGAGTTTGAAAAAACTTTTGTTGAGTCAATTGTTGAGGACAAAAACAAAATTTCAGTGTTGTACCAAACCGTTGATGAAAACTCAAGATTAATCGGCTATGAAACTGATATGGAAACTTTAAAGAAACATCTGACTCAATCTATTGACTCAGGTAATAATGTTATTCTGGGCTATACTCAAACAGATAACAATAACGTAATAATTAACGGGCACGAAATAACCGTAATTGGATATAAGCAAAACCCCAAAACTCAAAAACTGGTGTTTATATGCAATGATACAGACGACGGAGTTTCCAGACCGATAGAATATTCCGAAGATTTCTTATTACCAAAAGTACACCATGCTGCTCTGCCCAAAGCCATCGTTGAAAAAGATATTCAATTATATGAAAGTTGGGTTGAGGGCCTGGAAATGTTCCAGGAAATGCGAAAAAAACAGAATATGGCGGCATAAAGAAGGTTCACCATGCTAGACAGCGTAACAGATAAAATAACAAATATAAAACCCGAAATTCCAAAGAATACCAAGGCAAGTATATTATATATAAACGACTTACACGGACAAAACATAAGAATGGAAAGGCTTTATAACGTAGTCAATCAGTTTGATACGTTTGAATCTTCAGAAAAAACTGATAAGTTAAAATTTGCATCAGGAGATATTATGCTTGGCGAAGATGCACGGCATGTAAAAGTGGGTGACAGGTTCCTTAATATATCCGGATTTATGGCAAATGTATTGGGTAACCATGAGTGTGATATGCCGACTGATCAGTTTGTGCCGCTAATAAAAGACAGAAGATACAAATTACTTGGTTTAAACATGACCCCCGGTAAAGAGAATCCCATGAGATCAATTATTCAAAAGTCATATATTCAGGAAATTAACGGGAATAAATACGGAATAATAGGTTTAGTGCCGCCTGATTTGGCCATACATGTAAAACTTCAGGAGCACCTCAAAGATTTAAATATTGAAACAGATTATGAAAATACTATTCCTCAGGTTCAGGAAGAAATTGATAAGTTTAAAGTACAGGGGATAAATAAAATAATAATTCTATCGCACTCTGGTTACAGAAATGATTTAAAATTGGCAAAAGCTCTGGACGGAGTTGATATAATTCTTGGGGCGCATACACATACACTTCTGGACGGAATAGAGAAAAACAAAAATCTCTTTTACTCTAAATCAGGCGAGCCGATAATAATAACTCAGGCAGGAAGAGACGGATTAAACTTTGGAGTGCTGAATGTAGAATTTGATGAAAACGGTATTATAACAAAAGCTCAAAACAATTTGGGCAAAACTGACAACTACGGAAGGAATCTGCTTGCAAGGAATGAGTTTGAAAAAATCCTCGGCAAACCTGAAGTCGTTGGAGAAATTAAATTTGCAGAGAAGTACCCCAAAGATGCGTACGGGCAGGAAAACCCCCACTGTGATTTCATTTGTGATGCCTTACGTCATGAATTAAACGCAGATATCGGTGTAATGAACTCCGCAAATATTCGCGGTCAATTTGAGAAAGGCTCAATTGACACCAGAGATTTGTCAATTATATCCCCTTTTGCAAACAAGGTTGTTCTGATTAAAGCATCGGAAGCTGAAATTGTAGACGCAATAAAAGGCAGAGTCGCTGCATCCATGAAATCAAATTCCCACAGGCCTGGAATAGTACAGGTATCCGGATTAAAATATACATTTACGAAATCAGGGGAACTAAAATCCATGAAGTTTGTTGACAAAAACGGACAAGAAAACGCCATTGATATAAATAACCCGAGGAAGGATAAGTTCTATACTCTTGCAGCTGATGATTACTGTGTTTCAAGCGAGGATATGGGACTCGGATTAAAACACAGGCTCGATGAAGCATTAGAAAAATATGATTTTGACAAAGATGTTATTATTGCAAGATACATAAAACATCTAAACAGACCGGTAGAAATAAAGGGTGATAACAGGATAACCGTTATTGACAACTAACCGCTAATACCCAAACTGTTCATGTGAATTCAGGTACTCTTTAATAGTATTAAGTGAAGACTGAACAATACGGGTAACTCTGGAAGGAGAAAGTCCTATCTGAATGGCAATATCTTTTACCTGCATGTTTCTGTAGAAACGGTATTCCACAACAGTTCTTTCTTTCGGAGGCAGTGTTGAAATGGCCTCCCTAACCATTCTGCCCATTTCAGTAATTTCAGCATTTTCATCCGGCATTGCCCGGTTGTCTTTAAGAAACTCAAACGGGGAATCATTTTCGCTTGCAGCCTCAGCAAGACCTTCAATAGAAAGTACGGTTTCATAAACTGCTTCTCTAATCTTGTTTTTAATTTCTTCAGCACTGTCTGTATCGGTAGGGGCATCAAGCTCACCGTCTTTGTGTTTTAATGAATACCATTTATATCTTATTCTTAATTCGTTTCGTATTGCCCATCTGACAGCAGTTGCAATATACGCATTATTGTAGCGTTCAAGTTGCTCAGGGGTTTTTGATTTAATCAAAGCTTGTATTGCAATAATACCTATTGATAATAGTTCCTCATATTCAAGCATATGCGAAGGCACACGATTATACTCGACTCTCGCTACTTTCTGGACTAAATCAATATACTCACTAACTCTGTATTTATTGTTTTCTTGCATAACCATTCTGTATAAAAAGATATATCTCTTAGTTTATATTACTCTTATTTTTGTTATTTTTCAAGTTGTAAACAAAAAGTAAAATTTCGGCAACGGCCTTATACAATTCAGGAGGGATTTGTTGGTTTAAATCAACCATCTTAAACAAGGCTCTGGCAACAGGAGGATTTTCAATGACAGGAACTCCGTGTTCACGTGCAATATCAATTATTTTTTTAGCAATTAACTCAGTACCCTTTGCAGTCAGCATAGGAGATTCCATCTCCTCTGATTCATATTTTAATGCGCAGGCAATATGTGTAGGGTTAGTAACAACAAAATCAGCCTCCGGTACAGAATCCATCATACCCTGCTGCAGCATCTGCATTCTTCTCTGCCTCAGAGCAGCTTTTACATTAGGATCACCTTCCGTGTTTTTGTATTCATCTTTTATTTCTTTAAATGACATTTTTTGGTCTTTAAGAAATTTCCATTTTGTAACACCGTAATCAGCAGCAGAAATAACAAGAAAGGCGATACACGCTTTAAAAATAAACTCTGTGAGCAGTTTTCCGAACTCTATCATAACTGCAAAATTATTGTCAATTGCAGCGAGCATAAGGATATTCTCCAAGTGTGCTCTGTATACCATCCAGCCAATATAACCGAGAAGTGCAACTTTTACTATATTTTTAAATAATTCAAAAAGGGTTTTAACGGACATTAAATTTTTAAAATACTTTGTAGGATTAAGTTTATCTAATTTTGGCACTAACGGGGCAATAGCAACTAACGGTCCTACCTGAATAAAGTCCGCCAATATCGCAACGAGCCATGCGACAAATAGTATAGGGCCAATTATAAGTACGGCAGTTTTAATAGTTACCGTAAAAATATATGTCATCCCGATTTTGTCAAAATGGGCATTTGGTATTTGCTCATATAACAGTGTAAACAACTGTGTTACCTGCCGCCATATAAACGGGGCTAAACCAAAAATAACAGAAAACAGAACAAGTAACGATACCGCCATAGAAAAGTCTTTGGATTTTACAACCTGACCTTCCTTACGCGCCTGCTCTAACTTTCTCGGGGTGGCATCATATTGCTTGTCCTCATCACCCATTAACAGAACTTCCTTTCTGATTGATATTATAACATAAAATAAACAAATGTCAGATTTTTGGATTTTATGCTATAATATAATTGCCGTGCTCCACGGGGAATATGCAATCTCTTGACCCGAAGCCTATGCGGGGTGCAGAGCCTGTTGTGAGGGTTATGCAGATATACATTGAGAAAGCAGTCCTTGTTGATATTTGAATATATTGTGGCGCAAGCCATTGAACCGTGTCAGGATGGAAACATAGCAGCACTAAAATGATACTTGCGGGTACAGTATCTTTAAAAGGAGAAGACTGTTTTTAATTTTATATATGCCTAATTCGATAGACAGTGGCACGGCTTTTTATCCGGAGAGTGTAATGAAAAGACTTGTTTTGAACGCAGATAATTTTGGAATAAACAAAGATTTTAACCGTGCGGTTCTTAACGGAAGCAACAACGGCTTTTTGAAAAGTACAGGTATTGTTGTAAACGGAAATGCTTATAATGCTGCAATAAATGAAATAATTCCTGAATGTCCGAAACTTGGAGTCGGAATATCATTAAATATTACACATGGTCAGGCTCTAACAAAATGTGTAGAATTAACGGATAAAGATAATAACTTCAACCTTAATTTTTTCAAATTATATAAATTCCGTGAAAATAAAGAACTGTTAAAAGAAATCGAAAAAGAGTTTCGGGCTCAATTAAAAATAATTCCCGGTGATATTAAAATTACACATATAGATTCTGTTGATAATGTGCATGCAATACCCCAATTATTTGAGATTGTATGTAACATTGCAAAAGAATATAACATTCCATACGTCATTACTCATAATGAAAGATACAGTTTTAGGTTTAATTATATAAACTTACTTAAACCGGGTGTAATTATGAACCTTGGAAAAAGCATAATATTGAAAATGATAACCGCCCAAAATATGAAAATTTTAAAAAGTTATAATTTAAAAACTAATGACTATATATTGGGAATATTATATGCCGATATGATAAAGAAGGAACTTATTCAGGATGTACTTGAAAACTGCAAGGAACAGGATGTAACAGTTTATGTAAAACTTTCTCCGTGCAGCTATCTGCGAAGCCTTAATGATAGTCATTCCTGTGAATTTAAACTGACACAGGACAAAATTTTTGAGGATAATATAATCCGACTTGGGTTTGATATAGTGAAATACGAATGAAAAATAAATATTCAGCATTAACAATCTTAGTCATATTTATACTATTTAGTTTGTATCAATATTATTGCGGGAAAGAATACAAAGTCCTTAATGTTGTGACTCCGACAATTCTCGAAATTGATACAAACGGAAATAATATTGTTGATGATGACGAAAGGTTTTGTTTACCTAATATAAAAACATTTACTGCTAATCTAAAATATAATTCTGATGAGATTTTGCCGGAATTAGGGTTATCTTATAATCAATCAATTGCGCTTGGGTATTTGACAGACGAATATGCTAATTACATACTTAACAGCGATAAAATAAATCTTGAGATTTCAGAAGAACAACACTCAGATTGCAGACCTGCAAAAATAACAATCGGTGAAGATAATTACGAGGATTTGCTGACTGATAACGGATACGCGATTAAAGACGGGAAACCCGCGAATGAGCAGGAATTTAATCATGTTTTGGAGAGAGCAAACAAGCTTGATTTGGTTTTACTAAATCATCACAGTCAAAAATACCACAGCCTGGATTGCAAATACGGGAAAATGGCAGAGGATGCCGTTATATTATTAAAAAAAGAAATTCCTCAAAACGCAAAACCGTGCCAATTTTGTATTATACAACACCCGAGTAAAGGGAATAAAAACAATTCAAAGAATACTTTTGAACGCCCGCAAATTCCTCCTCCCCCAGACATAGCACATGACGGAAATATAAAATTAATCTTAACTGATTTTACTTCCGTTATAAAACCAAACAACAACTGCAGTCACGAGGTATGCAGAGATTTGGTAAAGGCAATTAATGCTGCAAACGAAACCGTTGATATTGCAATGTACGGAATCGAAGAAATTCCTGCTGTTGTTGATGCTCTTGAAGGTGCTGAAGCCCGTGGGGTAAAAATCCGAATTGTATATGATATAGATCAAAAATCCGAGAACTACTATAATGGGACATTAAAATTTGTTGAACGATTTACTGATGCTGTTTCTGATAAAATAAAAGGCAATGCCGCACAGACAAATATGCTTATGCATAATAAATTTGCAGTCATTGACGGGAAAAAGGTATATACGGGTTCTATGAATTTCTCTGTTACAGGATTATAAGGCTTTAATCATAATAATGTCATAATTATTAATTCCGAGCAAATAGCAAATCTGTACGCAAATGAATTTGAACAAATGTTCAAGGGTAAATTTCACTTATTAAAAGATAAAACTCAAAATAATACAAATATACAAGAAGGAAACAGCCTGATATCAATATACTTTTCGCCGCAGGATAAAGGTTTAAGCACTGCCGTTGCGGGACTGATAAAGAACAGTAAAAATTATATTTATATACCTGCCTTCGTTATTACTCACAAAAAACTTACTGAAGAGTTGATAGCGGCTAAGGCGAGAGGGGTTGATGTAAAGATAATTATTGATGCAACCAGCACGCACAGCCTGCACTCTGCATACAAAGAAATCCAAAAGAGCGGGATCCCGATTAAAGTAGAGAATTTTGCGGGTAAAATGCATGCAAAAACAATGATTATTGATGATGAATATCTTGTTTTAGGCTCAACAAATTTCTCAAACAGCGGTGAAAATAAAAATGATGAAAACATGATTGTACTTAAAAATCAAAAGTTTGCCCAATTATACAAAGATTATTTTCTGTATTTTTGGAAAAAGATACCCGACAAATATTTAAGATACGGAGCACGCCCGGAAGGGCCTGAATCTATAGGCTCATGCAGTGACGGTATTGACAACAATTTTGACGGACAGGTCGACAAGAGCGACAACGGCTGTCAATAAATATTTGTAAAACTGCTCAAAATTTATGTCCGAATTGAGTAAAAATATTATATTGTTTACAATTATAAAAATTAAAAAATCTTTTTAATATATCGGCAAAATTCAACATTACCTTGTAAAAAGCAGCGATAATTATAAAATATCTCCAAGGTGTATAAGATATGTAGGAATAATAAGCCTTTTTTAATTTATTTTTACATATTAAATCCGGATAATTAGAATGATTAATCGAAGAATTATCAATCGTATAAATTTTATCAATACCTCTGTAAATGCAAGTACTAAACAAGTCTTTTTTGTCCTGCTGTTTGCGATATTCAGAATTTTTAAAATGCTTAAATATGCGATTTTTAATATCAATCTCTCTCAATTTCTTTGTATTAATCAGCATCATTTCCGAATTAATACTGCAATTATCTGCTGCCGTATTTAGTCCGCAATTATGCATGTTATCTTGTGCAGCAAGAACTGAGACGGCATAATAATCACTTATATTAGAATTGCAGAGTATTGATATATCTTCTTTTACAATTACGTATGGAACAAGCCAGAGAATATTACTGACATTATTCAGACGTAACGCAATTTTAAATTTATAGTAAAGAGATTTATTCTCCGACAGAACACAATTTTCAAATTCACTGTCTGAAATATTTATATAAGTGAGATTAAAACCAAAAATTTCTTTCATTCTGTTTATTTTACTTTTATTATTGTCAGTTAAATTATTTTCGATAACATAGAAATTATAATTATCAAGCAGGGATGAGTTCATTAATATTGAAGTAATTGCAACCGCCATATGCTGAACAGCATTATTATTACAACAAAAACAAATATTGATTTCCAAATCTACTCTCCTTAATAGCTTATAAGACAATATTACTATCTAACTATCTTATGTATATTAGCCATTTTTCCATAATCTAATAATAAATAATGTTTAACAAATAGATATTTTTAGTGCTTTTTGATAAACTTAAGAAAACAGGAGAGAATTATGGAATTTATAAATAATGTGCTTGTTCATCTGATTGCTTGGATTGAACATGTTATTACGCTTATGGGGCCTAGCGGAATTGCTATTTTAATGGCAATAGAATCATGTAATATTCCGCTTCCGAGTGAGGCAGTTTTGCCGTTTGCGGGTTACATTGTCAGCAAAGGGGAAATGAATTTTCATGTTGCGGCTTTTGCCGGTGCAATCGGCTGCGTAATAGGCTCACTGCCATCATACTATATCGGGTATTACGGAGGAAGGACTTTTGTTGAAAAATACGGAAAATATTTTCTTGTTTCAAGAAAAGACCTTGAAGAAGCTGATAAATGGGTTGAAAAGTACGGGGATTGGGCATTCTTCTTATGCAGGATGCTTCCTGTTATAAGAACATTCATCTCGCTTCCTGCTGGAATTTTAAGAGCCAAGAAACGATTCTTCTTCACTTTTACATTTTTAGGTTCTCTTGTTTGGAGTTATGTTCTTGTATATGCAGGTTTAAAGATGGGACAAAACATGGAGGCCTTCAAGCACATCTGGCACAAATTTGACGCACTAATAATCGGAGTGTTCTTTGTACTTGGCTGCTTATACATATATAAACACTTTAAACATTTAAAAGAAAGTTAGACAACGCCCTGCATTTTCATTGCTTCTGCAAGTTGTTTAAAAGCTGCAATATTTGCGCCGGCAACATAATTACCTTCACATCCGTAGTCTTTTGCGGCTTTCTCACAATTTTTAAAGATATTTATCATTATCCGTTCTAATTTGCTTTCAACTTCTTCAAATGTATAATAATATCTCATGCTGTTTTGGGACATCTCAATAGCAGAAGTTGCAACACCGCCGGCATTTGCCGCTTTTGCGGGAGCGAACAATACCCCTTTTGACTGCAAATATTCAATAGCATCATAAGTACATGGCATATTGGCACCTTCTCCGACCGCCATTACCCCATGTTCAACTAACTTCTTGGCATCTTCGAGATTTAATTCGTTTTGTGTTGCACATGGCAATGCTATATCAACAGAATATTCCCATATCGGAGAGAAATTTGGGGTACTTTCAATATACATTGCATCAGGATAAACGTTAATATACTCTTTTATTCTGCCTCGCTTTACTTCCTTTATTTGCTTTATTAAATCTAAATCTATACCGTTTTTGTGATAAACGGCACCGTTAGAATCACTCATCGCAACTACCTTTGCGCCCATAGCCATAGCTTTTTCGCAGGCATAGATTGCTACATTTCCAGAGCCTGAAATTGCAACGGTTTTATCTTTAAGCGATTTTCCGTCAGCCTTCAGCATCTCTCTCATGTAGTACAGTAATCCGTAGCCGGTTGCTTCTTTTCTTGCAAGCGAACCGCCGTATGTAACATCTTTGCCGGTCAGGGCTCCGCCCTCGTACGCATTTCTTAATTTCTTGTACTGCCCGAAAAGATAACCTATTTCTCTTGCGCCGACACCTATATCTCCGGCAGGAACATCAACGTCCTGACCTATATGACGATATAATTCGTTCATAAAACTCTGACAAAATCTCATTATCTCGAAATCGGACTTTCCTTTCGGGTCAAAATCACTTCCGCCTTTTGCCCCGCCAATAGGTAATCCCGTCAACGCATTTTTGAAAATTTGTTCAAATCCCAAAAATTTTATAATACTAAGGTTTACACTCGGATGAAATCTCAATCCGCCTTTATAAGGGCCGATAAGTGAACTGAACTGAATTCTGTAACCGCGATTTACGACTATTTCATTCTTATCGTTTAACCAGGGAACTCTGAATATTACGATTCTTTCCGGCTCAACCATTCTTTCTAATACCGCAAGTCTTTCATACTCTTCATGCACATCAATTACCGGACTGATTGAGTTAAAAACCTCACTGACCGCTTGTATAAATTCAGGTTCATCCTGATTTTTAATCTTTGTTTCTTCTAATACTTTATTAATATAACTATTCATTTCTTAATCCTCACATAATACTTTTATACAATTATAAAAACGATATTTCAATAGTCTTTATAAAATTTTCACATCCTAAACACACACAAAAAAGAAAGGGGCTCATCGCCCCTTTCCATTCAAGATGAACAAAAATGCAGTATTTTTAACTGCTATTATCATTATTTACGCATGCCAATAAAACTTCGACCCTCTTTAGAATTAGTTGTAACAATTATTTACAATGCAGGAAGTAGCTAGCAAAAAATTTTTTTAGGTGTATTAATATAGTATTACTATTTAATAGTCAGGAGCTAACTAATGCGAGTAGATTTTAACAATAGTCAAAATAACCAGGTCTTTGGGAAAAATTTATATGTAAAATACCCAAAAAATTTAATCGGACAAACAAACTTATTTTATGCACAAATTATAGATTTTGTACGTCCCCAACTGGAAGCTATGACAAAAAATGCCGACAGATATCTTGATTGTGATATGTTCATATCTGCCAATAATAAAGGTATTTTTAAAATTTTAGTAGGAGATAACCTCAGCTCCCCAATTAAAAGATTGTTACCTGATTCTAGCAGCACAGTAAAAGTAAAATTTTCTACAAATGATATCCACCCGCATTATATTGCTGACAAAATAATTGAACAAGCAAAAAAAGCGAAAGAAGAATTTCTAAAAATTCCGAATTATTTCACAAGATCCTGAGCCGTCAAAAATAACCATTATGATTATAGAATTATTTATACAACATGATATAATCAATATATGAATATTTTAGAAATCAGAAACTTGAATCTTGGATTTAGCACAAATAACGGCTTTTATCAGGCATTGTTTGACGTATCATTTTCTTTAGAGAAGGGTCATACTCTTGCTATTGTCGGGGAATCCGGCTGCGGGAAGTCTGTTACTGCAATGAGTATACTAAATTTATTGCCTAAAAATGCAAAGATAATATCCGGGGATATTTTATATAGCGGGGAATCTGTGCGCGAATTGTCAGAACAGGATTACAGAGAAATACGAGGGAAGAAAATAGCGCTGATACCTCAGGATCCCATGACATCATTAAATCCATTATTTACAATAGGCGACCAACTGCTTGAAGTTATTAAAATACATCAGAAGTTGGATGGAAAAGATGCAGAAAGAAGAGCAATAGAAGCGCTTGATGCTGTGCAAATACCGTCAGCGAAAGAGAGATTTAAATCATATCCGCATGAGTTTTCAGGCGGAATGAAGCAAAGGGCAATTATTGCAATGGCATTGGCCTGTAATGCGGAAATTCTTATTGCAGATGAACCTACAACTGCACTTGACGTGACGATACAGGCTCAGATAATGGAACTTATTAATAATATAAAACGTGAGCGGGACATGTCCGTAATTCTCATAACGCATGATTTGGCTCTTGTAAGGGAAAATTCCGATAAAATATGCGTAATGTATTGCGGACATATTGTAGAAGAAGGGGATACAAAGGAATTTTTTGAGGGCCCGCTGCATCCGTATTCAAAAGCATTATTAAAGTCTTTGCCAACTGTCAGAGGGATATCTCTTGAAACAATAAAAGGTCAGCCGCCATCAATAACTCAAATAATACAAGGCTGTAAGTTTCATCCGAGATGTAAAGACTGCACAGATACTTGCACTCACGAAGTTCCCGAGCTAAAAATAATTAGCGATAGCAGACTATGTGCTTGTCATCTGTGTTAATAATACCTAAATATCGCTGATATTTTATTGACATTAAGTGATTTTTTGGGTATTGTTTGTAATGTCGATTAAAGTTATATATACCGATTTTGGCTAAATTTTGATAATTGAATATGGGCATGTGGTACTCTGCCGAACGAAACAATTGAGTATTGTTTCGTGAGAGGGGTAGACACGCCGACTGCGAAGCAGTTTGAAAACTATATGGGCATGTGGTACTCTGCCGAGCAAAACAATTAAGTATTGTTTTGCGAGAGGGGTAGACACGCCGACTGCGAAGCAGTTTATTAGCTGTGGGCATGTGGTGGAATGGTAGACAC
>DBXD01000056.1:60552-68279 GCA_002309425.1 Cyanobacteria bacterium UBA1221
ACTAGTGCGAAAGCGTGGGAGTTCGAATCTCTTCATGCCCAGTTAAAAAGGTGATACATATTTTTGTATCACCTTTTTACTATTATGTTATCAAAATCCAAAGATCTTTATTTTTCTGCTTTTGATGTATTATAAAACCCGTTTTCGATTAAGAACAAGTTTATTTTACCGATTTTGGAAGGTTTATCACCACCAAAAATAACATAACCACCGGTATAATAATGATCTTTTTGTATAAAAATCAGTTGTCCGAGGTCATTTAAAAAGTCTTCGTTTTCAAATAATTCAGGTCTTTCTTTTATTGCATCCAATATATCATTCATAACCTTACGTTCTGCAACAGAAGTATCATGTTTGCCGGTAGGATAATGATACATTATATTACCTAAATTTTCAGCAAATGATTTACTTTTAAATAAATCCGGATTATCCAAAACTTTAAGAGCAAAAGTTCTTGTTTGAGGATCAACAACATTGTTAAAAAGTCCTACCATACTGTGCTTAAAATAAGGGGTTGAAAACAATTCATCGTGATTTTTCTTAATTTCTCTGATTAGGGCAAGTTTAATATTAGCATAATTTTTCTTGTTAGAGTAGCCTTTGAAACAATCTTTTGAAAACCCTGTGTACCAGCCTTGATTAGGAATATCCAAGATTTCAGGATTTTCAAGAAGTTTAAGGGCAACTTTTAAGCCGTCTTTGGTATTAATACCTGATAACATATCAACAATTACTCTTTCAACCGGACCGGAAAATTTCGTTATTTCTTTATGTTCATCAAGTTTATCAAGCATTTGGAGTTTTATGTCTTTTACAGCATCATTACCTTCCGGAACACTATAAGCGACATTACTAACAGCGCCTTCACGGGTCCACTCATCAATACCTATAAACCAAGGCATTTTTAGCATCCTTAGAGCAACTTCCGTTTGATTTTTATCCCTTATCCAGGGCCAATATCCGTATTTATCCGTCATATTACTTACTAATGGCACGTAATCTTCATTGTCATACACATCCGGATGTTGAAGCATATAGTCTAATAACTGTACATTCATTTTGTTGATTAATTCCGTGTCCATTAGTCTAAAAGCTTTGAAATCCTCTTTATGAGAAGCAATTTTTGCTTTCATTTCATCAAATTCGTTATCGGTCAAATCCCTAATTTGATATTTATCTGCGGCTTTTTCTGTCATAGTGAAAGTATCAACGGCATCAGAAATTGGATCGGGATTTGGGATTTGGAAATTTATCAGAGTTTCAGGTTTCTTAACACCGAAATTTATTCGGCTATAATAATTTGTATTTAAAATAGGAAATATTCTCATATTTTACTCCTTTCAATTAGTATAATTTCCCTTTTTTAGTTGCAGCAATTATGTCGAGCAGGATGTTATCCAATACTTCAAGTTCAGCGCATTTGTTGGGAGATTGTTTAGCTTTCCAGGCTGCAAGTTCTTTTCTGAATTGATCTCCGTCAATCAGACAGTCGCCTGTACCAACTTTATCTGCATATTTATCAGCAAATTCATTTATAAAATCGGCATAATATTCGACAATCATATCTGAGGCAGTCAGTGCATTTCTTGTTATAACTTCAACATCATCTTCGATTTTTTCTCTTAACTTCGGAGTAATATTACGTTGAAAATTCTCTTCATTAAACACATTAGCTAAAGATCTTTTACCTGTTTTGTACCCCATACCCATTGCTGTTACCATTTCTTCCGCTGTAGATGTGGCACTATCTAAATCACCTGTTATACCCCATGAACCATCCATTCCGTAGAACGCTTTTTCTGCAGAATGTCCACCATATGAGCAGATTATATCTATAAATATATTTTCAAAACTGCCTCTAGTGTTTGTGTCTGAGATGTGATACATGGCTCCCGCATAGTTTGCTCTTGGATCAAGTGTTATAAAGTTTACAGCATTAGGAACCATCCAATCTTTTCCGCATTTGTGCATTAAATTATTCATAACCTGTAATGTTACAGCATGCCCGCATTCGTGCTTTGTTGTCAGTTCTTTTTCATGTTTAGGTATAGAGTCCAAATTTGGACGACCGGTTGTAATTCTCATATAACTTTCAATCATGTCCTCTTTTCGGACCTGCTTATGACCTCTTTCAGTGGCAACAGATAATGCTTTTTGTACAAAATTCTTTAAGTCGATATAAGAAAATCCGCCAAGAGTTTTTGCCATAGTTTGAATCAGTTCCTCCCGGTTAGCTTTTGAACCCGCCAGTTTTATACTGCTATCCTCAATCATATATCGGAGAATTGCTTCTCTCTCTGATTGATTATGCATTGGTGAAGAGACCTCTATGGTATTATTAAATTTGAAGGATTCTGTCGTTGCATCACCTAATAAAGAAGGATCAGACACCGAACCTATAACAACAATATTCAGCCCTTTATTTCCTGCATTAGTCATTTCTCTGATTAATTGAGCCATCGCTTTTTGGTGATATTCTGATGATAACATTTCTCCTATTGAAAAGTATTCAAATTTTTCTATAAATAATACTGCTGCTTTATGTGAATTTGTTTCTGCCTGAGTCGATACAAGTGAAAATAGTTTTCTGATAGCAACTTCAGGAGATACCGCACTCCCGCCAAACAAATCTACGTCTTTTGTCCCAAAATCCATACTGTTTATGGAAACGAACGGAATTTTTGCCTCACCGGCAATTACTTCTGCCGTGTGTCGTCTGCCTGCACCGACACTTCCGTCCTGTGAATATATTAAGAAACCTTTTGTGCCGATAGCATTATCTTTAATTTGCCGAACAATATTTTCAGCTTCTTTTTTTGTGTTGTATTTGCCAACGATATCATCAAGAGTTTTTCCCGTATCAAATACTATCTCTATTGAACTTTCGTTACCCGTTTTTTTGAATATATGTTCGGATTCTTTTATAAATTCATTGACATCACCAATTTTAACTTCTCCAGATTTATCAATATAGTACTGTGATATTTTCTTTAACAGATAAAGCGTCTTTTCCGGGAATATTCCCTCCATTTGGGTAGATGTATCAACAGCTTTTTCTAAGGCTTCTTTACTTATAGAAATGCCATTATCTTTTAAATAAGAACTGTTGCTTAACGCATTATATACATCTTCTTTTGTTAATACCGGAATAGAAATTTCGGCAGTATCTTTCATCGCTTTAAAGAGTACATCTTTTGATAAAGCGGTTAAATAACTATCCTTTGTATCAAACACAATCAAACCGACATTTGGGGGAGTGTTTTTAAATATTTTTGTGTACTCGGTATCGCTTTGGCTGTTCTCATTGAAAAATGATAAATCCAAATCGTCATTTTTTATCAAATCCTGCTGAGAAAACATCAAAATATAATTTTTAGTATTATCTTTTCTTAGTGCATTAACCTTGTCAATTAAAAACGGCATACTGATATTTTTGTTTAATTCAATAATTTCGGTATTGTCGGGATTGAATCTGCCTGTACTGTGCTTAAAGGCTTCTATTACACTAGGTACAAAAGAATTCGGCTCAATTTTACTGTCATCATATGTGATAAACATATTTGTGCCCTTGTTTAAATTACTTATTACTTTTTCGGCTTTATCATCATAGTTAGGGAAATGTATCCTATTTTTGTCTGAAGAATCTTCAACTTGGTATAGGCTGTAAATTTTCATATCTAAATCTTTTACAAAATTTTTAAGCTCTTTAGTGTTTGTGTTAAATGTACCCGTATAAATATCAAATCCGTCAATAATCTGAACGCTGTCTTCTCCTGTTGAATATGTAGATTTTTCAAATACGATATCTTTTACCAGGGTATCTGCAAATTTCGGTTCTTTTACATGTGCTTGCGGCATTTGGGACAATTTTTCATTTAATGAATTTTGAGTTTCTTTCAGAACTTCCTTAAATTTTTCTCTGTATTCGTCTTTTTCAAATATCTCAGAAGTAAAACAATCTTTAAAATATCCTACACCTGATTCATGAGATACATCTCTTAAACCAAGCTCTCCGGCCTCATATTGACCGATAAAATCAAGAGTCTCATTTACTGCATTAAGCATAATATGGTAGTGATTAATTTCGTTATGCCCAAAACTTTCGGCAAGTTCTTGTACTTGTTGTATAATTTCTATTGCAGGTGCGGAAATGTCCTCATAAGATGTTTCGCTAAACGGATTTTGTGTGTATTTGTGCTCGCTACTGCTAAAAAGTCTACTTAGAAAGCCATTAAAGCTAATATGACAGTTTGAGGGTATCTCCAAATATGGTGTACTTTGTGGTAACGTGTTAGTGCCCGTGTTCAGGTCTTTTGAGCTTGTATATAAACAATCATTTTTACCAATGCGAGTAAATTCCCTCGGTTGTATTTTTGTAATCAAAACAATTCTCCTTATATGTGTGTTATTCATATAAATTCAATGAAAAAAATTTTTTGTCAGTTGGTTTACAAATATTTACAAAAATTTTAAAAATCTATAAAAATGGCAAAAAAAATATTTATAGGTTTTATTTTTCATAAAGGAACTTATATGAATGTTTTATCAATAACAAGTCAGAATATAATTTGTTCACACTCACAGATAAAATCAAATTTTGCGAGTAAATGTACTTTCAACGGCAGAACGGCTAAAGAACGGCAAGTATCTGATGTTTTTGAATCATCAGAGGCAGGTAAAACATTTAAAAGAATACGACTGAATACTGCAAAAAATTTATATGAAACAGATTTTGTTTTATCCGGCAAAAACATGGGGGAACCCAGTCTTTCAACATTTGTTTTGAACAGAAAAAGCAGGGAGCCGGAGGAAATCTTTATTATGGCATACAAGGGTAAAGACGGTTCCGAGAGATATGAGTTTTACAGACCTGAAACAAAGTATTGCCAGGCATTGATTGGGACCTGTATTCTCAATTTTTACCCTGAGGAAAAAATAATTGCGCCAAGCTTCATATTTAGTGATGCCGGAGATATGCAAGATGTCGGCCTAAGGTGTATTCAGCTGGCAGCGGAACGTATGTGCATGGAAAAATATAAAAATATTGTGATAAGACAGGATAGTTTTAGCAATAACTTTTATGATGAAGCCGGCTTTGATGCGTTGAAAGAGGGCCATTTAAAGCTTCCAAAATGTTTTTATGATAATACCGAATGTACGGATGAGGATTTTGCGGAATTTATTGAATATGTACTTCTAAAAACGAAGGATTCTTACAATGAATTGAAACCTCAGGAAAATTGCTTTTTATTTTTGTCTGGTAAGGCTAAAAAAGACTACGCAAAATTCATCGAAAAACAACCCATTATAACAGGAAAAAATTTGGAAGATTTTTTCTATAAAAGGCAGACTAAATAAAAATCAAATAATGAAAAAATATGCTGATATGCAAACATCAGTTTACGGATCAAAAGTTGGCTCAGAATCGGGATTCAAATAATTTTCGTTTTCACCGCCAAGTTTTATTCCAAGCTCAATGTCTTTAATCTTTGGAGCCTTAAATATACTGGGAATGCCTGCCCCAAAGGGTTCTTCACCATTTTTTACGGCATAATCTTCAACAAGTTTAACTATATACATTGCCGTAAATTCGTTTATGTCTAAACCGTCATCTTTTTCATCAACGAGAGAGAATAACAAATTATAGTCATCCATTATTGGAGATAAATCCTGAATATTTCCCCTTTTTACATCCTTCTTAAATTCTTTTGCAATACGCTCCTGCAATTCGGCTCGCGATATCATGTGTTTGTTGTTGTCCTGTTTTGCAATTTTGTTAAATTCCCGCATAATACATTTCTGCACATCCTTTGGTAACAAATCAAATACCGGTCCCTGAATCATCATAATAATCCTCCTTTTATATTTTATCCCCGCTATATTTATATAAAAGATTTTTCGACTTAATTATTGACTTGATATATACTTTTTATTTACAAAAATTTACACTAAAAGAGAGATATGATATAATCCCGTCAGAAAGGGCATGCTTATGGATTTTAATAAAGTACGTGTTATTTCTTTTGCTGTACGAAACCGTCTTGCGGGTTACACTTTAGTTAAAAACCCTAAAAAGAAATCACCTTATTATGTAAAAATGGTCAAGACCTGGCACGGAATAAATGATGAATTGGATGCTTTTGAACATAAGTATATTATAAGCCGTGATTTTTCTAAAAAAGGCACCGGGACTGACATGAAAACCTTCCTAAGAACCCGTTATATGTTCTGGAAGGACAAAAATGATAAAAAAGAGATTTACAATATGCTCTATCTTCATAAAAAACCTGACGGCACTTCTTCTGTTCCTAAAAACTTTGGTCCGGAGGTTGATTATAATGAACTCGGTAAGCGTGATTTGAGATATATAAATTCTATTCAGGGAATAGACGGGTGTAATCCAGAACATCTGCCCGTACTGACAGCGGATATAGAAACAGTTGTGGATATGGAAAAAAATAAGTTTTGGAGAACAATCCACAAAAAAGAAAATACACGGATGGATAGTTCCTTCTGGACAACATTAAGATACAATTTATTTAAGAAATAAATTAATCTAACATATCAGCATCATCCGGTTTGAAAAATACTTTAACTTATTCGGGATGACCATATTCACAATCACTCGAATCATCATCCTTAACATCAATGAAAAGCTCATTCATGAAATATTCTTCCCACGCTTCTATATGCTCTTTAGTTACAGGATCTGAGGTTAAAGACGGATTAATCGGGGGAGTTTTTTTGTTCTTATTTTTGAAATTTAACTTTAAATCAGTCTTGTATGTTTCATAATAATTAGTCAAATAATAGTCCCCGTTTGCATCAATCATTCCGAAGTAATAGGCTTGTGAAGCTTTTTTCGGATTATTCAAACACATTTCTCTCGTTAATACTGACATGGGGTCATCTTTGTCATATATAGATGATAGTCTGCCTCCTGTTGATATAAGCTCTGAAGTATCAATACCATCTCTTTCAAACAGTTCCCTATACTTTGCAAGGTTTAAAGAAATATCGTCACGGGTTTTAATTATTTTTTGCTCAGAATTGTAATCCTCTTCATATAATTTTTCAAGACCGTCAAAATAATCAGCCATTAGTTTTCGCAAGTCTTTTTCAGAATACCCCTCCGAATTTTTTGATTCATTACTCATTGCTCTTGAAAGAAATCTGAGTTTTCCTGTATTTATAAGAGGGGTCATTGTAAACAATACATTAGCCATGCGCTCTACATCCTTTTGATGTAAAAATTTTGCTTTATCATGCTTGCCTGCACGATTTAACTGAACTACCTGGTGATTCATTGCCTGATAAGGATTTATCGAAATATGAAAGCTACACAAATAATCAAGATTATCCGCTTCTGCTATTTCTTTAACATACTGCGCCATGCGTTCCTGCGCATCATTGTCATTCTTATACCAACCCGCAGTTGATAAAATTACCGGTACATTGGTGGCATCATACATCATTTTTGCAAGTTCTGTGCAACCGTGCATATTTCCCTCATCATCATTTATATAGGCCTGGGAAGAATCCGAATCATGGAAAAGGAATAGCGGCGCTTTTCGATATCTGGTTATACAATCTAATCTTTTATTAATTTCTTTTATTCCGTCGGTCAGGTCTTTATAGTCCTCCCAACACATTCGGGTAACATAATCCTCCGAGTTCTTTTTTGGGGGCAATGCACTTGCATAGCAGTGCGCACAATTATTAAAACA
>DBXD01000056.1:68323-99017 GCA_002309425.1 Cyanobacteria bacterium UBA1221
TTAAGTCCCTCAAAAACAGAAATACCCTCCAATATATCACTGCTAATTTTCCGCGGGATAAAATAAGCATGCAGATCCAAAGGATAAAATCCCCTATCTCTTAATTTCTGATTACTTCCATGTATAAACTCAATCATATCTCTTGTCCTTTCGGACAGTTTTTCCGGCTCCTGCTTATATTTTATACAGGAGGTGAAACCTAATTTGTTAGAATATGAATTATATGCATTTATATTTTGTATGCGCATACCAATATAAAACACGTAAAAAATTTTTTTGCTATTTATTTTAATAAATTTTTATACTTATAATAAAGATATCAGATAATTCTAGTTAGGTATATGTCTTTCTTCGTTTGAGCGTTTTCTGATTTGTTTTAACAGTTCTTCCGCAGCTTTTAAACATTTTGGGAAATGTGCAAGTATTACATCTTTTGACTGACAATCGCCCAGCATTAAAAGGGTATAACACTCAGCAAACATTTCATTCACATTATAAGTTGCATAATTTGAAGTACGTTCTTTTCGTTTATAACCCTTTCTTTTAGAATACTGTGTAAAACCCGCTTCTTTATACGCTGCAAGTTCTTCTTCAAATACAGAATTAAATTCAGTTGTTTCGCTGCTATACAGATAATTTAAAACGCAATCAATAGAATGCCCAAGCTCATGTACAGTAATCTCCTCACTAAAAGTACTAGTTACTATAATATCGTATAGAGAACTATAATATCCGCCGGCTTCCCATTCGCTATTCTCAGGACATGTAAACATGCTTTTATCATTTTTTGATATAATATGATTCATTTCTATGCTCATATCTTCCAGAACTTCGCCGGGCAGATTCTGCATGGTTGCGAACATATTATTTTTATCAATAGTTACCATTGTGCTAAAAAGCTTATCCATATCAACAACGGATTCTTTGCCTGTATCATTATTTTTTACATATACCATATTCCCTTCAAATTTGATATTATAACTGTCACCGGAGTAATAATCATTTTGTATTTTAGAGTTTTCAATATATAAATGCGGTTGATAATTGTTAATAATCTGTTTTGTATACATTTCAAAAAGTTTTTTATATTCTGCTTTTTTATAATTCGGCAAGTCGGATAGCTCAATATCTCGTTCCAAATTCGTGCGGCCTGTATTTTTCTTCCAATCCTCAATTGCTATAGCGACATAAGCACATTTTTCAAAGATATCCTTCTCATTATCGCTATCGTCTAATTCATCAATAATCCAAGATAAGTGACAAATTTTTATAAAATCCGTAAAATTTTCAATTACACTACCGGGTTTATAATAATGCCTCATTTTATTCATTAATCCGTCCGCCATTTTTTCAGTATCTTTTTCAATCAAACCAAGGGTTGCAAATAAATTGTTTTGTCCATATTCATGCCTTATATCATCTATCAATGAGTTATTTGTTAGCTCTTTGTAGTAGTTAAATACATCATAGGCATTCTCCTGAGTAATCTGCTCTAACAGAGTCTCTAATTTATCACTCTTTATCGGCAAACCTAAAGAACTTTTTTTATAAATCTCTGCTTGAAGCGCCTTTACAAATTCTTTCACTTCAACTGAATACATTTTTTCCCCGTGTTTATCATAATTCTCATATTTGTTGCTATGATTATTGTATCTTCTATCTGATAAAACTTCTCCGCTTTTAATATTAAAGGTTTTTGATATATGTATCGGGCTGATTAAATCTTCGTTGTTTATAAAAATGTTACTTAAGTCCCCATAGCTGTTTCTATCAATTTTAACAATTGTGCCATCTTCATAAGTACGAATTTCACAATCGTATTGATAACTCACTTCATATTTCATGTTTCCCAGACCAATTTCTTCTTCAATAGTTTTATGCGGGCCCATGTATTGCTTGAGCTCATCATACTTATAGCCATTATTATCAGCGTAACGCAACATTTCCTCATAAGAGGGGAATTTAACTTTTGATATGTCTTTACCCATACGTTTCGCCGCATATTTTATTACTTTAACTTTGTTATCGTAATCTTCTTTTGTATCGGTAAACTCACCTTCATCAAGGATAGCATTATAGTGAGTTGAAGATGTTTCTGGTTTAAATGGGATTTTGTCTTTATCCGTATCATATACTGACATTAATGCCAGCGCTGCCCAAGCATTATCAGGCATAAGCGCTGTTGCTCCATAAATTTGCATTTTAGATGCATAGTCTTGAAAATTTTTAACAAACGGATTATACAAAAATGCCAAATATTTATCCACGTATTAGCCCCCCGTATTTTTATACTCTTTTATAAAATCAAATTCCCCATCCAGATTATCATCTATACCTTTACTCTGCACCTTGTCCGGATAAGAAAAAGAAGTATATCTGTCGGCATAGCCGTCTTTATCATCATCAAACAGTGTAGTTATTGAAGTATTTTTCCTGGATCCGTTTGGCTTATCAAAAAATTTTCCGACAGAAACCCTGTCTTTCCTCGTTTGTACGCATATATCTTTGTTTCCGCTGCTTTTAATCTCAGGCATCGGTATTTTTTCCTGACCTTTCGCCCAAATGTTCAGTACATGCAGTTCAACTTCGTCGGTAATAACCTTGTCAAAATCATTCTTACAAAAATCAATAATAAATTGTTTGGTTTTGTCCGTAACAGCCATACCGGAAATACTGTTAAGCACCTGTTGCGTTGTCATTCCGACCTTTAAACCAAAATCATTTCCCATAGTTTTATCCCCGTTTATTAATACCCCTGTAATTATATAAAGTATTTTTATCTAAAAAAAATGCTTTTTATATTAAGTAATTTAAAGACAGACGGAGAAATTATTTTGTAACAAAAAAAGGGCTGTTCTGACGAACAGCCCTTTTAACTACTTTAAACTGCAAACTACTTGCCGTTAACAATAGTTTTGAATTTCTTACCAGCTGAGAAAGCAGGAACAGTTTTAGCAGGGATTTTGATTTCCTTACCGGTTTGAGGATTTCTGCCCATTCTAGCTGCTCTTTTTCTAGATTCAAATGTACCGAAGCCAACTAATGTAACTTTTTTACCTTTAGAAACAGTTTTTTCTACAGTTTCAATCCAAGCGCTGATAACTTCAGCAGCTTCTTTTTGTGATACGCTAGCTTTTTTAGCAACTTCTTGTACTAATTCTTCTTTGTTCATTTTAAAACTCCTTTTCTTATTTGTACCCTTTTATTATAGCGAATTTAAATTTTTGTGCAAGTATAGTTAAGGAAATTTAACATTTTTAAACAAAAAAACATCTGTATGTATGAATTTATAAAGAATTTGCCTTAAAAATGATACAAAAAATTAATAGAAACTGGCATTTTGATAATTTTTTGGTAAAATATAGTAAGGGATTATGTAATTGTAATACTAAGGGTGTATACCGTATGAAAGAGAGAATTATTCTTTTTATAATAGTTTTTGGACTGGGTGTATTTATTTACATCTTCCAGAGTTATTTTAATACGGTTTGGGGACTGGCATTTTTGTGCTTGTTAATGTCAATATACGCAATCTTTTCCAGCCTTGCCTACAAATACAAAAAGCGTAAACTCCAGAAGTATCCTCAGGTCGTAAATGAAGATTACAAACCGTTTGTAAGCATTATGATACCTGCACACAATGAAGAAAGTGTTATAGCTAATACCGTTAAAAACATTCTCTCTCTTGATTACGAAAATTTTGAAATAATTGTAATAGACGACAGAAGTTCTGATAACACCGCGTCCGTTATAAAAGATTTAGAAATGCGTTATGATAAAGTTAAAGCATTAATCCGTCAGCAGGGAGCATTTCCCGGAAAATCCGCGGTACTGAATGATGCTTTTGTTATTGCAAAAGGTGATGCAATCCTTGTATTTGATGCGGATGCAACGGTTGAGCCGGATTTCTTAAAGAAAATCCTACCCCAATTAGAGCCGGAAGATGTCGGCGCAGTTCAGGCAAGAAAAGTATTAAGGAACAAAGATTATAACTGGCTTACCAGGTGTCAGAGCAACGAATACAGTCTTGATGTGCACTGCCAGCTTGGCAGAGATTCCGTCAAAGGTGCGGTTGAGCTCAGAGGTAACGGGGAAATAATTAAAAGAGAAGCCCTGGAAGATATCGGCGGCTGGAATAATTATACAATAACAGACGACCTGGACATGTCAACAAGATTACATATTAAAGGATGGGACGTAAGGTTTTGTCTTGATGCTGTCGTTTATGAAGAAGCAATTATATACGTTTGGCCGCTGTTCAGACAGCGCAGGCGTTGGCTTGAAGGTACAATAAGAAGATATTTGGAATACTCGGGTCAGGCTTTGACTTCAAGAGATATGTCGCTAAGAGCAAGCGTTGATATGATGGCATATATTTCAGAATTTATAATGCCCTTGTGGTGCGTTATGGAAATCCTTATAAGAGGGTTTAAAATTCTTGCAAAAGACGCTCCTACACATATGATTTTTTCATCAATATTTATAAGTTGTATTATAGGACTCGGCTTCTTTACTGCAGCAAGGTATGCCCTCAGACGATATGATAATTTCAGCAGGATGAAAGCTTTAAAAGAAGCATTTTTAACGAGCATTTATCTTCTGGTTCTGTGGTTTCCGCTGGAATTATTTATATGCTTTAAAATTTTATTCCTCAAAAAGGATATGAAATGGGGAAAAACGACTCACGGACTGATTAAAGAAGAAGAAGATAATATCAGAAAAGAACAGGAAAAAGCAGCATTACACTCAAAATAAAAGATTGGAGAAAATATAAAATGACGATTACATTAGAAGAAACAGTAAAGAGCAAAATAAGAACAGTAAAGGATTTCCCGAAAGAAGGAATACTGTTTAGAGATATAACAACCGCAATAAAAGATAAAGAAACTTTACCTATAATAATTGATTATTTGTGTGACCAATTTAAAGACATGAAGATAGATTATATTGCAGGAATTGAGAGTCGAGGCTTTATATTTGGCATGCCTATGGCATATAAATTGGAATGCGGGTTTGTTCCCGTGAGAAAACCTAAAAAACTTCCGGCAGAAACAATTTCTCAGGAATACGAACTTGAATACGGAACGGATAAAATTGAAATACATAAAGATGCCTTTGGGGTTGGAGATAACGTACTGATTATTGATGACTTGCTTGCAACCGGAGGAACTGCTGAGGCAGCCGCAAAACTTGTTAAAAAAACAGGCGCAAATCTGGTCGGAATGGGATTTTTAATTGAATTAGAGGCTCTTCACGGCAGAGAAAAATTAAAAGACTGCGGCAAAGTAGTTTCAATGTTGAAGTATTAATAAAAAGACATATCATTTTTAGGAACGTAGTGAGATAGCGAAGCAATCGTTTTTTTAATTGTACGATGAAATGGGGCTTACCCCACACAGTTCTTGTCTACTCGTAGTCTAAATTGTCTAAACCTTATTTAACCACCTTGTTCAGGCCGTGCGGTTTATCTACATTTCTTTTTAGACTTTTTGCTATTTCTAATGCCAAGAGTTGTCCTATTACGACGGTTCCAAAGGCTCTTGGGATAAAATCTTTTACATTAATATTTAATATATAATCTGCCTTAATCGGCTCCTGTAAATCCCCAATATAACAAAGGGGTATATTATAATCCTCTCTCATTTTGTTCAGATTTCTGACCGCAATTTCGTGTAAGGGTTCTGCTGACACATGAATCTGCGCAGACTTATTGTTTAATACAGCGACATGTCCATGCATAAACTCGCCCAAAATACTTGAAATTGTGCATATATAAGAGGTTTCTTTGATTTTTAGCGAAATTTCTTTGGCAATAGCATAGGAAATGCCATCCGCAGTTACCGCTATTAGTTTATATTTAGAAAGTTTTTTGGCGACTTTTGAAATATTCTTATGTATTGAAAGAACATTTTTGATAACTTCCGGAATAAACTTTATCTGAGTCATATATTCCGAAATATCTGTTCCTTTTAATTGTGCAAATTTTAATACAAGCAAGGTCACGCATACCATCTGAGTTATAAGTGATTTAGTTGCGGCAATACTCTTTTCTTCACCGGCATGACAATCTATCTTAAAATCAGCCGCCCTCCATATAGTCGAACCAATCTTATTTGTTATTGCCATTGTCCGCATGCCAAGTTCTTTCGCTCTGTTTAAAGCCTCATTGGTATCAGAAGTTTCTCCCGACTGAGTAATGAAAACGTACAGAATAGTCGTTTCGTGGGGAACTGCCGCTTTTAACAGAAACTCACTCGAATAAATAGCACGCGCCTCTATTCCCGCGATATTTCCGAATAAATCAGCACCATATCTTGCACAGTGGTATGAAGAACCGCTCGCAACAAAAACAATTTTCTCAATATCGTCAGGAACATCAATATTTATCAGATTACCCTTCACAAGATTGTTAATCAGTTTTGCAACAATCTCGGGCTGCTCATATATTTCAGATTCCATGCTTGATTTAACTGTTTTTTTTAGCATTATCCCAATATCTCTTTCAGCAACTCGTTAACAGCCTTCGGGTTAGCCCTGCCTTTTGTTTCCTTCATAACCTGTCCGACAAAGAAGCCTAACAACTGGACCTTACCTCCTTTATATGCCTCAACTTCTTTCGGATGAGCATCAACCGCTTTTTGGCAAGCCGCTTTAATAGCACCTTCATCAGAAATCTGACTCAGACCTCTCTTTTCAACTATTTCTTTAGCGGGAGTTCCGTCTTTCATCATATCAATTATAATTTGCTTACCAATATTATTTGAAATAGTATTTTTCTCAATCATTGCGATAAGCTCTGATAAGTTTTCAGGAGTAAGCTTTGTTTCCCCAATTTCAAGTTTTTCTTCTTTTAAGTATGCTGCGATTTCACCCATAATAAAGTTTACGGCAGCCTTTGGATTGGTACCTAATTTCAAGACTTCATCAAAGAATAAAGCAAGACCCATTTGTTCCACAATGACACTTGCATCATACTCGCTAAGACCAAGTCCCTGATATCTTGCACGTTTTTGAGCAGGCAGTTCAGGCATCTTTGCCCTTATTTCTTCAACCCACTCTCTTGAGATTTCCAGCGGCATTAAATCAGGTTCAGGGAAATATCTGTAATCGTGGGCATCTTCTTTTCCCCTCATTGAACGGGTTTCTCTTGAATTGTCATCCCAAAGTCTTGTTTCCTGAACGACCTCACCGCCATCTTCTACTATTTCTATCTGTCTTTCGATTTCATATTCAATAGCTCTTTGTAATGCGGAAAAACTGTTTACGTTTTTGATTTCGGCGCGGGTGCCAAAGACTTTTGAACCTTTAGGCATAACAGAAATATTTGCATCACATCTCATTGAACCTTCTTCAAGGTTGCCGTCACAAACACCTATATATCTTACGATATTTCTTAATTCTTCCATATAAGCTCTAGCTTCTTCAGCACTTCTCATATCAGGTTCGGACACGATTTCAAGTAACGGAGTACCTGCACGATTTAAATCGACAAGTGAATAACTTGAGCCTGCAATACCATCTGCACCTGCGTGCACAAGCTTACCTGCATCTTCTTCCAAATGCGCTCTTGTAATACCGATTCTTTTACCGTTTATATCCAAGTATCCGCCTACGCAAATTGGCTCATCATATTGTGAAATCTGATAACCTTTTGGTAAATCTGGATAAAAATACTGTTTTCTGTCAAATTTACATCTCGGTGGTATTGTACAGTTAAGAGCAAGTCCCGTCAAAATACCCATATTTACAGCCTCTTTATTTAATACTGGCAACACGCCCGGCATACCAAGTGTAATTGCACTTGTTAAACTGTTAGGCTCTTGTCCGAACTCATTTCCGTCAGGCGCAAAAATCTTTGTTTTAGTCTTTAACTGCGCATGAACTTCCAAGCCAATAACGACTTCATACTTATCTCTTATACTGCTTTCCATAGTTTCTCCTTATTTAAAATCCCTATGGTTAAAGATTAGCACAAAGATAATTGACTGTCTAGAAAAGCAAGAAACAATTTAATAAAAGACCCGGACAGCGGTTTTAACGATATAACAGACGAACTGCCGGAAGGTGAGGAAACTTCATTCTTTGGTGAGGAAGAACCGGAAGGAAACGGCAACACTCAGCAAGACCCTTTTAGCGAAGATGCAGAATGGAAAGAATCTGACCATCCTAGAAAGGAAAACGGACAGTTTGGCAATGGCGGCGGGAGTTCTTCTAAAAGCGAAAGAAAACCAAGCGAACGGCATAATAGGGTAAAAACCCGACAACGCAAACCGCTTTCAATGAGCAATTACGAAAAGGCGGTGTTAAGAGATGCAGTTGCCCGAAATCAGTTTAACGATGAGGAAAAAGGCAATGGCTATGCTGTAAGAAACACCAGTCAATATAGTTATTTAGTTAAGATTGAAAATGCTGACCTTTTAAGTTATACTCCAATTAGCAGGAGCAAAATTAAATGACAAAAGAAGAACATTTAAAAGCATTACTTGATGATATATTTACCACAAAACAGACTGTTACGGATATATTAGCTGTATTTCAAACCGACGGACAAAGACAGCTTTTAATAGATGAACTTGAAAACGGCTTAAATGACAAAGCTGTAATAATGCTTATGGCCTTTGATATAGTAAACGGGTTAGAAGTTTAATTATAGAATTATGAAACAACGCAACATAATAAAGGGCAAACCCCTTAATTTTAACGTGGGCCTGCAAAAGTGGTATGTTAAGGAACTCTAATTAATCAGAAGAAACTCTTGCTGGATAATTATTCATTAAAAGTTTATTCGCAAGAGCCGATGCGGCATCTTTTGAATTAAATGCCCCTACCTGAAGCGTATATCCTCCGCCGATCTGTTTAATATTCGGAGCAACCCCTAAACCGGCATCCTGCAATATTCCCCTTGCGACTTCTGCCTGAGGCTGAGAACTGTACATACCTACATAAACCCTGTACGTTTTCAATGTCGGAGCCACCGGAACACTTACTACGGGAGCGGCAACAGGTGCCTGCACAGGTTCAGAAGGCCCACTTACATGTACGGGAGAATCCGCATGGACATCGGGATTAACGGTTTCCGTTACATTAGGCTCATTTTCTGCTGGCATATTTTCAGCAGGTTCAGAACTTGCTTCCCTGCCTTTAGGAATCAAAACATAGCCGTCCTCTTCAATAAGCGCTGCATCCTCCTCTGACAACATACCGTCATCCTCAGCCTGAAGAGCTTTCAAACGGCTATCAACTTCTCGGAGATTATCTTCTTCCTGAGAATTATACGAATCATCACCTAATGTTATATCAATATCCGGAGATAACATTTTTGCAAAACCCAGAAAAACAATCAGCAATACTATAAATATTGACATAAACATAGACACATTCTGCTTTTTGGGAAGATGCGGCTGCTTTCTGGTAACTTCGCCAAATGCTTTATTATTCATCGATTTTACTGAATCTTTTTCTACTCTCATATCTTATACACCTCTGACTTTAGTGCTTGCCATAACAATATCATCAATTTCTTCGGAATATCTTTTCAATACTTCTTCCGCAAAAGATTTTACATCCGTAATGTTCATATCCTCTGTCAATCCCGATGCCTCAACCGGAGCGCCTGAAGATATTATATTTATACCTGTATGAATTAATACTGAATTGACGGATTTTGTTGCGATTGATACCGTCAACTTTCTGCCGTCATAAAACAAATCATCTCCGTCACGCCTAACAAGATACCCCATTTTTTCTAAACTTTCTTTAATTACAGTAATCAAAAGCCGCTGCCGAAACACCCCTTCAATAAGGTTTACATTAAACTGTTCCGAAATAAAACTCAGCATACTTTTGCTGTATATGGGTTCATTATTTATAACATCTTCTATATCAACCATTTCGGCAAGTTTCACATCACATTCACCAATAAACGCAACAACAGCATCACCCTGAATTTTAAAATTTTTATAAATCCAGTGCGGACTAAGCTGAAAGCCTTCATACTTTATATTTTTGTCAATAAATCTCGTTTGCATAATTATTTTTTAAATATCAGTTTTTTGTAATAAGTATCATTGTTGTTTTCCAGGGCTTTTATAAATCTTATACAGGACTCACATTCCCCGCAATGTTCTTTTTTTGAATCATAGCAACTATATGCCAGTTCTAAGGGAACAGAGTTCTCCAAAGCCACCCTTACTATATCATTTTTGTCATATTTTATCAAGGGAGTTAATACTTTTGGTTTTACCCTGGTAGAATATTCAAATGCAGCATTCAACCTTCTTATAAAAATATCACTGTTATCGGGGAATGCTTTCGCTTCCTCTCTGTTTGCCCCGATTATTATATGAGAATAGTTGTCACTGTCCGCAAAAGCCGCAGCGATATTCAAAAACAATCCGTTACGATTCGGAACCCAAACAGATTCAAGAGATTTATCGGAAACGACACCCTTAGGCAGCGGCTTTTCAGAAACTATTGCAGAAGCAGTTATATCTTTCAGCCAATCGAGTTTTATAACCTTATGATTTTTAATATTGTAATGTTTGCATATTTTTTTCGAGGCATTAATTTCATTTTGTAAGGATTTTTGCCCATAATCAAAAGTTAAGGCAAGTTCAATATTATATTTTTCATGACACAGTCCCGCACAGACCAAGGAATCCAAGCCGCCTGACAATAGTATAATTGATTTATTATGTATCATCATCTTCCTCATTTTCATATTCATCAATAATAGATGAGGCCTCTGATTTTAAATTATCCGAATACCCTTTATCCGAAAGGACCTCATCAAGAATTTTTCTGCCCTTCATATTATAAAGAGCAATAAGAGCATTTTTTTGAACTTCTTCGTCAGTATCTTTTAAGCAATTTTTAATTAAATCATAAGATTCTTCATTATCGGAATCCATTAATGCCTCTATCGCATTTATTCTGATTTGAGGTGACTCATCAGACAAAGACCGCTTTAATGCCCGGAAAACCCTGCTGTTATCCGAGGCTTTAAGCTTTCCCAAAGCCTCTAACACGCGCTCCTTCAAAAAAGTAAATTTATCAACAAGACCGTTTTTTGTTTCAAGAATACCAACAAGAGAATCTATTGCACGGGCATCTCCTAACATTCCAAGAGCAGAGGCTGCAGATTCTCTTAAATAGACCGACTTTTCATCTTCATCTTTTACAACATCAATAAGAGGTGCAACAGCATACTTATCACCTATTTTTCCGAGTGCATCCGCACACGCAAAGCGAATTTTATAATTTTCTTTTTTATTATTTAAACAATACAACAGTGCATTGACAGCTGATGTATCTTTTAAATTGGCAATGGCTTTTGCCGCCATAACTCTGACATTTATGCAATCGTCTTTATCAAAGTCATCATAGGCAAGCGTTTTACCTAACAGAACATCTATCAGCGGAGCCAGAGAATCCTTATTTCTGATTTTATCTTCAAACCTGATTATTTCTGCCAATTTTTCAGGTTGTCTGCAAGTAACGATAAAATAATTATAAATCTTTACAAGACTTTCTTCATCATATTCCGAAGAAAGTTGCTCAACAGCATCCACCGTACCGGAGATGTTCCCCGGTTCGTTTATCGCACATCTTATGGAAAGATTTTCAAAATCAATATCCATCTTCACCTAAAACCTATACAACCAAAACTATATAATATTTTTGCATGCTTTACAACATTGTTACCGTTTACGGATAGATTAATTAATTTGCTGCAATACTCTATATTTTCATAGAGCCGCTATTACCGTAAACATTACGGGTTGCATGGTTTCTAAAATTATCAAAACTTACATAATTTAACGGGGAAGAATTATTGTCAGCCGGCTTTTGCGGGATATACTGGTCAATCATTTTTTTCTGCCTGTTTGAAGCATAGTAATTTCTTAATACCGGAGTAATCAGGTTGCTTGATATTATTGAACCGGCAAGGCCCATTATAACTTCTGATCCGTTGTTAAATGGTTTGTATAGTGGTTCAAACACAGACTTATATTCCGGGAGTTTTTCTATGTTAAAATCCCAGTCGCCGGCATAAACTTTTCCCTGCAATCTCTTTCCGCCTTTTTCAAGCACATATCCCTTTGTCTTTAAAGCATTAAGTAACTCTTTTGAGCAAATTTTGCACGATTGGGTAAGTTTTTTGCCAATAAATTTTATCCCAGAGGTAAGGGTATAAAAGGACAGAATATTTACGGCAGCATCTCCCAACTCCTGAGGAATAAGAAACATCTTTTGTTCGGGAGAAAGTTTTTTATTAAATGCTAATGCGGTAATTTGTGCCGCTGAAGATAATATCCACCCGACAGCACCTGTATGCAGCAACATTTTTCCCGGATTTTTTGCATATGCATTAAAGATGAAGTTCTTAAAATTATTCCAAATTTTTACAGGAGAAAACATTATTCAGTTCCTCCTTTCACCTTAGACCGTTTTCTGACAAATTTGTCAAGAAAATTGCTGCATTTTTCATTTTCCATCAGGAAATTGGTGAGTTTGTTTGTCCACGGAGCATCAATTCCAAAATTTGTAAATAGCATAATAAACAATGAAATAAAGGTTCCCATTGCATTACGATAATGCGTAAGTTCATCTGTCATTGATGAGGTAAGTTTTTCCGAGGACAAAAGTGTTTTAAATTTTTTGACGATAGGTTTTATATTTTGGGGTATTGCATCAAGCGGCACAGACATGGCTTTTACGGCTTTAATGCTTAAATGGCGGATTATAACACCGGTAAAGGTTCCGACAACTATTTTGGATATAGTTTTTGCAACGGAGGCTTTTTTGGTAGGTTCATCTACATTTTTATTTCTCGCATCAATCCCGGGCTGCATAAATATAGCGGTTGCTCCCAGCAATAAGCGCTGCTGGGGAGAGGTCCATTTTCTGCCGATATGCTCAACAGAATTTATAACACTATTCTTGGCAACAGTTACACTCGGAATACCATTATATAGTGATTTTAATCTGCCAATTATCGGATATGTAATTTTTCCTACCGCCATATATACCTACCCACATCTTTAAAGATACTAAAGATTAGGAATTGCTTTTATTTCGGCGAAATTTTACAAATATTTACAAAAAAATTCTGCAAAACACAGAATTTTGCAGAATTTAGATAAAAATTAAAATTTATAATATTGCACCCTTCGGAACAACTGTAACGCCACCCGAAGAAACATGGAAGCCCCTGCTTTCATCTTCTTCCCTGTCAAAACCAATTCTTGTATTCGGAGGAATAACAACATTCTTATCAATTATTGCTCTTCTTATTTTTGAATATCTGCCAACCGAAACATTTTCCATAAGAATACTCTCATAGACCTGAGAATAACTGTTGATTTTCACTTTTGGTGATAGTACGCATCTGGATATACTCCCGCCGGAAACGATACATCCTTCAGATACCATTGAATTTGTCGCCATTCCGACCCTATCGCCTTCTTCCCATATAAATTTTGCCGGAGGATAGTTATAATTAAAAGTACGTAACGGCCAATCCCTTGAATACAAATTCAATTCGGGCGTAGCTGACAGTAAATCCATATTTGCCTGCCAGTACGCATCAATACTACCTACATCTCTCCAATAACCTCTTTCAGTATCGGTAATCCCCGGAAACTCATTTATTGCAAAGTTATAAATATAAATATTTTTACCTTCGTTCAACATCATTGGAATTACGTTTTTTCCAAAATCATGTTTTGATTCCTGGATATTTGCATCTTTTTCAAGAGCCTCAACAATTATCCCCTTATTAAAAATATAATTACCCATAGAAGCAAGGCACATATTAGGATTACCGGGAATTGATTTAGGTTTATATTGCGGTTTTTCAACAAAATTTGTTAATTTCCAATTATTATCAACCTCAATAATACCAAATTCAGATGCTTCTTCAATCGGAATCGGAATTGCCGATATTGTTAAATCGGCATGTTTTGCTTTATGAAAATCCAGCATCTGTGAAACATCCATTTTATAAATATGATCTCCCCCAAAAATACAAACATATTTCGGATCTTCATCTTTTATATGAAACATATTTTGATAAATTGCATCAGCAGTACCCTTGTACCAGTCCTGCCCCGTTCTCATCTGCGCCGGAGCTAAATCCACATACTGGTTCAAAAACGGGGACAGTGCCCACCCTCTTGTTATGTGCCTGTTAAGAGAATCCGATTTATACTGTGTCAATACCTTTATCTTAAAGAATCCCGAATTTATGAAATTATTTAAAACAAAGTCAATAATTCTGTACCGACCGCCAAACGGGACAGCAGGTTTTGCTCTGTCCTTGGTTAAAGGAAGAAGTCTTTTCCCTTCACCGCCTGCTAAAATCATAACCAAAGAATCATCAATCGACATATTTTAACCCTCAATTTTACCTTTAAAATCATTATACAATAAAATTAAAAATTGTTATCTTTTACTTTTGCGAATTTAATAACAAATATAATTCCAAATACCCCTATAATTAAAAGTATCAATGAAATAATCTGAGCAATATGAACACCTGAAACATTCAACACGCTGTCCGTTCTTAAATTCTCAATAAATATTCTTACAACCGAGTATAATATCAGATATAAGAAGAACACAAGCCCCGGTTTTTTTACCCCAAAAAATTTTAGAAACATATACAAAACAAAAAATACTAATAAATCCAGAATACTTTCATATAAAAATGTCGGATGAAAATATTTGTATGAGGCCAGCGCATCAGGACGCTGCGCCAAAGGTATATATAGTTTCCACGGGAGATTCGTCGGAATTCCGAAGGCCTCTGAATTAAAGAAATTTCCCCATCGCCCGATGCTTTGCGCAAGGATAGTTCCGCAGGCAAACACATCGAGAAGTTTAAAACTGTTTATCTTATACATCTTAGAAAATCCAACAAGCGCAAGAACACCCATAAGCAAGGCGCCATGAATGGACAATCCGCCCTCCCTAATATTAAAAATTTCAAGAGGGTGACTAAAATACTTTACAGGATTCAGGCAGCAATAATATAATCTTGCTCCTATAATACCGGCGAGTAAAAGATAAGCAGCAAAATCCCAGACATAACCGCTTTTTTCATCGGGATGTATCTTTTTCAATAATTTATATGCTACAATTACCCCAACAAGACAGGCCACAGCCATTATTATACCGTAATAATATATATTAAAACCGTTAAAACTTATTAAAATATCACCCGGAGATTTTAAAACCACAACTATTCTTTCACTTTATCTGTTTCCAGACTAATACTCTTTTCAAGTTTACTAATCTGATTTCTTACTTCTTCCTCATCTTCACTTGATTTTGAACGAGATAAATATTCATTATAATTTTTTATGGCATCATTTCGCAAATCCAGAATATACTGTTTTTCAGAATCCGTAAGTTTAACTTCATTTTTTTCACCTACTGATAAATCATCACTATAAACAGCATCTTCCTGAGAGGTTTTTAAATCGCCATTTTCATCAAGAAACAATGTTCCGCTTTCCAAATCAACCGCCAAATTTTCTTCCGCTACGGCAAGAGAATAATAACTGTCAGCAAAATCCGGGTTTAGATTTATTGCCTTTTGGTAAGACTTCATTGCATTTATGTAATCTTCAGTTTTCGTATAGGCAACAGCTAAATTATAATGTGACTCAAAAACCGAATTATCAATGTCAATACTTGATTTCAGTCTTTCTATTGCCTCCTGATAATTTCCCTGTTCCATGTATGTCATGGCTTTACCGTTTAATTCCTGTACTGCAAAACTATTTATACATGCAGTTGTAACTACGGATATAGAAAGAATACAAACCAGCAACAGCGCTTTTTTCATATATTAACCCTCTCTCTCAAGTATAATTGATACTACAATAAGTTTTTAAATAAGTCAAATTTGTTATCAATACATTTTGGCATGTATCTTCCTAAAATAAAAAATTTGTGTTATACTAAACAAGCAGACGACAGACAAGAATCTGTTCATAAGGAGTTAGATATGTCTGAGGATAAAGTAGTTAAGTTAGGTTCAAAGAGAGATAAATCGACAAAAGGTTCTTCAAAAGATGAAGTTAATGATAATGAGTTGGTATATTGCAGTTTCTGCAAAAGACCAAACACTCAGGTTTTAAAGATGGTAAAAGGCCCGGGAGTTAATATTTGTTCGGAATGTGCAATGATTGCCGTTCAGTATCTTATACTGAATGACAGAATGCCCTCTGCGGAGGCACAGCAGATTCTTGATGCATTCTGGGGAAAGGCGAGAAAGTAAGATATGGTATTAAACCCTTTTCAAATAAAGGCGGAAATTCTTAATATCATTGAAGATTGTAAAGATGAAGATGATATAAAGGTTCTAAATTCAAGAATGAACCGGTTGGACTCGAATGCGGATAATCTTGCAATTGAGAAGGTTTTGTTTAAAGAAATTCTGCATGCCGATACATCTAAGGAAAAAATTATCAGGTTTCTGCTGCAGAGGTATGTTCCCAAAGACAGACTTATCGCTCATTTATGGTCTGTTTTAAAAAGCACTACCACAAAAAGTGAAGTTAAGATTATAGTTTTAAGTTATTTAAGAGAACTTGAAACTGACTGGAATTATGAAGATTTTACATCCTCACTCGGTAGCGACGTAGATATTATTGATAATGATACAAAAAAACTTTTGAATACCGCATTAGTAAACCCTGAAGTTCAAATTGATTTTCTGGATTTTTTGTCCTCAGTAGATAACAGAGATAAACAACTGCTGGTTAAATCATTATCTGATGATTACAGCGAAGATGCACTTGCAAATATTTTGATTCCTATATTTCTGGCTGCACCGGAATCCGAAATAGGAAAAGAGGCACTAAAATCGCTTGGCAATTCACATTCTCAACTTGCATACCATGCGCTAAACACGTCATACGAGTATGTTAGCGATGCACTAAAACCTCTTATAAAAAAGAACCTTAACATTCTTAAACTTTCCGGTATCAGAGAAGATAACTCCGAAAAGTTCTATAGAGATTTGTTATCTTCATCAAAGCCATACCGTTGCTGCGCAACATATCCTGACGGGCAGGGAAATCAGGCACTGATATTTTCAAGAAAGAATAAAAAAACATCAAAAGTTCAGTTTGTAGCCGTTGTTGTTAATGATTATACCGGCATTAGGGATTGCTTCGGCTTTAATGAAATTTCAGAGTTTGAGTGCGATAAAATTATTGAAAGATTTTACAAGGATGAAAAAAACATACCGCTCTCGCCGAAAGCCGTAAAGACGTTGTTGCTTAACGGAGAAAGAATAACAAAAGAAAAATTTTCTGCATGGCAGCTCCCTTATGAGTACGTATGCTGGAAAAATCTGCTTGCCGATATTGAAAGTGACAGCCCGAATTTTGAAAAATACTTATCCAGACTCTATGTTCCCAAAAATTTAAGCGATGAGGAGCTGGAAGAAATTCAAAATGCGGGATTTGTTGAACATTGGTTTTTAGACAGCCATTACAGCAGTGAATTTGAGGCTTTTCTGGAAATAGCTGATACCGAAGTTCAGGCAAAAGACTGGAATCTGGATTCTTTAATCGATGAATATGTAACTAAGGTATTTTATGCTGATGAGTGTCTGATTTGGCGGGAAAGATTATTAATTTGCTCTTACATGGAAACCTCTGTGAAAAATACGGTAACAGGATGCCTTGCTTTCAGATTATATTATGACGGAAGAGCTTTCCTTAAATTTTTAAAATATATTTTAAGAAAAAGTATTTATGAGTATTATTTTACTCTGAAGTATAACTCTGAAGAAAATAATGAAAAATTTACAATAAAGCAATTAGACAAAATTATTGCTGATATTGAAAGCAAGTGGGTAAAAAATGCATAAAATTATGGCACTTGATATAGGAACAAAACGTATAGGAATTGCACTGAGCGATTTTTTACACGTTATTGCAAACGGTCACTCATATATTCCAAGGACTCCTGAAAATACCGCCTTAGACACCATTTGTTCTATTGCGGCAGAAAACAAGGTGCAAAATATTGTAGTGGGACTGCCGGTAAATATGGATGGCACATATGGTTTTCAGGCTGAAGATTGTAAAAAGTTTGCAAATAAAATTGAAGGGTTTGGTATAATATTTGAAGATGAACGACTAACCTCAGAGCAGGCTGAAGAAAATCTCAACGCACAAAAAATCAATTTCAGGAAAGAAAAAGGCCTTGTAGATAAGGAAAGTGCAAGATTAATTTTAGAACAGTATTTATCAAGATTATAATTGTGTTATCATAAACAAGTGGAAAGAGGTGTAAAAATGGAGAATGAAGAAAATCAATTAATTGAAACAGTTGATGAAAACGGAAATGTTATAACTTTTGAGCTTTATGACATTGTTGAAGTTGATGAACAGGAATATGCACTATTATTGCCCAGCGAGGACATGGACAAAGAAGACCCTGAACTCGTTATCATGCGCCTCACTAAAGAAGGCGAAGAATATATCTTTGAAACAATTGATAGTGACGAAGAATTTGAAAAGGTTGCGAATTACGTTGAATCACTTGAGGATGAGGTAGAATAGTTGTTTGAAAGATACACGGAAAAAGCATTAAATGTAGTAAGCCATGCCCAGGAAATTGCATGCGGAATGCATTCCGAGAAAATTCTTTCGGAGCACCTGCTGTTAGCATTGGTAGCAGAAGCGAAAGGGGTACCGCTTAAATTATTTCGCTCCTGTAATATTACCTATGACAATTTATACGAAAGAATTGTTAAAGAATTGAATATCGTTAAAACACAAAATGTTAATGAGATTTCTACATTTTCACAACATGTAAAAGTTTTGTTGAAGGATGCCCTTGATTTAGCGGAATTTTCTGGAAACTCTACAATCCTTTATGAGCATTTATTGCTTGCAATCATTAATGACAAAAATTCAAACAATGTTAAGACTCTTGAGGAAATGGGGTTTAATGTCACAACCGCAAGGGAATTGCTGCAAAAACTTGTTCAAAAGAAAACAAAAAGGTACTTCCATCCTGAAGAAACCGAATCGGCAGTAACGGCTATCGATAAAAGTGAAGAAACCGATATGCTTTTATTTGACAGTACGGAATCCCGCAGCGTTTTTGAGCGTGCTGTCGCAAAACTTTCAGCCTCGGAATATGAAATTCTCGGAACAGAACAAATTGTTGCCTCTATTCTTGATGATAATGACTCGCAACTGTCAAAAATTATGGCAGAATACGGGATTACCGCAGAATCTTTTAATGACAAACTGTCAAAAATTCAAACCAGAAAATCAGAATACGAAGGTCGGCAAATTATATTCACTCCCAATGCATTCAGAATGATTAACATAGCATTACAAACCGCAAAGGAACTGGGTTCTTCAGTTGTATTACCTGAGCATATAATACTTGGTGTTCTGAAATCCAAGAAAGGTATTGCCTATGATATTCTCTCGGATTACAAAATTGACAGAGACAATCTTGCCCATAGCATTATAAAACCTATCGAAAAACAAATGCCGGAAACTTTGACAATACTCAGGCTTGCAAAAGAAGAAGCCCGCCGTCTAGGCAGAAATATTGTAGGGACAGAGATGTTTTTGCTTGGTATAATTTCTGAGGGCGCAGGCATCGGTAGTCAGGTATTATCTAATCTTGAAATTACCATAAGAGATGCCAGAAAGATAGTAGAGGGACTTATCGGCTTCGGAGATGAATACTATGATAAAGAAGTTATTTTCACCAGAAGAGCAAAGCGTGTACTTGAAACTGCATGGGGTATTGCCAAATCTCAAAACAAATCTAGAATAGAATCACAGCATCTGCTTATTGCCATAACGACAGAGCCTGATTCGCTTGCTATGCAGGCATTGGAACAGCTTGGAGTCGATGCAGTTGAAATTAAAGAGGGTATAAAAAAATACACTCATGACGAATATTAAAAGAATAGTTAAAGAATTTACCGATGAATATAATATAAACTTATCTAAAGATACTGTTTTGCTGGCCTTTTCCGGCGGGTATGATTCCATGTGTTTGCTCCACGTACTTAAATCACTAAACAGCAAAAAAATTGTTGCAATACATCTTAATCATAACTGGCGGGGAAAAGATAGCACAGCAGATGAAGAAAATTGCAGGCAATTCTGCCGTAAGCAGGGTATTGAATTTTATTCGGAGAATATTGATAAATCCGTAAAAAAAACAGAAACTGATGCAAGAGAAGCAAGATACAAATTTTATGAAAAGTGCGCACAAAAATTTAAGACACAGTTTGTTTTTACGGCACACAACGCTAATGATAATGCGGAAACTGTATTATACAGGATTGTAAAAGGGACAGGAATCCATGGGCTATGCGGAATTCATTTCCACAGAGATATTTACTATAGGCCTCTGCTAAATATTTCCCGTACAGATATAGAAGAATATTGCAAAAAAAATAAACTTACTCCAAATATTGATTCATCAAATAATGAAACAAAATATAAAAGAAATTTTATAAGACATAAAGTCATTCCGGCATTACAAACAATAAATGCAGATGCCATAAATGCAATAAATTCACTGTCGTCAATAGCAAACGAATACCGCTTACTTGTGGAAGATTTAACCAAAGATGTAGGTAATTCAACGCAAGCCCTTATAGATTTACCGGCTGCTGCTACATTTTACGTACTAAAAAAACTATTATTAAGCTACAATCTGGATTACGACCGAAAGAAAATCGAATCAATCCGAGAATTTATACAAGATTCATCCATATCTAAATCCGGGAAAAAATATTCTTTATCAAATAATTTATTCTTATATGCAAATAAAAATTTCTTCAGAGTAATTGAAGCAACAGATAAAAATACGGAAGAAATCCACGTAAAAAAAGTTGGCGCTTATAAGTTTGCGAATCAAACTTTAACAATAAAAAAATGTACAAAAAATGTATCCATATTCCCTGAGGATAAACAAAAAAAAATATATGTATCCGTCGATAATATCGATTACACAATAAGAACCAGAAGAGACGGGGACATAATATCTCCGTTAGGTATGCACGGTTCACAAAAACTAAAAAAATACCTGAATGAGAAAAAAATTCCCGAATATGAAAAAGATAAAATTTTATTATTATGTCAAGGAAACGAAGTTTTATGGGTATCAGGATACGGTATTAGCGACAAAATAAAGGTTACGGATACTCCTACACACGTTATATATATTGAAGAAAGGTTGGATAATTGTGAAAAATATTGAGATTAAAGACATTAAAGTTCTGTATAGCGAAGAAGAAATTAAAACAAGAGTTGTTGAGATTGCGAAAAAGCTAAACCATATTTACGCAGATGAAGAAGTTTGCGTAATTTGTGTACTAAAGGGCGCCATTATGTTTGCCACGGATTTGGTTCGAGAATTAAATATGCCGCTTTCAATGGAATTTATAAGATTATCCAGTTACGGACATGCCACCGAATCCAGCGGAAAGGTTAATGCTGTAGATATAAAACTTCCGGATTTAAACGACAAAAATGTAATTATTGTTGAAGATATTGTCGATACTGGTCTAACTGCCAAATTTTTGCTTGATTTTCTTAACGCAAACTTCAGAGTAAAATCACTTAAATTTATATCACTTCTCGACAAAAAAATTTCAAGAAAGACAGAAGTTGAACCTGATTTATACGGATTTGATATTGATGATAAATTCGTTGTCGGCTACGGGTTGGATTACGACGGAAAGTTCAGAAACCTAAAATTTATAGGATATGCTGACAAAGCACTGTTAGTGTAAAGAATATTGCATTTTTTATCAAATATGATAGTATTAGGTTATTGGAGGAAATTGGAGGATTACATATGGCATCATTAGTTGAAGCATTTGACAGTACAATGAAGGAGGCTCTTGCAGGATTTAAGGTTTTTTTGTGGGCAGTTCCAATTACATTAATATTGACATCAGAGGGTGTCGCTCAAATATTCATTGGTGCTATTGTAGGTTTTTTCATTCTCGGGTTTATTGTTACGCTGGCTAATAACGTTATTGCTAAAGCTCAGATGATACTTCCCGGGATAAATATTTTTGTTATCATTAAAAATGCAATATTAGGGCTTGTTGCGATGTTACCGCACGCAATTATCGCAGGACTAATCATATGGGCTTATTTTAGTTATGTAACAATACCGAGTGAAGTATGGGACGTAACATTTAAAATCCTTGTTTGCCTGTTTGCTCTATCCTTACCGCTTACCTCGATATGCATTCTTATAAGAAGATTAAATCCGTTTGAAGCCTATAATATTAAAAAATACTTTTCCGGTGTATGTGAAGTATTTTTATCATATTCCACATTCTCATTAAGAGCTCTTTTGGGCATTTCGGTGCTATTTGGGTTCTTATGGTATTTGTTCGTTTTGTTCATCGGGTTTGAAAATTATTTTTGGAAATATGTAGTTGCAATTAATCTCACTATATTTTTGTTTTTATTCTCAAATGCAGTCGCTCAAATTAGTGACGATATATATACTTTCCCTGAAAAGGAAGCTGCAAAGAAAAAGGATCAGGCAGCAGTTGAAAAGCTTATCGCTGAAGAAAATACCCTTCAAGACGCAAACAAAGGAAATGAAGGAAAATAATAGCTCCGCTATTGAACTTATTTTATATTTGTATTAGACTTTTTTTATAGTCTAGCGGTATCGTCTAGTGGTTAGGACGGGAGATTCTCATTCTCCAAACAGGGGTTCAATTCCCCTTACCGCCGCCAATTATTAGTCCTCATTAGAGGGCTTTTTTATTGGGGAATTGAACCCATCGTTTGCTTTCGCAAACTCAGTGGTTCACCTCTCGCAAAACAATTCACAGGATTGTTTTGCTCGGCAGAGTCCTTACCGCCGTTAATTTCACATATAAATTAAGCTTTCTTTTGCTTATTTTGCTATGATATAACTTTATTTGTAAAGAATTATTACCTTAATAGCAAAAAAAAATTGTTTTAGGTTTTATATCTGTTAGCGTATAATTTTGAAATATATAGCACGTCAACTATTGGAGAACAGATGAAAATATCAATTAATCCCACTCTGCTCAATACTAAAACAAGGAAATCTATACAATATGCTGAAAACAACAGAAGGGCTGCAAATTACGTAACTAACAGTTCGAAAGTGTCTTTTGGGGCACTGAAACCAACGTATTTTGTAAGAGCGGTCCAATCTAATTGGACGTCAGAAGAGACTTTAAAAAGAGCAGAAAATGTTCGGAAATATATTAATTTTACACTTACTTCTCCAAATATAACCAAGGTTGCTAGTGGATACGAAGGCTACAGATTTTATGCTATATTAAGGGCAAATGGATTTAAGAATGCAAAAGAATTCGAAGATGCTCTTATAAATAGAAGGCCTCCTGATTATAATGAAATATTTAGTAGGATTTACAGAAACATTCCCCTTCCTTTTGAGGGTAAGCCCTGGCCTGATTGTAATGCCGCATTTATGTCGTCTTTACATGTTGAAGCATGCTATGGCGAAGGGGTTTTAATTGATGAAGAAATGGTGAGATGTCTAAACACTTCTCATCCAGGCTCAGCCATATATAGGCTTCAAAAAGGTCATTTTGATGGTCCTATCGTAGTACAAAACGGCAAAGAAAGAGTCCGTTTTGATAATCGAAATAATGAATTAAACTTTTATGGAGAAAACGGGGAATTTATTTCATATAAAATCAATAAAATGAAGCATACAATTAGTTTAAAAAAAGGAAAAGATGGCGCCGATTATTGTGATGTTTTCACTTATAAAGCAGATGTTTCTCCGGGCTTCCATTATTCACCACGTGAACCAATTAGTCGTAGTCGTGAACAAAAAACCAATAGAATCCGTCTTTACAATTTTTAATCTAACAAATTATATTTTTTAAATTTGAGTAAAATTTCTACATCACATCCGTTTTGCACAAACTCTTGTAATTGCAATAAGCAGAATTTGGGCATTTCTCAGGTTTATCAAATTCCAGATTATTAATTTTTTCCGCTATTGTCATGAATTCCTCGGCAATTTCATTGCATTCGGCATCAGATATATCTTTAATCACATGATTTTCTTCAGATAACAGCGGATAAATAAAACAGGTAGAAACATCCGCATTTACTCCAAACTGCTTTTTAAATAGATATTTATAAAATGCTATCTGATAATAGTAGTCGGAATGGTTGCCTCTTCTTGTTATTCCTTCACTGTTAAGCCCTGTTTTATAATCATATATCGAATATGTACCATCAGAATTTTTATCAATTCTGTCTATAGAACCGTTGAAATTAACCCCGTTTTCCGCAGTATAATTCAGGGATAACTCAGCACGGGCATCAAGGTTATCGGCTGAAATAATTTCTGTAAATTTCTTATAATATTTGCCCTCTGAAAATATATTATCCCTTGCACTCTGCTTTAAATTGTCAGGATATGAGCATGCATGGTCATCAACACACTTTGAAAACACTTCATACGCTTCTTCCGTTGTCGGATATTTTTTATACTTCATTGCATAGTTTATAGCGTATTCAAAAGCTTTATGAACAGAATTTCCGTAAACAAGATTATCTTTATCCCCGGCTTCCGTTTTTAAGCCGAGAATATAATTATAAAAATACTGCCTTGGACATTTTCTGTACAAATTAAGTGAACTGGATGAATAAGATTTTTGAAGCCTCGATTTTATAAATTCCTGAAATTCAGATTTGTAATCATAATCCGCCTCCGGTAAACACAGAGATATTCCGCCGGCGAAGCTTTTACAAACAAACATTGACGGATTATCTTTAAATTTTTCTTTTAACTGTTCAATATACCAGCTCAGTTTACCGCTTCTGGTACTATTTTCGACAGCAGAAAGATAAAGATGGTGTTTCGCTCTTGTCATACCTACGTACAATAGTTTTATATTATCCAAAAACTTTGTTTGAGCCTGCTTTTCTTCCGCTTCTTCATAAGAGGTCATGTCAGTTGCCATAGGAATTTTTTCCTTATAGCTAGAAGAGCTGCTTTCCCAATTTTTTGCATTTAGTGACGGCATTATAACATATTCAAATTCTCTGCCTTTCGAAGCATGATAAGTTGATAACTGAACCGCATTTTGAGGATTTTCTTCTTTTTCAACGGGCACCTTTATACCACCCTCAAGCATTTTTGTCAGATAATCAACAAAATGAGAGAACGAATTTTCCTGATTCCTGTATATTGTAAAATATGCCTCCGCCTCCCCGAGAAGCTTCTTTATCCCGCTGACATTTTCTCTCTGATTTATACTGTCATTAAAATAATACTCGAAAATTCCCGTTTTATTTCCGATTTCAAGCAGAGCATTTGCATAATTTTCATTTGTTATATAGTTTTTTAAATATTCATACGTCGAAATAAATTTGCGCAATTTATCCTCTCCGTATATTGTTTTCGATTTACCATCCAACAGTTTTTTTATTTCATCAAGCGAAGCACCTGAATCGGATTTCAAAAGACGCTCCAGTCTTGCTTTTAAATCTTCTTCATTTATACCTTTTGATAAAAGACTTTTTATATTTTCTGTTAATGATTTGTGGTGAGGCATAAATTCATATAATGTCTTATAATCTCTTGCATCGATATGGAACGGTTGGAGCAAAAGGTATGACATCAGTTTATCCGAATACAATTCGGGATTTACAAGAAATTGCATGTATGTAATCATTGCATTTACGGATTTTATGTCAAAAATATTTTTTCCGCCGACAATCTCAACAGGAATACCATTTGCTTTTAAATAAATCTCATAAGTCTTTAATTCCTCGTTTGTACGGGTTAAAACAGCAATCTCCGACAAATTTTCCGGACTGTTTTCGAATTCAACAATACTGATTATTTTTTGTATTACAAAATCTTTTTCGTCAGGCGAATTTTCAAAACTGTAATATTCAACAGGATTATTCATATTATGCACCGGAGATGTTTTCGGCGATACCAATTTTTTTGTTATCTTCAGGTCAGAAAATTTTCCTTTTGAACAAATTCTTAAATCAATTTTATTATTACTGTATAAGTCTTTTTGCTTCTTATTGAGTGTCGATTTGCTTAACATAAATCTGCAAAAATCATTCTGCAGTTCAGCAAGGGTCTGTGACACATCCAAAATAGTCTGAGTAGAACGGTTATTCTCGGTTAAGCAATCGACTTTAACTTCACCCTTAAACCTGTCCAGAAAATTTTCAATTGTATCTAAATTCGCACCCTGAAAAGTGTATATTATCTGATCATCATCCCCCACAACCAACACATTCGGGCAGTAATTTGCAAGGTTAAAGACAATATCATTTTGCGACTTATTAGTGTCCTGATATTCATCTACCAAGATGTATTCATATTTATTCGCAATTTCTTCTAACAGCGTTGAGTTTTCATCTTCAAATTTTTCTAAGACCAGATTTATCATATCGTAAAAATCGATATAATTAAGTTCTCGCATTTTCTTGGTATAAAGCTCATAAAAACACCACAGTTCTTTCATTTTAGCGATTTCTTTACTCAATACATCAATTTCTGATTTTGTTTGTTTTGTAAGCTTGGCATTCTGAAGTTCTGCCAAATATTTTTCCCAGCGGGGATTATTTTTAAGATTATCGAAAAATTCATCATGGGACATTCTGTTTTTCTTTATTTCTTCTATTCCGCCTAAAATGTCACTCGAGAACTGATACGGATTGTTTTTCTCATTGTTATATGCAACGGGATTTAATTCATCAATACACTCTTTTATCAATGTACGTTTGAAAGAATCATTAATAACTTTATGATTTCCCATAACAAACAGTGAGCTGAATTCCTCCATTATATTCAAACAAAATTCATGATAGGTAAACACATTTACATCGTACTCATCACCAATTTTTGCTTTCATTTCTCTTGCAGCAGTATTTGAAAAAGTAAGACACAGAATTCTTTCCGGCTCAATACCTTTATTTTCAATCAGATACTTTATTCTTCTTGTAACCGTAAAAGTTTTTCCCGTACCCGGGCCTGCAATAACAAGATGTTTGCCACTTTTTTCCTCATAAATACACTTCTTTTGATCATCATTAGGTTCGGGAATATATTTACCCGTATCTTTTTCCAATAATTTTTCCATAATTTAATCCCTCTTTAGATGAAAGTATAACATAAAACACACTTAATTTGGGTAAAATATACATAACTGATATCTTCCGAATTAAAATATTTTAATATTTTTGAATAACACTTGTGTTTCTGGTATAATTTGGTTGAAAAAATAGGGATTCTGTGAGGCATATATGATGACAATGACAAATTCTATGTCAAATGACATAAGCAAATTATCAAACAGTGATTTAATATCAGCAAAGCGCACAATTGATACAGAAATTGATGCACTTAGAACAATGGAAAGCGAACTCGGCACATCTCTGACCCAAGCCTTAGATTTAATGCAATCGGCAAGAGGGCGTGTTATTTTAACCGGAATGGGCAAGTCCGGACATATTGCTCAAAAAATTGCGGCATCATTAGCCTCAACAGGCACTCCGTCATTTTTTGTTCATCCTGCTGAAGCCAGCCACGGTGACCTTGGTATGATTACCCCTGATGACATTGTTATTGCCATTTCAAACAGCGGGGAATCAAAAGAATTAGTTGATATACTTAACTATTCAAAGAGATTTGGAATTAAATTAATTGCGGTAACAAAAAATCCGGAAAGTTCACTGGGTAAGGCAGGCGACGTTGTATTAAAACTTCCGGGCAGCAGAGAAGCGTGTCCGCTTGGACTTGCGCCAACATCATCCACAACTGCAACGCTTGTGCTTGGAGATATCCTGACAGTTGCCATGATTGAAAGAAACGGTTTTTCAAAAGAACAATTTAACCAAAGACATCCGGGCGGAAAACTCGGGTCTGTATTGCAAAAGGTTTCCGATCTTATGCACAAGGGTGATGAAATGCCTATTTTGTCACTAAATGCGGGAATGCAGGAGGTTCTTTTGGAAATGACCTCAAAGCGTCTGGGTTGCGTAGGGTTTACTGATGATTCGGGCAGTCTTGTAGGAATGCTTACCGACGGAGATTTAAGAAGATGTTTGTCCTCTGACATATTATCCAAAAAAGCACTGGATGTTATGACGGTAAATCCGAAAGTCATTTCTCCGGATGCAATGGCAAGCGAAGCGGTTAAATTAATGCATGATAAGAAAATTACGAACATTTTTGCGGTTGAAAACGGGAAACCCGTTGGCGTAATCCATATTCACGACTGCCTCAACAGCGGAATTGTTTAATAAAAATATATGGGAGAGAGTATGGAAAATAATAATAAACCGGTTGTACATCTGATATCGAAGCCGGAAAATATGTTAAAGACGGTATATACCGCCTGCAGAACTTGTTATAGCGCTGATTACCCGATAAACATATATAACAGCACCGATGACGAAGAAAAAATGCTTAAACTGATAGAGAGAGTAATTTCTTCAGGTCACTATTCGACTATTGAACATATTCAGGTAAGTTTTGCTATTTCCAATGTTTCAAGAGCCTGCACTCATCAGCTGGTCAGACACCGTCACATGTCGTTTTCTCAAAAATCCCAAAGATATGTAAAAGAAAAAGGGCAGTTTGACTACTTAATCCCGCCTACAATCGAAAAAAACCCGGAATTAAAACAAAAATTTGAGTCTTTTATGGCGGAAATATCCGAAAAATATCAAGAATTTGTTGATGCCGGCATCCCGGCAGAGGATGCACGGGCAGTTTTACCGAATGCAACGGCAACTTCAATGGTTGCAAGTTTAAATTTAAGAGAATTAATACATATTGCAAATTTAAGGTTATGCACACGTGCCCAATATGAAATAAGAATGATGGTAAAGGGCATGTGTGATGCGCTAATTGCCGAAGAGCCCTGGTTAAAACCTTACCTTGTTCCTAAATGTGAACGCTGGGGATTCTGTGATGAGGATAAATCCTGCGGAAGAAAGCCTAAATTGGAAGATTTAAAAAACAAATAGACCGTAACATATTCTTCACAAAGTATTTTAATTAAAAATTTTTCGGGTTATACTTAATCGGTTGAGAATAATATGAGGGTATGTAATGTATAACGTAGCCATAGTTGGAGCCGGTCCCGCGGGCATATTTGCGGCTCTGGAAATTACGAAGTTGAAACCTGACTGGAAAGTCGTCTTAATAGAAAAAGGACAAAGAATAGAAAAAAGAACCTGTCTTTTAAGAGAAGGGTACGAAAAATGCCCTACCTGTAAGAAATGCGGACTTCTTTGCGGCTGGGGCGGAGCCGGAGCATTTTCCGACGGCAAATTAACATTAACACCCGATGTCGGCGGGCATTTGGTGGATTATATGCCCCGAAATAAAGTTGAGGATTTAATAAAATATTCTGATGATTTATACCTGAAATTCGGCGCAACCGAAGAAGTTTTCGGTACAGATATTAATACCTTTCGGGAACTTGAAAGAGAAGCATCACTTGCTGAATTAAAACTCGTGTATTCTCCCGTAAGACACTTGGGTACAGAAAGAAGCCTTGACGTTCTGAAGGCTATGCAGGATTATCTTGACGAGAGAATTACTATCATTAATAACGTTTGCGCAAAGAATCTGATTGTTGAATGCGAACAGGTAAAAGGACTTATTCTTGATAACGGTGAAGAAATAAGAGCTGAATACACAATTATTGCTCCTGGCAGAGAAGGTGCGGACTGGCTTACAAAAGAATTCAGTCAAAATAAAATAGGCATGGTAAACAATGCGGTTGACGTCGGAGTCAGGGTTGAACTCCCCGCTCCCGTTTTTGAACCGATTACCTCAAAATTGTACGAATCAAAATTAATATACCATTCCCCGACATTTGGAGATGAGGTAAGAACGTTCTGCATGAACCCGAACGGAGAAGTTGTTCAGGAAAATTACAACGGCATATCTACTGTTAACGGACACAGCTATGCTGAAAAGACAACAAATAATACAAACTTTGCACTTCTTGTGAGCGAAAAATTCACGGAACCGTTTAAAGAACCAATACAGTACGGGCAACATATTGCAAGCCTTGCAAATATGCTGGGCGGGGGGATTCTGGTTCAGAGATTCGGGGATTTGCTTGACGGCAGACGTTCAACACCGGACAGGATAAAAGCGAGCATTTTAACTCCGACCCTGACCTGCGCAACCCCGGGAGACCTGAGTCTGGTTATTCCGTACAGGCAAATGATAAGTATAATCGAAATGCTTTATGCTCTGGATAAAATTGCACCCGGAACGGCTTCAAGGTATACATTACTGTACGGTATAGAGGTTAAGTTCTATTCTGCAAGAGTTAAATTAACCAATGAACTTGAAACAGAAGGGGTAAAGAATTTGTTTGCAATAGGCGACGGAGCAGGTGTAACAAGAGGGCTGATACAGGCCTCAGCTTCAGGCGTACATGTTGCAAGGACGATATGCGAACGAAATTAATAAATTAAGCAGTAAATATAAAAATTCTTCAAGGCAAAAGAGCTGCTCAAACAATGAATTTACTCCATATGCCTTAAAGAACTTTTAACTTACTTTATCAAATCGTTGTATTTATTCAGGTTTGCTGCTCTTGCTGCGATTTCTTCTTTGGTTAGAGGTCTGCCTTTATATAACAGATGTT
>DBXD01000076.1:0-14926 GCA_002309425.1 Cyanobacteria bacterium UBA1221
GTCGGCAGTGTGCCACCGGAGCGAATATTTCCAAGCCCATGCAATCATATTAAAAACATTAGGAATTGTCAACGTAAACTTTTACAGCAAATGTTAAATTTTGTAAAAAATCTATTTTTATTTGTCAATTATCTATTACGTATATACTTTATATATTTAGAAAAATAAACACGAGGTTTTATATGGGATTTTTAGACAATGTTGTAAAAAGTTTACCGTCTATATCCGCAAAATTTCAATCACATTTTGAAAGGCATATAGCATTGAGACAGGCTCGGGCAATGGGACGGGCCGGTTGGACTACGTTATGGGGCGTTAACCCTTCGACTTGTAATCCCTACTCACTTTATTCAGGGGGGACAAATTTCCTCGGAGGAAATAACAATAACATGATTACATCAATATTTGGCGGCGGACAGTACGGCTCTTACAATCCATACACCGGAGGTTATAATTCTGGTTTATATGCGCCTCAGCATGTTATTGATATTGGTACACTAATAGATAATCAAGTAAAGCAAGAGATGAATCCGGACAATATAACTATTCCCACAAGTTCAAACCCAAGTGCGAACCCAAGTCAAACCCCAAGCTAAAGACTAAGCGCTGACATATAAACAAATTGGGACTACTTGCTCAGGTATTCATCAAAAAGATTCCACTCAAAGTGCTGAGTATTAGCAAATGCTAATATGTCGTCCGCTTTGAGTGTTTTGAGTTTATCAAAATAGGGTTCAAAATCTTCACTTCCTGAAATAGAAATCATTGGCAAAAATGCTTCATAAGCGAGCTTTGCAACTTTTGCATCATAATTAATTGCCAACGTTTTTACACCCGTTTTTATTGCGACCAAAACTGCATGAAATCTCATAGCTATCATGTATTCTAACCTTGATATACGCATTATTATGTCATTGTTAGACAACCCTGTTACAATTTCAGTTTCAATTTGCGGGTATATATTTTTAAGAGCCTTCTCAAAATTTTTGCAGACTTCTAAATCCATAGAATCCTGAAATACGTACAACTCAATCTTTCGCTCGCCAAAATTTAAAATTATTTGTCTTGCCAAATTATCTAAAAAAGCATTATCTACCGACTTAAAGGCTCTGAGCTGCACACCAACTGCACTTGTTTTTTGGTCAATGGGCAAATCTACCGAAAACACGGGGTCAGACACAATATGTGCATCAATACCGTTTGCTTTCAGAAAATCCTGACTTACAATATCTCTGACCGTCACAATATCACATTTTGAAAGCGTTTTAAGGACAAGCTTTTTTGAATATCCGCTTATTAAAGGCCCAATACCCTGGGCAAAGATTATAACCGTTTTCTTTAAAAATTTTGCATAATTTATTATGAACAAATAATATAATAAACTTTTTAAACTTGTTACATCCTGCAATAAACTGCCGCCGCCGGAAATCAAGACATCGCAGGAGGAAATCTCAGACATAACTTTTAGCATATCAAAATTTTTTACCGAAGAAATTCCGTACTGCATTGAAGTTTTTTCGGGGTTACTTGATAAAACCGTTATTTCCGAATTAAACTTTCTAAGGTAATCCACCAATACACCCAAAATGGCCTCGTCTCCGAAATTTCCGTATCCGTAATATCCTGATATCAAAACTTTTTTATTCACGGCTTTACCTCTCTTAACAAAGGAAAGACATCCTCAGCATATGGTACTGATTTTACGGCGCCCATACCTTTAGCTTGCAATCCTGCTGTTATACTTGCTAATTTTGATGATTGAAACGGAGTATATCCATGCGTTATACCGTATAAAAATGCCCCGTTAAAGCAATCCCCCGAACATGTCGTATCAACAACTTCCTTTGTATAAAATTCTGTAAAATTTATTTCTCCGTTGTAGCCGGTATAATAGCCGCCGTCTTTACCTGATTTCAAAACAACCGTACTTACCCCCATATCCCACAGATATTTAATTATACATTCAACAGAATCCAGATCCAAAATACAAACAGTATCATTTTTCGTACTCATAAACATTATATCTACATCGGAAACAACACTGTTAAAATTTTCTTTTATTGTTTCAGGAGTATGAATTGTCGCCGAATAATTAGGATCGTATGCAGTTATAACACCGTTTTTTCGTGCAACTGAATAAGCCAAAGATACGGCTTCTTTTGCGGATAAAGATATTGACTGCGTTATCCCGCTTGTATATATAACTCTTGAGGATGCAATATATTCTTCCGAGACATCGCTTACGGAAATTTTGGACTGTGCAATTTTTTTTCGATAATATGCCAATTCTTTTCCTTCAACCCCGGGTTTTGTAATAAAGTAAACTCCGTTTTGCTCCTCTGCAATTTTTACATGCGAAATATCTAGCCCTTCTTTTTCCCAACACTCAATAAGATAATCTTTAAAAGCATCATCCCCGACCTTTGTAATAAAGCCTACTTTAGCGCCGAGCCGCCTTGCCGTGACTGCAGTGACAAGAGTATCTCCACCATAATACTTGTAAAAACATTCCGTTGAAGAAAGATTATCGTCACAGGATAATTCTATCAAACTTTCTCCAATTGTAATAATATCCAAAAACTTATCCACAATTACTCCTTAAATTTTTCAGCAACAATTCGGCGCGCTTGGTTATTTCAGAATAAGAATACCCGTCATATAAATCTCTGCCGATACCTACTGCATAAGCACCCGCATTTAAATATGAAGCAGCTTCACTTATTTTTACATTACCCTGAACAAGCACCTGTAAAAACGGCATTGGTCTTAACAAATCTTCAACATATAAAACTCCGCCCAAAGCTGTAATCGGATAAACTTTAATCAGCGGAACTCTCGCTTTCCATGCATTATATGCCTCATTTGCGGTAGAAGCACCGGCTATTAACGGGACTTGAGAATCTTTTGAAATTTTTACCAGATTCATTTGGAAAATCGGAGAAGATAATAACTTCGCTCCGGACTGCATTGCAACTCTTGCCTGGATAGAAGTAATTACCCCTCCGGCACAAACTTTAATTCCTTCTCCTGATAACTCTTCTATCGCTTCATATACCGCAGGTGATTCAAGGTTTATTTCCATGAGCCTTATCCCGCCATCTGCAAGCGCCTTTGCCGTGTCAATAACAACTCTTTTATCCCGGTTCCTGATAATTGGGAAAACCTTTTCCTCTCCCATGACTTCTATTAAGTTTTTGTTCATATATTGTCCTTTTTATGTAGTTTATTATATCATAACATGTAAGGGGATATCAATGAAAAAGAATTTTGTAAAATCTTTGTTTAATATGCTGAAAGTATTTATTGTAGCATTGTTCTTTTTATTTCTGACATATGCAATATCCGGAATATATGTTGAACCCTATGCTTATAATTATATGGCAAGAGCTTTTATTGCCCAAAAACAGGCTGCAAATGATGTTGTTATAATCGCAATTGATGATAAATCTATAGCATATCACCGCTGGCCATGGCCAAGAGATTATTACGGGAAAATTATCCGATATTTAAGAGATTACACAAACGCAAAAGTTATAGGTTTTGATTCAATTATCCAAAATCTGGATGCAGAGCACAAACAATCAGACGAAATATTTTTTAATGATGTAAAAAACACTCCAAATTTGGTGGTAGGATTCTGCCCATTGGCTAAGGGGGTTTTTGACGAAGAACGAAACTCCTCATATGTAAAGAAATTTAATAAAAAATTTAAGACAAAAATAACGTTGCCGCTTGGCGGAGATTTACCCAAATCACTGTATCACGGGATATCGGAATTTCCTGCAGAATATTTTGACGCTGTAAAAAATGTCGGCTCGGTTAACGATATAGAGCATCCTCACGATTTTGTCCGAGAGAAGGCTATGCTGCAAGGTGTTAATGAGGATTATTATCCCGCACTTGCATTAAAAATGTATATGATTATGAATAATGTTGATGAGCTTAGTATTGATGAAAAATTTATCACTGCCGAAGGAACCCCCTTAAAAATACCATATGTATATGATAATGAAGGAGCTTTTTTGACGAATATCAGGTATTACGGATTACGCCCGAACTCCGCATACTCACACATTAAATATTCTGCTTCCGACATAATAAAATCGTATGAAAGTTTGCAAAGAGGAGAAAATCCTATAATTAATCCCAAGGAGTTCGACGGTAAAATTGTCTTTATAGGATCTAATGCCAAAGCTGCTGCAGTTATAGAAGATGTTTCGCAAACCCCGTTACAGAAAGCTCATCCGGGGGTTGATATACAGGCCACAAGCTTTGATAATCTTCTTAATAATGACTACGTAAAAGAGAGTTCAGCCACCACGGATTTTGGTATCATAATAATAATATTGGCAATTACCTTTATTGCAATTATAAAAACTTCCGTGCCGGTATCGTTGTCGCTTATCGGGCTTTCAGCAGCCGCATATCTGACATATGTTGTCTTTTGTTACCTGAATGCATATGCCGTCCCGATAACTGCACCTTATATGCTTCAGGTTACTACTGCAATTTTCGGTTATTCGTACAGGTTTGTACTTGAAGGAAGAAATAAAGAAAAAATCAAACAGGCTATGGGCAAATACCTATCCCAGGATATTATGAAAAATGTTGTAAAAAACATTGATGATATAAAACTTGGAGGCAAGCGTGCAATAGTCACGGTTCTTTTCGCGGACATACGAGGATTTACAAGCATTAGTGAAAAACTCTCGGCAGAAGAAATCTCCGTAATTTTGAATGAATATTTTACGGAAATTGAGCCGATAATTACACGATATAACGGAGTCATTAACAAATTTATCGGAGATGCTGTTATGGCTATTTTCGGAGAGCCGATTCAGGATTTAAACCATCCGGTAAATGCCGTCAAATGTGCTTATGCTATGCTTAAAAAAGTCGAAGAGCTTCAGGATAAGTGGTTATTTGAAGGCAAACCAAAAATAGAGATAGGAATAGGAATCAATACCGGAGAGGCTTTTGTCGGAAATATCGGTTCGGAAAAAAGGCTTGAATATACTGTTATCGGGGATACGGTTAATCTTGCAAGCAGAATAGAAAGTTATAACAAAATTTATCATACCAACCTTCTGGTCAGTACCTCAACGTACTCTTACGTAAGTGACATAGCAAATGTTATTAAGATAAGTGATGTCACAATAAGAGGCAAATCCCGAAAAATGGATATATATGAAATATTAAAGCTAAATGAGAAATAACGTGGTTATTTGAACGTATTATTAATTGGAGATAAACTTATGGACACTGAATCTAATAATCAAAAACAAAAACAAAAACAAGATAAGTTGCCCAGGCAGGCAGTAAAAATATGGTTTTTTATACCTGCATTTTTTATTATGATTACTATGTGTCTCATTATGTGCATGAATTTTGGTTTTTTGGGAGTAGGGTTGATTTTACTTATAATCTGGAGTCTCGCGTTGTTTCTTGCCGGTTTAATTTTACTTATAATACTAGCGATGTTACTTGTAAACAATGTTGTTTTATCCTTTGATACGAATTACAAAAAAGCATCAGAAGCATATAAAATGTGCAATTTTAGGAATGCGATTTTATATTACGAAGAGTTTATTAAAGATAAACGTAAACTGAAGAAAAGAAGCTTTATTATTTATCGGCTAATAATGCTATACTGTTATTTTGAAGAATACGATAAGGCTTTGGCTATACTTAATCAATATAAAGATTTTTATAGTGATGCAGTTGTAAACTTGAATTTGTCTTTATTAAAAATTTCTATATTAAATGAGCAAAAGTCTTTATCTGAAGTATATGCAGAAATGGAAAACTTAAAAGGCATAATAGAGGGTATAAACATAAATACAATTAAAAAGTCCGCAGAACAGACTTATGAATTATTAAAGATTGAAGTATTGCTGAGTGAGGATGAAATTGACAAGGCAATAGATTGCTTTAATTCTATTCCGAAAAAACATCAAGATGAAAGTTATTATATACTAAAAGGGCATATTGCCCGTAAACAAAATAATCTTGAAGATGCAGCAAAATCTTATCTGTATTGCTATACTAAAACAAAGGATCCTTTGAAAAAGGCCTTTTACCTAAAGTCAATATTAGAGTGTGAGAAATAAGTATATTGAGTTTTAGATGATATAATGCCCGAAAAATTAATTCTTGTATTTCTTTTATGTCCTTAGTATAATCTGTCTATTGTACGAGTATAAATAGGGGATAGAATAACATGTCAAGAAGAGTTCTTTTGTGCATAATGGACGGCTGGGGAATAAGCGGCAACCATCCGGAGTTTGATGCAACAAAACTTGCACACGCTGAAAACATAAAAAAATTGGAAGAAAGATATCCGATGATAAGTATCCACGCCGACGGCGAGTTTGTCGGACTGCCCGCAGGACAGATGGGTAACAGTGAAGTAGGACACCTGAATTTAGGTGCCGGAAGAATTGTTTATCAGGACTTATCAAGAATTAATAATGCGATAAAAGACGGAAGTTTCTTTAAAAATGAAAGATTTTTAGAAGCAGTAGAACATTCAAAGAAAAACAATTCATCTCTGCATATATTCGGGCTCGTTTCAACAGGCGGAGTACACTCATCATTAGATCACTTGTTGGCATTGATAAAACTGGCAGCTGATGAGGGACTAAAAAAAGTGTATGTCCATGCATTTCTTGACGGAAGGGATACTCCTCCGCAAAGTGCCTGCACATTCTTAGAGCCGGTTGAAGCCGAGTTAAAAAAATATAACCTGCCGCCGGTTGCTACAGTCATTGGCAGATACTATATAATGGACAGGGATAACCGCTGGGACAGAGTTGAAAAAGGATATAATGCTCTGCTGTTTGGTGAAGGGGAACATGCTCCGTCATCAATCGAAGGAGTAAAAGCTTCTTATTCCCGGGGAGATAATGATGAATTTGTCCTCCCGACAGTAATCGGCGGAGAAGAAAGTCGCATTAAAGATAACGACTCAATCATTTTCATCAATTTCCGCCCCGATAGAGCAAGGGAAATTTCAAAAGCCTTAAATTTTAAAAATTTTGACGGCTTTAACAGAAAAAAAGTTTTGAAAAATCTATACTACGTCACAATGACAAAATATAATGAAGATTTCACATTCCCGGTTGCTTTTCCGAAAGAAAAACTTGTAAATATTTTGGGTGACGTTCTGGAGCAGAGCGGAATAAAACAATTTAGGACTGCGGAAACGGAAAAGTATGCACACGTTACGTTTTTCTTTAACGGTGGGATTGATGAACCGCAACCTCACGAAACGAGAGTCCTTGTTCCGTCACCTAAAGTTCCGACATATGACCTGCAGCCGGAAATGAGTGCTCCTGAAGTTTGCGACAATGTATTAAAAGCAATAAAAAATCCTGAATATCAGTTTATTCTTGTAAATTTTGCAAATCCTGATATGGTAGGTCATACCGGAGTAATTGAAGCCGCTACAAAGGCTTGCAAAACGGTCGATGAATGTGTCGGAAGAATTGCCAAAGCCTGTGAAGAAAACGGTATTGTCATGCTATTGACAGCAGACCACGGAAATGCGGAAGTTATGGTTAATGCGGAAACAAATAAACCGCAAACCGCTCACACGACAAACAAAGTTCCTTTTGTTGTGATTAATTCCGATAAAAAAATTGACCTGAAAGATGACGGAGCATTATGTAATATTGCTCCCACGGTTCTGAAACTGTTAGAAATACCTCAGCCTAAAGAAATGAATTGCGAATCACTAATTAAATAGGAATTAAAAAATGGCAGAAAAAACAAGTCTTGATATAGATTTTTCAATAAAAAAGAATAATGTTGATGAATTATTTTTTAATCTCTCCGAAAATCCGGAAGGATTTAAAAACAAGGATTTTCGTTACACTTTGAGTTTGATATATCAAACCGTTGAAGATGAATTTAAGGATGTTTTTGTATCTCCTCATTCTCCTGCAAGAAATACCGATTTCTTTTTGGTAAATCGCGGAGGTAAACTGGCATTTTTTGTTACTCCGACTAATAATTTTGAATACTATTTAAAATCAAAAGGTTCATTATTCAGATTTCGCTCTCAGGTCCTAGGCGAGCATGTCGGTTACTTTATGGATTTGGATTTAGTGATGGACTATTTCGCAAGTTTCGGTGAAATAATCGATATGGATGCGGTGACTCCGACTTTTATGTACATGAATTCTCTTGCACATTTTGTAATAAAGCTTATTGAAAAACTGTATTTTATTCCTGTTGTGAGAGAAAAGGGTTCAATGTTCAAAATAGTTTATGAGCCGATTATTCCTAATCAGCAGGTCGCAAGAATCATAAATCAGTTTGAGGAAAATATTCCCGAAAACTTATTTATTGAAGGGGAAAAGCCGAAGAATTTTGTTAATGAGTTTATTCATAATTATATGAACTATGTTATATACAAATTCTTAGGAATAAAAGCTTATAAGTTTAAAGACGTAAAATCCGGCACTTATATGATAAAGGATTTGGAACAAAAATCCGTTATGCGAGGAGTTTCTTTAGCCGATAATTTTTCACAGTGGTTTGACGAGCTATACCTGGGTAAATATGATGTTATTCCGTTCTTTAAACTGGAACGGCTTGAAGATGAATTATTCAGGCTAAAAATTCACATAAAGAACAGAAAAACCGGCGAAAGTGTTCTCGTAGATGACTTATACCACGAAGAAAGAATTTTTGATGCAAATTCTTCAGATATAGCAAAAATTGTTGAAAAGCAATTAAACTATGCCATCAGATATATGCCCGAATTGGAAGATTTATTTGAAGATGAAGAAAAACTTTATCTTGATTTGAATCTAAATGAAGTATATAAAATAATAACACAAACGGCATATTATCTTCAAAAAGCCCAAATAGAAGTTATTTTGCCAAAAGAACTTGTAAATATCGTAGTTCCCAGAGCCTCTATTAATGCTAAAGTTAAAGCGGAACGTTCAAAAGAGCTTTCTGATTTGTTTAATAATACGGCATCAGGAAAAATTGCTCTGGATGATATTTTGGATTTTTCATATGAAATAGCAATTGGAAATGAAAAAATGTCTGTTGAAGAATTTAACAAACTTGTTGAAGAGAATAACGGATTAATAAAATACAAAAACAAATATGTGCTTATTGACAAAGAAGAAAGTAAAAAGATTTTTGAACAAATTGCAAAAGCTAATTTCAAATCCTTATCCAGAATGGAGCTTATACACGCATCAATGTCCGGTCAGCTTGCGCAATATGAATTTGATTATGATGATGCATATGCAAGAGTAATACAAGATTTTGCAAAACCTGTTGAAGTTACTCCGCCGGAAACATTAACCGGAGAATTAAGACCTTATCAGCAGACAGGTTTAAAATGGCTATGGACGAACATTACAAAAGGTTTTGGAGTTTGCATGGCTGATGATATGGGCTTGGGTAAAACCATCCAGATAATTAGTCTCATACTCAAGCTCAAAGAAGAAAATAAACTCTCAAAACCCGTTCTGGTGATTTGTCCGACAACATTAATCGGAAACTGGATGAAAGAACTGCAGATGTTCGCGCCCTCGCTGGATGCGGTTATATACCACGGAACAGAGCGCAAACTGGATGTCGAACACGATATAATTCTTACAACATATGCAATTATGAGAATAGATGTAGAAGAATTAAAGAAGCATCAATGGGGAATGGTAATTGTTGATGAAGCTCAAAATATCAAGAACCCTGATACAGCCCAGACCCTTGCAATAAAAACATTAAAGGCGGATACGAAAGTTGCAATGACAGGTACTCCCGTAGAAAACAGATTGACGGAATTGTGGAGCATTTTTGACTTTATTAATCAGGGGTATCTCGGCAGTCTTAGAGAATTTCAAAAAAGTTATGCAATTCCTATCGAAAGGTTTAAAGAAAATTCAAGAGCAGCAAAACTAAAGATGTCAATATCTCCGTTTGTGCTGAGACGATTAAAGACAGATAAGAAAGTTATTTCTGATTTACCTGAAAAAATGGTACTTAACGAATATTGCTACCTTTCCAAATCTCAGGCCGTACTGTACGAAAAGACTTTGAATGAAATGATGGAAAAGATAAGCGGATTTACCGGAATTAACAGGAGAGGAAATATATTTAAACTTATAACCGCTCTAAAGCAGATTTGCAACCACCCTTATCAATTCTTAAAATCGGGTGACATGACCAGAGAACAATCCGGGAAAATGGATAAATGCCTGTCTACCCTGGAGAATATTCTTGATGCGGGGGAAAAGTCATTGATATTTACCCAGTACAAAGAAATGGGTGACATATTATGTAAAGTTATTTCGGATGAATGCAATATTGACCCGTTATTCTTCCACGGCTCATTAACAGTACCACAGAGAGAAGAACTGATTGATAAATTCCAGAATGATGATAATACAAAAGTTATGATTCTGTCGCTGAAAGCCGGCGGAACAGGGTTAAATCTGACAAGCGCAACGAATGTAATCCACTATGATTTATGGTGGAATCCTGCGGTAGAAGACCAGGCTACGGATAGAACCTACAGGATAGGTCAGGACAAAAACGTAATGGTTCACAGACTTATAACGTTGGGGACATTTGAAGAAAAGATTGATGAAATGTTAAAATCTAAAAAAGAACTTGCGGATTTAGCAATTTACGAAGGTGAAAAAATTATTACAGAACTATCTGATGAGGAAATATACCAGATTTTCACGCTTTCCGCATAACCTAAATATTGACAATCCTAAAAAAATAAAATATACTTATTCTCGTGGTAATAAAGTTATTTTGGAAAGGATTTTTGGTATGAAAAAAGAGTCTTTAAAAAAATTGATGCTTGGATTTTTTGCATCTGTGTTGTTAATGGCACCTGTCAGCGCACAAAATTGGGTACAGATTGGCGATAATCATTACATTGATGCGCACAGTATTAAACCGACGTCAGCGTACGGAACATACACATATAATACGAGATACCTCGGAACAAATGCTCCGTTAGAAAGAATTGGCGGACAGGATATATGGACGGTAAAAACATCTTCTTATATGGATTGCCGTAATGCATACGCAAAAACGTTGTCATATACCGCTTTAAATATGAATAACAGAACAGTTGTTTCAGACAGAGATATCGGAAAACAATGGTTTGGAATTAACAATCCCGGTTCAAGAGCATATGAATCATATTTGTTCATTTGCACAGACAGATACTTGAACCTCAGACCTAACTACAGTCCGTTGTGGTTATACTAATTATAAAAGGTTATATTAAAGCCAAAAAGATAGTCGTATGACTATCTTTTTGGCTTATGAGTTAAAATTGTTACATTCTGACCGTCGGACCATACTGTTGTTGCAGCATTGCAAGCTGATATTGCTGTTCCGGAGTTAAGCCTGCCGCAAACGGATTAGTTGAACCCGTATCCATATGCCCCTGCGGGACTGCCTGCTGGGCCTGAACCAAAGCTTGCTGCTGTAATTCAGCTTTCTTTTCCGTATATGATTTACCAACTATTTTATCTGCAACAAAACCACCTATTAAGCCTCCAATTAAGCCACCTAAACCTGGGAATACAACATTCCCGATGACACAACCCACCGTGAAACCTGCCATACTACCTACTGTTTTCAGGACTTCACCCGCACCGGTTACTACGCCGGCCTCTTTGGTTGCCCTGAATATATTTGGCAATGTAGTTAAAGCATATATTGCAGTACCAATAAACGGCATTCTTTTTCCGATTGCTTTTCCTAAACCTTTAAAAGAACCACCCAATTTAGCAAGTCTGCCGGCATCCTTTGCAACCGCAGCTCCTCCTGTTTTCCAGCCTGTCGCCAGTTCTCCGGGGATTTGCTTAAATGAATTTTTTATATATTTTAAGGCACTTCCACCATTTGCAGCATATGCAACCTGTGAAGCATTTTCAGCATCTAATAATGATGTCTTAAAGGATTTTCCAAAATTTTTATATCCAACACCTCCTGAATATTTGCCTTCCGCATTTTTTACGCCTTTTACGATTCTTTTTAAAGATTCTTCCTGCACATTGCTACCTTCAATAAGGTAATGCGGGAGCATCTTAGCACCACGTTTGAGATTTCTTGCATTTAAAATTGATAACCACGACATAATTCACCTACATTTCTACAATATAAACACTAACCTACTTAGTAAAAGTATTTTTTTTATAAAAAATTGCTACATTTGTAATATAAAGTTTACATAAATTTACATTTACAGAAATTAGTATTTTTGATAAAATTTACAAAAAACTCTTACTTACTTTTCATAAGGTGTTTTATGCAAACAGAAGACGATATATACTTATATACTCCTAAAAAACAAATCGGGAATACCGTAAATGTCTGGATGGCTTTTCCGGGTTCCAACGCTTTTGCCCTGTCCTCATTAGGCTACATGTGGCTTTCAAAGCAACTGGAAGAACGCTCCGATATTAACATTGAACGTATTAATACAGAAACCGCTTCTACCGCAATTAAACCGAAAGACGTTGATCTGGCAGGTTTTTCTTTTACTTTTGATACTGATTTTATTAACGTTTTCACAATTTTGGACAGATTTAACATCCCGTTAAGAAGTTCTGACAGAGGCGAAAACACTCCTGTTGTATTTGCCGGAGGGCCTGTTGTTACAGCAAATCCTGCCCCGTATGAAGCTTTTTTTGACTTTTTTATTATAGGTGATGGAGAAGTTCTGAATGAAAAAGTCGTAGATATTTACGCTAAATCAAAAGATAAAGATTCTTTCTTAAGAAAAATATCAAATATTGACGGAATTTATGTACCAAAATACAAAAGAACGGTCATCAAAAGCACGGAAAAGTTATCTGAATGTATTTACACTCCAATAATAAGCCCAAAAGCATATTTTTCGGACACCTTTATAATTGAAATTTCGAGAGGTTGTGCAAACAGATGCGGTTTTTGTCTGGCTTCGTATATAAATTTACCCTTAAGATGTTTACCTTGTCAAAACATATTGGAGGCGATTGATTTAGGACTCGGTAAAACCGATAAAATTGCCCTTTTGGGAGCTCAGCTAAGCGCCCATCCTGATTTCGAAAAAATTTGTGAACACATTTTTAACAAACACCAAACAGAAAACCCGAAAATAGAGATGAGCCTTTCTTCTCTGAGAGTAGATGCCGTTACCCCCAAAATAACAAAAATATTATCCGAACTCGGACAAAGGAATATTACTCTGGCCGTTGAAGCAGGAAGCGAAAGGCTGAGAAAAGTTATCAATAAAAATCTTACAAAAAAGCAAATTTTTAATGCGGTAGATATTGCACAAAAGCATGGCATAAAAGGCCTAAAATTATACGGGATGATAGGGTTACCTACTGAAGCCAAAAACGATATTGAAGAATTAATAGAACTTGCGAAAGAAATAAAGACTAAATACAAGAGTTTTGATCTTTCATTCGGAATTTCAACGTTTGTACCGAAACCGCATACTCCGTTTCAATGGTACGGAAGAGAAGATACAAAGAGTCTGGAGAAAAAATCTCAGTACATACAAAAGGAATTGCACAAATTAGGGATTCAGGCCTCCGTATCAAGTCCTAAATGGGATTATTGGCAGGCAGTTTTATCAAGAGGCGACAGCACTTTATCCGACTTTCTGGAACTTGTCTATAAAAAGGGGGGAAGTCTGGGCGCATACAAAAATGCGGCAAAAGAACTCAATATAGATGCAGACTTCTTTGCATACAGGAATATCCCGTTTGATGAAACACTGCCATGGGATTTTTTAACGTTCAAACCCGGAAAAGATTTTTTGATAAAAGAAAATAAGCGATTATCCGGCAAGAATTAAAGCGGGGTATAATCAGAGTATATTAAACTTTTCCATTCTTTAAAGTAACTGATTTGAGTAGCCGAACCTGTCTTTATATATATACGGTTGAAAGATGTCAGCGGAACATCAATAGCAGAACATATTGCCGCTTTGATGACATCCGGATGCGTTACAATTATAATGCGGTTTCCCTCATTTCTTTCGACAATCGATTCAATCTCATCCGAGATTCTTCTTACAAAATCCTTTATTGACTCAGCATCTTCAGGGGTAGGAATTTCCGGATTATTAATGAAAGTTTTTAACTTATCGGGAAAATTTACTTCAATATTTTCAAAAGTCAGTCCGCTGAACCCGCCACAGCGTCTTGGTTTCAAATCGACCGTTTCAAACATTTTTTTATAAACTTTTGAAATATATTTTGCCGTTTGAATACATCTCATTGCCGATGACGTGTATATAACATCATTTTTCACCTTACGCTTTTTTAAGTATTCACACAAGCGCTCAATTTCTTCAACCCCGTTTTCGTTTATCGGAGGATGATTTTCCATATCTGAAAATCGTCCTTCTTCGGAGAAAATCGTGCTGCCGTGACAAATAAAAGTTATTTTACATTTTCTGTCAAAATACATTTTCAGGTTCCTCGATTACGAATATTTTAACATAAATTTTAATTTTGTTGTAATATAAAAGTACTAAAAAGGAGAAATTTATGAGAGGAAAAACTTTTAAATTCGGTGATAATATTTCAACTGACCATATTGCGCCGGGCAGATTATTCCATTTAAGGTCAAATTTGCCGGAATTTGCAAAACATGTGCTAGAAGATGCAGACCCGGAATTTGCATCAAAAGTACAAAGAGGAGATTTTGTTGTTGCCGGCAATAATTTTGGCTTGGGCTCATCGAGAGAACACGCACCTCAAATTATAAAACTGTCCGGTGTCGGTGCGGTTTTGGCAAAATCTTTTGCAAGAATTTTTTACAGAAACGCCATTAATATCGGTTTACTTGTCGTAGAATGTGATACAGACGGAATAAATGCCGGTGACGAACTGGATTTGGATATAGAAAAAGGAATTTTAACTGATTTAACTAACGG
>DBXD01000076.1:14975-17470 GCA_002309425.1 Cyanobacteria bacterium UBA1221
GTTGAACACATAAAAAAGAACGGCGGATTTAACTTAAATTAACAGTTGTCTTGACTTTCAATATTGTGCGTTGTTTAATAGGACTATACACTTGCCGATTTTTGTGCTGAAAAAACAGCAAGATGTAAAAGGTAAAGCAAGGACGTAGGAACATATTTTAATAAAACAGTTCGGCAGTCCGGTCATAGTCAGAATGCGTAAGGGTTTTAGATTATGGTCTTTACCGCGGTAGAAAGAAATAAAAGGAGAAAAAAATGCCTACAATCAATCAGCTTGTACGTTCAGAACGTAAAAAGCTAACAGACAAAACAAAATCTCCTGCTTTGATGAATTGCCCTCAAAGACGTGGAGTATGTACAAGGGTTTACACAACAACCCCTAAAAAACCGAACTCAGCATTGAGAAAGGTTGCCAGAGTCAGATTAACAAACGGATTTGAAGTTACTTCATACATTCCGGGTATCGGTCACAATCTGCAGGAACACAGTGTTGTTCTTATAAGAGGCGGCAGGGTTAAAGACCTTCCGGGTGTTCGTTACCATATCGTACGCGGTACCTTAGATACTGCAGGTGTTGCTAATCGTGCACAGTCAAGATCTAAATACGGTGCTAAAAGAGATAAAAAAGGAGGTAAGAAGTAATGTCAAGACGTTCTAAACCTGCAAAAAGAATACCTTTAGCAGATCCGGTATATAACAGTGTAGATATCTCAAAATTCATTAACAGAATTATGAGAAGAGGTAAAAAATCATTAGCTGAAAAAATCTTCTATGCAACCTTGGTTAAGATAGAAGAAAGAACCGGCGAAAAAGCTTTGGAAATTTTCCAAAAAGCTATGTCTAATGCAACTCCTCTTTTGGAAGTAAAAGCAAGACGTATCGGCGGTTCAACATATCAGGTACCTATTGAGGTTAAAGCAGACAGAGGTTTTGCTCTGGCTTCTTCCTGGTTGATTGAAGCAGCTAAAAAACGCAGCGGTAAATCTTTCATTGATAAATTGACTAATGAAATTATCGATGCTTCAAACGGTGTAGGTTCTGCTTGCAAAAAGCGTGAAGATACCCACAAAATGGCTGAAGCTAACAAAGCTTTTGCTCATTACAGATACTAATCAAGAGTATTTTATAAAAAGAGTCCTGCTCAAACAGGACTCTTTTTTATGTCTGATAATAATTTACAATATTATTTAACAAGACTGGCTACATAAGATATAATACTGTCAGATTCATACATTGTTTTACCTGTTGTTGTATCTGCAAGAAACGGAACCTGGGATAACTTTCCCAATTCCATTAATTTATCGTGATTAATTTTTTCCGACACATCTTTAGCTTCATATTCAATCCCGTTTGCCGAAAAATAGTCAAAAACTTTTTTGCAATAAGGGCACGTTTTGGAATAATATAATTCAAGCATTATTTTACCTCCTGTAACAAAATTATTAATTACAATGAATTTAAGAACATCCTCTGTGCGGCTAATTCATTATTACCATAATAATCATCCTTGTAAATAAAAATCTTTTATAATAAAATCAGACGTATGAAAAATTTATTGTTTGTCTTTGGAACCCGACCGGAAGTGATAAAATTAGCCCCGATAATATTGGAGCTGAAAAAGTATCCGGATAAATATAATGTTATAATATGCAATACTGAACAGCAAAAGGAGCTTTCTAATCAAACATTAGGATATTTTAATCTTTGTGCTGACATAAACCTTGACTGCATGCGACCAAACCAGACCCTGGCAGAAGTTCAGACAAGAATTTTAACATCCTTGGATAAAGTTTTTAAAACAAATAATATTGATGCTACTGTTGTACAGGGAGATACAATGACGGTACTGTGCGGGGCACTTATATCATTTTATAATAAAGTTCCGGTATTCCACGTTGAAGCAGGGTTGAGGTCGTATGATATATTTGAACCTTTCCCTGAGGAAATTATGAGGCAGATGACATCCCGTGTTGCAGATTTACATTTTGCTCCTACCGAAAAGAATAAAGAGGCTTTAATTAAAGAAAATATTGACGAAAATAAAATTCATGTTGTCGGCAATACTGTTATTGATGCCCTGTTTTGTTTGTCGGATAAAACAATGGAATCTGCTGCGGAATTTTATACAAAGCTCAATATAAACATAGATGACAAATTAGTTTTAATAACCGCACACAGAAGAGAAAATCACGGTGAGAGGTTAGACCGAATTATTGAAGCTATCGGGTATCTGGCAGAAAAGTTTTCAGACCACACCTTTGTTATTCCCGTTCATCCGAATCCCAACGTTAAAAATAAAATTCATTCAAGACTGGAACAGTTTGATAATATAAAACTGCTTGAGCCGCTGGATTATCCGAATCTGGTATATTTGATGAAAAATGCTAAATTAATATTGACAGATTCCGGAGGTATCCAGGAAGAAGCCCCGTCTTTTGGGTGTCCGACATTTGTAATGCGGTATGAAACTGAAAGGCAGGAAGGGATTGATGCAGG
>DBXD01000076.1:17530-23929 GCA_002309425.1 Cyanobacteria bacterium UBA1221
TAACCAGACTAAAAGCAGTGAATCCATACGGTGACGGAACCTCTGCTAAAAAAATAGAACGGCAAATAAACAAGTTCTTTAATATCAGAATATAATAATAAAAGTTATAACATATATTCAAAAAAAACCGCTTCTTTTGAAGCGGATGATTAAGGATTATTAAGGTTATATGTGTAAATTTATAATCAGTTTTTTAGTGCACCCATTCCGATAAAGGGTACGGAATTACCCAACATATATGTAGGGAGTTCGCCATTCCATTTTTGGACAGCTTCGTATTGGACAAGTGCCTTATTTTGAGCAAGTGCATCTGCCCTTATTTTCATGGATCTAGCTTCTGCTTCTGCAGAAATAATTTTTTGTTTTGCCTCTTCCTGAATCTGAACGGTTCTGTTCTTTGCTTTCAGAGCTTCCTGTTCAGCGGTAACTTTGCTTTCAATAGCCTGTTCAAAAACTTTTGAATAGTTTATATCAGTAATTTGGAAACCTGTAACATTTATGTATCTTGGAGATAATTGTTTTTGCAATTTACCTATAATATCGGTTGTAGCGGCTTCCCTGTTTGCAACCAAATCCTGTGCATTCCACTTACCGATAACATCTTTAATCGTACCTTCCACAACCGGCATCAATATTGTATCTTTATAAGTTATACCGACCTCACGGTACATATTGTGAGCATTTTGCGGTTCAAGATTATAATTTATAACATAAGATATTCTTGCCTGCTGAATGTCTTTTGTATAAACTTCTGTTTCCATAAAATTCTTCTGGGTTTTTACATCCATAACTTTTATCTTTGAAATAAACGGTGTAACAAGATGAACTCCCTCCGGAAAACTTTTCGGAGAAACTTTACCCAAAGTAACTTTTACCCCTCTTTCTCCGACTCCGACAATTGCAAGAGGATTAAATAATATTAAAAACATTGCAAGCAAGGACACTACAAGTACCGGTGTCGAAAGCATTTTTTTGTCAAATACATTATTTTTATCTTTTAAACTCATTTATCTTCTCCTATAAACTTAAACCTGCAACGGATGCAATTACATATCCCAGTACTATAAACAAGATTAACAGTCCGAAACCCTTTAGAATAGCATCACCATGTTTCTTGTACATATTTTCACCAAAAATAAAACTTACAAGGATAATTACAATATTGGTACATATAATCATTGATAACAATAATAACAATATTCTTATAGCCATACTTCCACCTGTTTTATTAAACTCTTGTAACTCTTTGTAAATGTCTTATTGTATCAGCTCTTCTTATAGCCTGTTTCATTCTCGGACTTGTAATTTTATAATCAATGCTTGGTTTTGTCAGCATTTCTCTGCGGTAAGTCTTATACATTGCAATTTCTCTGTCACGAATATTTTTCTGCACTGCTGCAGTTATTCTTTCTTTAGAGTTTGCTTTCATGCCTCTGGATTTCGCAAAAATTCCGCAAATAACTATCAGCGCTACAATAATCCACAAAACAGTTTTACCTGAAACTTTTTCTGATACCACAATCGGAGCGGTTGCAGGACTGTCAAAGATTATATTTGCCTTTGAGATATTCTTGCCCTGAATTTGGATTTTAACCTCATTATTACCGACATTTTCAACAATTACCCCGTTCGCCGAAGAAGTGTTTCTGTACAGCGTGTTGATATTATCTGATGCCGTTAACCCCTTTATGTTTAATACAATTTTGTTATTGCTTTCCACTACTCTCCTGACAGAAGCAATAGCATCAGAACGTAACAGAATGTTGTACCCGCCGTTATCAGTTCCCTCAAGCACTACCGTGTTCAGAAAATTATCTGCTGCTAAAACGGATGAACCAACCACCAACATTAATAAAACTATTGTAGTAAAAATTCTTTTCATATCTCGTTCCCTAATCTTTATCACACTACAATGATAAAGCCCCGTTTCAATAAAGACATCAACCAATAGTCTAAATTGTATCAATCTGTCGGTTGATATTTATGAGCATGCGCATGCCCTATCAAGGCATGGAAAATATTTAATCCTTGAAATTATACTGATAAAGGTTGAAAAATTTTTAAACAACATTATATATATTTGTATGATAACAAAATGCAAAAAAAATTATTATGATATTCTTGGAGTTACCCCTGACAGTGATGAAAATGAAGTAAAAACTTCATACCGAAATCTTGCCAGAAAATATCATCCTGATGTAAACAAAGCGCCCGAAAGTATTACCCGCTTCAAAGATATTTTAGAAGCATACGAAACTCTTTCGGATTCTCAAAAGCGCAAAAATTATGATATGGTAAACGGTTTCTATAAAACACCTAAGAATTATTTTAAAGAAACTTCCGCAAACAAGTCTGAATTTAAAACAAAACAGAATAATACAGACTGTTTTACAAAAACGGAAAAAAAAGAGGAAAAAACTCAGTCAGTAAATCAAAGTAAAAAAGAAGAACAACCCAATCCCCAAAAGACATATACAAGCAAACAAAACTATAAAAACGGAGTAGATTCCATCCTTGAAGAAATCAGTAAACAACACGATAAAACGAATTCAAAATATCTTCCCAAAAACGGAACCGATATTAATACGGAAATTTCTATAAGCATATTCGAAGCCCTAAACGGTTCCGAGCGGATATTAAATATAATGCACAAAGAAGTATGTCCTCATTGTAACGGCAGAAAATTTTTAAATAAAACAAAATGTCCTAAATGCAACGGTACAGGTATTTATGAAATCAGCAGAAAACTGACCGTTAAAATTCCTGCCGGGGTAAAAAACAATTCAAAATTAAGACTGCAGGGAGAAGGGAACCCCGGATTCTTTGGCGGTAAAAACGGGGATTTATTTATTACGTTAAAAATTGAAAACGATAACAATTTTGAAATAAAAGATTCAAATATCAGTTACACCATACCTATTTCACCATCAGAAGCGGTTTTGGGCACAGAAATATCCGTTCCTGCCCGCAATAGCGAAATTAAACTTACAATTCCGCCCATGACCCGCTCGGGACAAAAATTTCAGATTGCTAATAAAGGAATACAGACAAACGGAAAATTTGGTGATATGATAATAACCGTAATTATTCAAATACCAAAGAATTTATCCGAAAACGAGATAAACCTGTACGGTAAATTGAAGAAAATGTCAAAAGACGATTTAAGAGAAGGTTTATGAAAACAGCAAATATAAAAGAAATTTTTCAGTCAATACAAGGGGAAGGTATTTATGTTGGGGAAATTCAAATTTTTGTGCGCTTCTGCGGGTGTAATTTGAATTGCAGATTTTGCGATACGGAACACAACACTAATAACTCAACATTATACACTTCTGATGATTTAATCAACGAAATTAATAAATACGGTAAATGTCAGACTATTTCTTTTACCGGAGGAGAACCCCTGCTGAATGCGGATTTTTTATCGGAAGTTCTGCCTGTTCTAAAGCAGCAAGGGCATAAAATATACCTTGAAACAAACGGTACATTACCTGAATATTTAGAAAAAGTTATACAATATACAGACGTTGTTGCTGCAGACATTAAACTTTATTCCTCCGCTAATGTATATCCTGACAAAAGCAAAGTATCAAAATTTTTTGATATTGCAAAAGAAAAAGAAACATTTGCCAAAGTCGTTTTTAATTCGGATATTACCGATGAAGAAATAGAGTTTGTTACTGATTTAGCAAAATCTTATAATATTGAAGTTATCCTTCAGCCGGAAATGACAGGTAATTCTTTTGCCTTGCCGGTAAGTTCTTGTGAAAAAATTTTCAGAAAATTTTATTCTAAATACAGGAAAATTCGTCTTATACCTCAAATGCATAAATTTTTGAGTGTAAAGTAATTGCTTAAAATAGTGTTTTATATTAATATATACTTGACGGGGGAATAAATATGGCAATAAGACGAGTTTTACGTTACGGAACAAAGTCCCTTAGAGAACCATCTAAGGAAGTTCATAAAGTATCAAAAAAAATATCCGATTTGGTGCACGATTTACTGGAAACGATGTACACTAATAACGGGGTAGGATTGGCAGCTCCTCAAATCGGAGAAAATTACAGGGTTTTCGTTATTGACGTTTCAACCAATGAAGAAAAATTATCTCCTATGGTTTTTATTAATCCGAAAATTATAAAAAAATCCGGTGCTATGGTTAGTAATGAGGGATGTTTGAGTTTTCCCGAAGCTTTTGTTGAGGTAAAAAGGTACAAAAGTGTTACGGTAAAAGCTTTGGATATAAACGGGAAACCGTTTGTTGTTGATGCCGGCGAAGGAACGCTTTTGACAAGAGCAATCCAACACGAATTTGACCATCTTAACGGGGTTTTGTTTATAGACCACTGCATAAACAAGGCTGTTGCCAATGAAGAGCTTGCAAAATTTGACCTGCCTCCGGTCGAAGAAGAAAATCTGCTGGAAGAACCGGAGTTGGAGGCCGCACTAAAAAATGATTAAGGTTGTCTTTTTCGGAACTCCTGATATTGGGTTAAAATCTCTCGATTACCTCAACAAATCCGATAAATTTGAGGTTATGGCAGTTGTAACGCAACCGGACAAACCTGCCGGCAGAGGTAACAAAATTAAGATGTCCCCGATAAAAGAATATGCAATCGAAAATAATATAAAAGTATTTCAACCAAAATCCATAAGAAAAGAACCGGAAGTTATAGAGGCTCTGAAAGCACTTTCTCCCGATTTTTTCGTTACTTTTGCTTTTGGGCAAATTTTATCACAAGAAGTACTTGATATTCCGAAATACGAAACCATAAATCTTCACGCTTCACTTTTACCCAGATACAGAGGCGCAAACCCGATACAAAGAGCAATAATTAACGGAGATAAGGAAACCGGAATCTGCACAATGATTACGGAATTGGGTCTTGATTGCGGAGATGTCTGTAAAAAAATTACAATTCCTATCCCTGAAGATATGAACTGTGAAGATCTATATACAAAAATCTCCGAAGATTCGCCTGAAATTATTGAAGAAACGTTGTTAGGCCTCACTGCTAAAACGCTTACTCCGGTTAAACAATGTGAGGACGGCATTTGCTTCGCAAACAAATTACAAAAAGATGAAACTGAAATTGATTTTAATAAATCAGCTAAAGAAATTCATAATCTTGTCAGGGGTATATACAGATCGCCATCGGCATTTTTTGTGCATAATTGTAAAATAATTAAGGTTTTGGAAACGAAAGTTTGTACAGGCCTCGGTAATCCCGGAGAAATTTTGGAAGCTTCAAAAGAGGGGGTCAAAATAGCATGCGGGGAAGGATGTATCCTACTCACAAAAGTAAAACCTGAGGGTAAAGGCGAGATGCCCGCAAGAGATTGGTACAACGGGCTGCAAAATAAAGGGAAATAATATGATAACAAAAGGTATCAGAGGCGCAATTACGGTTGATGAAAATTCGGAAGAAGCAATTAAGAATGCCGCTTGTGAATTATTTTCGGAAATTATTCGGCAAAATAACTTAACGGAAGAAAAAGTTTCTCACGTTCTTTTTACTGTGACAAAAGACCTGAATGCAGCTTATCCTGCAAAGTTTATCAGGAAAGATTTGAACTGGAATAAAACGGCTTTTATGTGTGTTCAGGAAGCAGATATTAAAAATTCTCTGCCTATGTGCCTGAGATTACTTGTCGTTATGAATTGTGAAGAAGATTTTGAACCAAGGTATGTTTATCTGAAAGGTGCAAAAAATCTCCGCGCTTAAATTTGGGCAAAAAAAAACCCTATCTGGTGATAGAGTTTGGAATCTTTTGATGATTCCTCGTGTGTAGAAGGTTAGTGTGTAGTAGTAGGTAGTGTAGTATTTTTTGTGTTTTTATATCTCGCGTTATTTAATTCGTTATTGCTTACATTTATATAAAGTATTTTAAAAGTATATAATTGCTATATCTGTTTTATTTCTTTACAAAATTTAACATTGCTAAATTGAAACAAGAAATGTTACACACTTTTAATTACTTGCAAATTTATATTTGTAAAGTATTATGGTTATAGGAACTTTTAGAGTTTCGATTGATAAAGGCTTTTAAATAGTTTTATAAGGGATGTGTAGTTATGACGGAACAAAAGATAGCAGTTATAGGTTGCGGAGTTTGGGGCAGAAATATTGTCAGAAACTTTTACAATCTCGGAGTTTTGGATATAGTTTGCGACATTGATGAAGAAAACAGGAAAAAAGTTTTGGATCAATATCCGGGAGTTAAGACAACCGCGGATTATCAGGATATTATTAACGACCCTGAAATAACTGCCGTTGCGGTTGTAACACCGAGCCATACGCATTATAAAATGGTTCATGCAATGCTTGAGGCAGGGAAAAATGTATATGTTGAAAAACCTATATCAACAGTTGCACAGGAGGCAAAAGACTTAAC
>DBXD01000076.1:23966-24412 GCA_002309425.1 Cyanobacteria bacterium UBA1221
AACAGGTTAAAAATGCTGGTTGAAGAGGGTGCGCTGGGTGATATTGTATATGCACAGAGCGACAGGCTGAATGTTAATTTCTTCAAGAATGACAGAAGTGTTATGTGGGATTTGGCTCCTCACGATGTTTCAATGATGAGTTATGTAACAGGTAAAAATCCTATCAGAGTCATATCGGCAGTAGGCTGCTCTTCTGACAGAAATGATATTATGGATATAACTCATCTTACAATAGAATTTGAAGGCGGAATGATTGGGCAAATTTCCGACAGTTGGATTACCCCTAAAAAACACGTTCAGCTTCTCGTAAGAGGTACAAAAGCAACGGCAATTCTTGATGATACGGTTCAGGAAAATAAACTGGTTGTCTTTGATAATTTCAAAAAGGATATTTCTGAAAATATAAAACTTGATTATCTTGAGATAGAACCTTTGAAATTAGAGTG
>DBXD01000031.1 GCA_002309425.1 Cyanobacteria bacterium UBA1221
GACTTTAACAAAAGTCGTTTTTTTTTATATTCTTGAGTATAAGAAGGCTTCAGCCGTGCTTAATATATAATTTGTAATTTCTTTTTCTAATTGGCAGTTAAAATATCCGTTAATTTCCTTTATGAAATAACATGGACTTGTTACGTTAATTTCGATAATCTTTCCGTCAATTACATCTAATCCCGTGAGCAAAATACCTTCTGATGCGAGTGTTTTGGCGACAGGAAGAAAATTATCCCGTTCTGTTTCCGAAAGTTCCGCTTTGATAATATTTGCATCGCAATGTTCATTAAATTTAAAATCATTGTTGCTCGGGAGTTTTTGTACGCAATAAGGAAGAACTTTTTCCCCGAGAAAAAGAACTCTTTTGTCTCCGTTTATTGCTTTTGGAATATATTTTTGTACCATTGTTAGCGTTTTACCGTCATTTGTCATTGTGTTTATAATTACGGAGGTGTTTTTATCACCTTTTTTTAAAGTCATAACCCCTGCTCCGAAACAGCGATTTAATGGCTTTAAAACAATTTCTTCGTGTTCTTCCAAAAATTCTAAAATATCATTTTTTGAAGAAGTAACGATATTTTCAGGCATTAAATGTTTAAACCGGACAGCGTGCAATTTTTCATTAAAATCACGTACCGCAGACGGTTTGTTTATTATAAGAGTTCTTGAAGTATCAACGAAGTCAAAAATGTATGTAGAATTCAGATAATCTCCGTCAAAAGGCGGATCCTGCCGGAACATAACGAGCCGGAAACTTTCAATTTCCCTCTTAAGACAGGTTTTTTCGTAAAAAATATTTTCGTTTTTCTCATATGTTTTGTAGCAATGTGAATATGCCTTCCCATTCAGTAGGCTCAATCCGTCAATGGTTGTAATATAAACATTTTTATTTTCATAAAGCATTTCTCTTATAAGCCAAAAATTTGTAACAAGATTATTAAATTCAAAATACTTTAATTCAATTCTGTCAATAATAAAAAGTATATCCATATTATTTCCCCCTGTGCATTAATAAATTAGCATAAATATACTTTTACAACAATAATCTTTGGTACAAAAAAACCCCCTTGAAGTTAATCAAGGGGGTTAAAATGTCAGGAGACCCTTTTTATATATATAAATTATTCTGCACAAAGGTTAGTTCCTTCCAAAAAAATTTTTGAACCAGTCCCATACAAATCCAAATACAGCGGATAAAATAATTCCGCCGGCTATTAATCTGTTTTTCATTGCAATGAGTTCATCAACTTTTATTTCAAGTTTATCAATTTTTTTGCCCTGATCTTTCAGCATTTGCAAAAGAAGAGCAGTTGTTTCTTCACTCATGGTTGTCCTTTCCAGTTACATAGTTTTTGAAAATTATCCACGCAATGAAACATTAGCCATCTGTTAAAGCCGTGAACCCCTGATGTATACAACAGCCGTTCAAAAATTTTATCTGCGAAATATCTGTCATTATCAACATATTCGTGATGTTCGCAAAGAGCATCATGAATCATTGAAGGAATTAAAAAAGAAGAATCTGTTTTTGCTCCTATAAGCCGCCAAAAAAGACGGGGAATTGTTGCCCCGTCCCAACAGTAGCCTTTGGGTATACAAAACATATAATCTTTCTTTTTTCTGATATCGGATAATTTTACAATCAGATCTTTTCTGTTGAAAAAAGGATATTTGCTTATATTTAATTTCTCTTGTTTTGTCATGGATGGAATAATGTAACGCATGCAGACCTGCGGTTTTTCACTGAATTCTATGACAATATTTTTGTCTTTGTACCATTCAATCATTTCTTTTTCCTTTTTAAAAGTTACTAAGTTATGAAGTGAATAAGTTGTAGCGGAATTAGTTATATTTATAGTGCGAAGCACCGTAAAAACTTAATACCATAATCACTTATTCATGTTTAACCTCTGTTCGGTAATTCCTTATTCTTAAACAAATAATCCATATCATCTGTCGAGTACCCTAGCAATGCTCCGACTACATCAAACAATCTCATACCGCCCGCCATTGCACCACGATAAAAGTCCTTTGCTCTGAACTCGATTGATAAGCCTTTTATATCAACTTGCGGTATTTGTTGAGCAATCAATGCTTTTAAATCATCAAAGTCCATACCTTTTGCTCTATATAATGCTCTTTCTACATCAGCAGGAGTTAAGGTTAAAGCATCAAGCCTTTCTCTTTCTTTTTGTGCCTGTTTCTGTTCATAATCTGGGTCAAGAACTAAGTCTTTGCCATTATATATATAGCGTTCAATATTGTTATAGACTTCCTCTGTGATTTCTAAACATACAATATTTTCACCAGAACAAGGGCATTCACCTTTGCCGATTGAGTTTTCAACTGTATTTATATGTGCGTAATATGTCATTTTTTCCTCCTTATGCGTTCGTGCCTATACGTCTGTATTTTGTCATTATCAAGCAACTTTGTGTTATTGCACTACGAGTAATGTTAAAATAAAACTTATCATTGTTTTTACGGGCAATTACAATACAAGAAATTTGCCCCGCCTCCGCATGTTCGCCGTCAAATTCCGTATAGCCATAGACAGAATTGTTTGCTAAATCATTAGCAGTTGTCAATGAAACAGAGGTATCTGATATTGATACAAACGAATTTGTATTGCCTGAAGTCCTGCCCCCACCAAAAGCAATCATAACTTCATAATCGTAACTTGTTCTGTCGCTTGGCAGATAGGAACTAATATCTATTTGGTAATTCCCTATTGCGGTTGAAGTAGATAAAACATGAAAACTGTTTACCCATTGACCGTCACAACAAGTGGTGTTTGGAAACGTGCAATATCGTGTGCCGCTTCCAGTCCAACCAAGTTCAATTTTTGCGGTTTCATTTGTTGTCTGATTTTTATAGGCGTACAAATTTAAATTAGCTCCACCATCTGTCAATACGCTACTCTCTATTAATCCAAATCGCAACGGTGTAGAACTATTATCTACAAAATTAAGTCCTTTATATGATGATGCTGCCGGATTTGTTCCGTCACGGGTTATTGTATTATGTTTAATAGTTACAACCCCACCGTTTAGCGTAAGAGAACCGCTCATTGTATCGCCTGCTTTTGATACAAAATTAGATGCATCTATAATTATTTCTTGCCAATAATTACTGTTTGTCAAACTATTAGAACTGTTATTATTTGATAACGAACGATATAAATGGGTTTTATTGTTTGAATCAACGTGGAATACAAGCGAATTTAAGTTATAAGTTTCGTTAGAATCATATAAAACCGCACCTTTATAAAGATCGTGAATGCAGTCCATTGAATAATTCAGTCCTTTATAGGTATCATCAATAAATTTGTTAAGATTGTCCCCGCACAGTACATCCGGGTTAATCGGGTCAAACCCGTTCAGAATTTTTTCATTGGAAAAGTCTGTTTTTCTTCCTTCCGTTGCAAAACTTTCAGGAATGGTAATGTTTGGATTTGTTGGTCTAGTCATTTGTTTTAATCTCCTCTATATATATTCCGTCACCAAATATTTGTCGGATATAAGAAACCGTGTTTTGTGTTACAAGTAACTCTTCTCCGTAAATATTTATATTTATTCCCCCGTTACTGCTCTGAGAAATCAATACATTGTCAGCATTCGTCATTTTTTTTATTATTGACAAGATTTCTTCTATGCAGCCCGAAGAAGAATTTGCGCCGATACAGGCATAAATTTTTTGTATAAATGCGGCATCCGGTAAAGACAAAGGTATTCTCGGATTAATACCGGAAGATAAAAAGTAAAAGAGTTTATTTTTGTTTATATGTTCTCTGTTTATACAAAAATAATCTCCGAAATCAATTTCATCGCGGCTTGTTCCGACTTCTTTACCTATATAATCCAGACGCTGCCCTCTGGCTTTTGAAATAATCAGGCTGTCTAATAAATACTGTATCGTATCTTGCAGCGAATTAAATCTGTCTGCCGGTGCTTGAAGGATATTTACTATGTCGGAATTTGTGCGGAAATATGAAAGTATAAATTCCAGGCATTTTGTTTTATAATCATAAATTTTCATTATGCAGCTCCTTCCGTTGTAATCTGTGATTCATTAATTTGCGGAACTTCATTATAAGCAAGATTTACTATATCTGTGTAATTTTCTTCGGAATCCCGTTTAACGGATATGTTGCTGACCGCTTCGACTCCCTCTACCTCAAGTGTCGGGATTATAAATTCCGTAGCATATACAGTTGCTCCCAGTCCGAAACCTTGTTTTTGAAAATAATTTGTTATGGCAGATTTTATTCCGTCAAATAGAGATTCTTCACTAAAACCGCTTTTTGATAGTATTTTTATTTTCAGGAAAATCGGGATAACTTCTGCTTTTTGATATTTAACCGTAATATCATTATTTAGTGTATCTTTTAACAAGACAGAGGTGTTTCCCTGAAAAATAATTCCCGCGCCAAATGTATCCAAAATTGCCTGTGCAAAAACTTCATCTGTTGTGTTAGGTTTTGCAACAATTTTTACAAAATAAGGATTCATTGAATTTTCCGAGTTTTTATCAATTATATTTAGCAGCGCAGGATTGTCCAAGTATTTGCCAAGGTTTGCGAGATTTGCTTTATGTGTTGCTTTGGAATTTAAAGCTTTGGAATTTCTGAATCTTATTCTGTAGTCATCGTCAGATTCTCGGTTTTGACCCGCAAAAATATCTGTAACGGTTGAATTATCAACCGATGTAACGGTTTTTGGCGCACGAACGATTATAAACTCAGATTCCTCTGTGACGGTGTCCTCGTTATATTCTACCGAATCGAATATTACGTTTGCAATGCCGTCTTGGTTAAAAGTGAAATCGCCATTGTTTATAAATTCACATTTTGTTGTGCTGTCAGCAAGCAATATGGAATTATGCGAAATGTTCTTCCCCGGAACACCCCGAACACGGGCAGAAAACCTGCCTTTTCGGGCAGGAAGCCTTTTAACGCCTATTCTTTCATACAATGAATCCTGCAATTTGCCTTCTGAACTTTCAGGATTTGCAATTTCTGCAATGTATCCGATTAAATTTTGTAAATGCAGTTCGGTTTCCGCAGAGAGATTAAAAATATAATCCAGAATGCCGCCTTTCTTAACAGAATCAATATTTTCGCAATTACTTAAAAATTCTTCCTCCAAAAGGTTTCTGATTTCTTCTTTAGTTAAATTCTTTAATTTTCCATTTTGAATTTCCATTTTATCTCCATTCATTTACTTAAATTTTTAAAATTTCATTGAAATTTAAAGCCCCGTATTCTGTTTTTACTTCTGCCAATACGGAAATTGTAAGAGTTGCTTTATCAAACCTCATTTTGAAATTATCCAGTGAATTGACACCCTGTACCCCAAGTATTTGGCTTCTGACAGAGCTCTCAAGGAGGTTTGTATCTCTGAGCCCTGAGGGATAATCTATCCCTTTTGAAATATCCAGGACCCATTCTCCGGACAGTGTTTTTAGTGCAGTAGTTATATGTTGTTTTATTTGAGTAATCCCGTCTGTCAGAACAAAATCTCCTGCTTCGACAGCAAGATTTTCCCCATCGATAAGTATATCCATAAGTGTGTACCTCCTTATTTAAAATTTCTTTTTGATGCAAGCCAGCTTACTGTTCTTAAATTGCTGTCGCAGCGTGAACCTACCGTAGATATTGTGCAATTAGTGAACAAGTTTATTTCTCCGGTATTTAAATCACGGACGAGCAGAATATCCTCTGTGTGATTTAAATTGTCTTGTTCTAATATCTTGTAGGATGTGCTGTTTGCTAAAAATTTAGATGTAATTTGCCAGGTTCTTTTAGGATTCGGGCAGTTCATTGTTTCACCCGATATTCCTATAAATGTTACATTACTGGGCTCTGCCCCTTGTGTTATGTTTATTTTTTCGGAAGCAAATCCGCTTAGAGTAACTCCCCGCCAGACAAGCTCCGTGTTTTTTGTGTTATATAAAGTCATTTATTTTTACCTTTCATTTTTTACAAAACTCCGCCTGTCGGGGAGCCGTTATTTCCGTTTGAATGTGTATGGGATAAGAAAATTTTTCCGTCTATTGTTGTATCCCCTGATATAGTTACAGCACTGCCGTTAATTGTTATTTCTCCGCCGGTTATATTTATTGCGTTTCCCGTAATATTTATTGTTGCACCTGATGTTGTACCAAGAACAACCTCTCCTTCAGGAAAGATATATTGTTCGGTAGTCGGGTAAAACCCAATAGAGAATAAATTGTCATTTATGTTGTGGAGTCGGCCTGTATTTGTTATAACTTCAGGCTTACTCTTATAGTATTCAGCCACATTATTGTCAAAAAATCTTACGGTACCGCAATCTCCGACTTTGAGCCCAAAATAAATAAAGCCGTGCTTAGTTTGAATATGTTTGACCGGCACCTTACATAATGTATCTTTTTGGTTATTGTCAAAATATTCCACATCAACAAGGGATTGGGAATGAACTTTTGTTATTTTGCATGGCTTTTCTACCAGAGCCGCTAAAAGTAAGTTATCCAGTATATCATTAAGACTGTCGTTGCAACTTCTTGTCATAATTTATAATCCTATAGTAATTTTAGTAACACACATTTTGTTGTAGTTATTCCCGTCAAAGGTTATTTCCGATACTCTGTAATATCCGAAAAACTCTTCAAAGGAGCACTTTATAATATCTGCGGGTAACAAATACGGAACAAATTCGGAATAGAAACTAACCTCCGATTGGTTTTGTAAAAGCGGTTTTGAGGCGTTCCCCGTACTAAATTCTGTTATTGCCGTTAAATTGTTTATGTCAAACCCTGAAAAAGACCGTACTGCACCGTTTTGTATAAACAGAGGTATATCCAGTTCATCACAAATGCTCTTTAAAATAGTATGGGGTTTGCCTTTCGCCTTATATGAATCATACATCTTTTCGGCTGTAATGTTATTAATACCGTTAACAGTAAGTCCCATTTCATCAATACAATCGTTTATTATTCTTGTTGAACTGACCGAATCAATGTAATCCTTATTTATGTATGAATTTATATAGGCATCCGCACTATCTGTAATTTTTATAATGGTGCAAATATCAGGACTTTTCCGCGGGTAGAACCTATTTACCCTGCGGATTGTTCCTAAATCAGGTTTACCGCAAAAAAGCAGGGTCTTATCCGAATTTCCTGATTTTATATATAAGTGCAGGTCTGAATTGCTCTCTGATATGTAATTGAATGTTGTATCATCGAGATTCCATATTTTTATATAAGCAATATCCGGTTCTAACTTGCAATTTTTTCTTATATTGAAAGCAATATCAAGTTGGTCAATTTCTATATTTTTGTCTTTTATTTCAATAATAATTTTGTAATCTAAGTTCTTTGTTTGCATAGTTTTAGATTCTCCATTTTTAGTCGGCCTCGTCTTCCGCATAGTATATCAGCTCAAAGTCCGAGCTGAGTGAGTCGGGTTCCGGTGTATAATCCTCATTAAATTTATTGTGCAGATACAATTTCCCGGAAATAATATCAGGCTGTTTTATTCTTGACAAAAAGTCAAAACCCGTTACCAGAGGTTCGCTTTTGAGGATGTATTTATTTCCGTCAGAGTTTGCGGTGTATATATCCAAAACAAAAAAAGTATTGCACCAAGTAAATCGGAAGCCGTAATGTTTTCCGTTTATTATGTAAGTGCAAAAAACTCTTGAATCTGAACTCATATCAGGCAGATTGTATTTTCTCATAAGTTTATCCTTTCGTAAAAATATACCGCAGGTAACCGAAATTACCTGCGGCAAAATTTATTTTCCGTTTCTGTATAGTGCGTTCCAGGTAACAACTCTTGTTCCCGAATCTCTTTCTCCTGAAATGCCGACAATAACGCAATCAGAAAAGACATCTTCTCTGTCAGTGTTCAAATCCCTTATTACAAGAGTATCCTCGACATGATTTTGATTGTCCTCTGTCAGCATAGGCAGGGATTTGCTGTCAACTTTGAAACTTCTGCTTATCTGCCACTGTCTTGTGTTATTAACAACATTTAACCCTTCGCCTTGTACACCTTTGTATGGGGAGATGCTTGCCCCTTGTTGTGAAATATTATATGCAAATTCATTGCCAGTGCCAGTGAGAGTAATTCCTCTCCAGACAAATTGCACATTTTTAACGTCATAAACTGTCATTTTTTATCTCCTTTATTATTAGTTATTTATATTCGCGGCAAAGCCTAAACCTCACCACCCCCAAGAATTTGCGAAACTTCTTCTTCTGACGGGTCAACCGTAAACGTAAAATCAACTTTTTCCCCGACAATTGCATCATAATAGTACCCGTAAAGTTTAAATCTTTTTGCGGTATATGCTTCTGTATCCGTATTCATAATGCTGTTTGCTCCTGTGCGAACAGGTACAACATTAAGTTCGTAACCGATTTGTTCTGAAGTTGTCGGAATAACAAGATTGTATTCCTGAAAACTTCTGAATCTTTTTTGTGCCATTGTGAGCAGCAGGTTATTTCCTGTTTCATCATACATTGGTTTTTTGTTGAAAAATTCCAGACTCATAAGCCCCATTGATTTTTTGATGTAGTGTTTAATCATTTCTCGCTGGCGGAGTTCTCCTCCGAACATTTTTGAACCTATAAGCCAGTTATAACCTAAATCTGAGGTTTGTCCTCCGTCAACAGCCGAAACATTTGTGTAGAACGCTACGTTATAGGCTTTCATGTCAGAAATCTCTTCTCCGGTATAATTCTCTGGTGAAATCCCTATCAGTTGCGTAAATTGCGCAGAGCCTTCTTTAGAACCGAATTTGCCGCAAGTTGAAGTTGATGCCAAAGCTGATGCTATCGGCTCATTTGCATTTGTTCTGAAAATCCCGTATGCGTGATTGTTTAAGTTTGTTTTTAGTGAACTCAGGCTTGTAACATTTGTAACAACCAAATCGCAGAACCTGTCATTTACCTGGCACCAGTGAGCTACGTCAAGTAAATCCGCAGCATCTCGTGATGTTGTAACGACTTTTGCAAATTTACCGTCAACGGCTTTTGCCTTATCTAAAGCTTCTTCAACCGTGTCATTTTCATCTTTTTCGGCTACAATAAGATATTTAACCTGAGATGTGGTTTGTGAATTATTTTTCTGGTTAAATATAGCATAGGCTTCAACGGCAACTTGTGAATCGGCTTCGAAATCTTCGGCAACTTCATCGTATGACGCATATTTTTTTACTCCGGAAGCAGGAAAAGTAACACCTGTTTTTAAGTCTTCCGATGATAAAGATGCCAGTAAAAGAATATTTTTAAAATATTCTTCCAGATTTCTTCCGTCGGGAAGTTTAAAAAGTATACTGATTAAATCATCATATACGCTCATTTTTTTCTCCTTTTAATTTAAAAAACACATCCGTATCGGTCAGATACAGATGTGTATAACTGATAAACAATAGTTAAACGGGTCTTATTCTCCATCCCCTTCGGAAGAAGCAGGCTCTAATACCGCAAACGGGTATCCGTTAGTTCCGTTGCGGCGGGTTACAGGGTTTGCAATTTGTACACCCAATCTCATAACTACTCTGAGGGCTACCATATCCTGCTGAGCAAGGTTATAGACTATGTTGCCTTCGGTATCCTGAATAACCGCTTCACTCAATACTTTATAAGTTACATCCTGTCTGATTGAGTAAACAGCTTTTGAAAAATCTCCGCAAATCATTAATGCTTTACTTGTATCAAATACGCCAGAATTATCATATTCAATCGGTCTGCCTACAAGGTTTGACGGAGTTGTACTTAAAAGAGAAGATGAATACAGCAAATTGCCGTTTTTGTCCCTGAGATTTCTTAAATGTGCTTCAAATGAAGCATCTGCAACAAATCCGTTAACTACAAAACCGGAATTTTCGACCATTGACATTAAACCGTCAACCCCGATAATATCAGCAGCAACATCGTCTGCTGTGCCTATTGTGTAAACCTGGTTTTTGGCAACTGCCCCGTCATATATTGATGTAGGCCAGCTACTTGGTTTATTTGTTCCGAACAAAATTGCGCCGTCTATTGCAATCCCCAATGCTTCAACAATTTGCGGGCTGATTTCTGTCCAAATATCGAATGCCGAATCATCAAGAACCGCTTCCGGAATAGGTATAATCACCGCCAATTCTTCTGCCGTAAGAGTTAATTTTTCCCATTCTGCTTTTGTTGTTTGTTTCTGTGCCATATCTCCTGATAAGAAATAGGCTTCCGGCAGGGCATTTTGTACCGGTAAAGTTTTTTGCTTTGATGACATATTGGGTAAACGTCTCATCAAAGGTAAAAGTTTTGAAGTCGTCGGAATTTCTTTAATAATTTCGTTCGAAACTTCCACAGGAATTAAAGCCTCACTGCCGGCTCTGTCAATAACATGTACTGTCATTTCCATTCTCCTATTATTATGTGTACACCACGGACAAAGAGAGTAAAAACTCTCGCCGTAAAAATCTGCATATTTTTATTAAAATACTAATATATTCCGCGAATAAAATTATTCATAATCTCATTCGGGCTTAAATTTTTTGATATAGTCGGTTTGTAACTACCGCCATGGCTATCGTTTGGGTTACCAAACAAAATATCATTTTCTGCTTTAAATTTATCTATCCATTCGTCTAAGTTTTCGCAGTCCTTTGGAACAGATTTCAAAACAAGTTCGGGTTTTAGGCATCCTGCTCTTTCAAGTGACGAAATCGTTTTTACGTTAAAATTTTCTTCTTTTAACTGCTCAATTTCTTTTTTTAATTTCAGAATTTCCTCATTTTCTTTTTCGGGCGGAGTATCTTTCTCTGCTTTAGAAGATTTTACATTTTTAAAAATCTTTTGTGCCAAATCGGCTTCTCTAAGCTGTTTTGCTTGAGAAATACTGATTTGTTTTTTTTCGTCTGTTTCTTTTTTAGTAGTCATATTTTCTCCTTTTTTGTTAATTGCTCTTTTTATATCCTCTGCGGACAAGAACATCGTCAAATACATCCCGCATAATGTTTTCAACGTGTTCACGATTTGGAAACATTGTCTGTCTTGAAATTTCATCAAGAATCTCAGATTTAACGTCCGTTTTAATCTGATTAGAAGTTTTCTGTAATGCACTCTGCATCATCTCTGTCTGAGCTTCATCAGATATAAATTTCAATTCATTTAAATCTTTTATTGAGCCTTTTGAGTCGGGAATTTGTGTAACCTCTGAGTCGTGCATAGCCTTTTTCATCGTCTCCATTACGTCTATTGCGTTATATACATCAGTAGAGTTAATTTTTCCCATTGGTTTGCCGTTATCATCAGGCATTGCAAAAAATGTTCTGAAAATCTTTCTGAACGATTGCCATTTTTCATCTTTACTTAAATCTTTTTTGCCCGATTGAGTGTGTTGAGTTTTGGGTGTCGGGGCAATTAAATTAGTTTGCTTCGGTTCAATGTCGTGGGGAATAAACGTAAATTCGCCGTCTTTATCTATAAAATTTGCCGGAGTTAAATCTTTAAAATCGCCGGTGTAAGTTTCCCGTATTCTTTCGAAGAATTTCCTTTTATGGTATTCTCCCATTTTTTCTAATGTTTCTTTGGGTAATCTCTCATGCTCCAAGCGTTTTTTTAGTTCTTCAATTTCTTCCTCACTGAACAAATCCGCAGCAAGTCCTGTGTCTACGCCTTCGGGCTTACGGATTATTTCTTCTTTTACTGTGGATTTAAAATCCAACGGCACATCTATGGCATACATAATACCATTTCCATTATTTGCACGTTGAAATTCACTTTTTAACCCATCTACAGATCCTATTCCTTCTTGTAGAATTTCTTTATAACTTTCGGCTGTGGCCTTTTCGTGATACTCTAATGCGTGTCCTTTTTCCCCGCCATTAAGCATAAAAATACCGGCACCCCGAACTATTGATACCAAATTTGTTACAGTTTCCCCCTTTGATAACATTGTAATCATATTTACCGCTTCATCCAGACTTATTTCATCACCATATTTTTCATGTAAATTATATAATAATTTTTGGGGTAATCCTCCGTTATAAAGGTATGTCTTTAGATGTTTATTTCTCTTAAATTGTGACAATAACCCGGCTAATATTGCACCTAGCGAATACCCTGTTATTGAGGTGATATTGTATTTGCTTTTACATCTGTCTAAGTTTTTAATTGCCGTTTCTAATTGTGGCGGTAAATGTTTGAGCCCTATCACTAAATTGTTCTGCGCCCAATCTTTATACCACTCTGCGGGATTTAAAAGGGGGTGTTTTAGACTATATGAACCAGCTATTGTAAAAGTACATTCATGGGTATAGGGATTTTCAAATACTATTGCTTGAAATCCGTCAGATTCATTTATTACCTCGCGGATTATATAGTTTGTTCCGTTTATATTTGCTTCGGGTATTTTATCTTTTATTAGATCTAATTTTATTATGTCCGGTGCAATTTTATGTTGCGTATCATAATCCTCTATCAAGCGTTCACGGATCTTTTTAGGCATTGTAAGGTTCTTTGCATATATATTCATTTCTACAAAAGTATCGTCTTCAGGCAATTTTGCTCTATTCTTATTACTTTCATTTTCCCGTTCCGTTTTCAGTTCTTCTTTCGTCTTGGGTTCAAACAACTTCTTTTGCAGTTCTTCGCGTTCTTGTATAACTTCTTTAGGTAATCTAATTTCTTCGTTTTCAAAATCTTTCATAGGATTTTTCCTTTCTGTTTATTCTTTTTTGTACACACAAAAAGATGTATTGAATTTGGATTTCAATACATCTTACTTTTATTTATAATTTATAATTTATTATTTTATTGGTTTAAGCACTTACCCTGTCTAAAAATCATTACTCTTTTACCTTGAACCAATTAGGTCGTGTAAATTCTTTTACATCATAATTGCCATAAATTTTCCCATTTATATATGTAAAATGAATTGGTACCAGAACGGGGATAATATCCGCACCTATATATTCCCAATACTCTGTCCAACTGCCAACTGCATCATCCCAACCTGTTCCCTCAAAATAAATATCTTCTTTTATGTCTGATTCGAGACCCCGAACACGATATCTGCAAGAATATTTCTTTTTTAGAATTTTTGCTATTTCTATATTTAAAGGCTCCGCTACTTCTTTATCTACTATTGACTTTCCAATATGTATATATGGAGTCCGCACTATATCATCACGTCGTATCATAAAATGATTATCGTCTATCTTTACTGTCGGCTCTTCTCTTATACTCCCGAGTTTATATGCGCGATATGCCTGCTGCAGCTGCTCCGACGCATATTTACATTTAGGATTTATCTCTAGTGCTTTCTTTAAATATTTTATACTATTCTCGTAATCCTTCATCCGTAAATACGCATATCCCATATTCTGGTATGTATCCGGATCATTTGGATGTAATTCTAACGCCTTTTTATAATACTCTATCGCTTTTTTATGATTACCCCTATCGTCATAAGATACTCCCATAAATAAATATCCAAAATCCATATCAGGATATTTTTCTATCAATTCTACCGCATATTTTTTTGTTAATCGCCAATTACCATCTCTCACTGCTTCTGCAGCCTGATGGATTGTATCATGAGCTTCATCCCTGACTTCCTCCCATGTTTTTGCCAGTCCTGCTACCGATAACTGTAAAGTTACTAATATTAATGCCAATAACGCAATTAATGTCTTTTTCATATCATTATTTTACAATTTAATTAAAAATATTTCAAGCATTATTATTTACTGACATTAAATCTGAGTTATCTATCTGGTACGTTGTTTCAGATATTTTATAAATGGTGGGCAATTCATTTTTGCCCACCCTACGTACTCCCAACGCAATGGCAAGCTCTTGATTGTAATGATATGCAATAATAGCAGAAGCGTATGCGTGCTGGAAAGCATTTAATTCTTCATTTATTCCTGCAATGACTTTCCATTGTGGATATGTTGTAATTATATCAGCATTCGAAGAGGGCTCATTTGATATTGTCAAATCCAAATTCCTATACAATTTACTGTACTTAATAAAAGCGTAAGTCGCATCTAAGCGCAGCTTATTTTCGTTTAACAGCTGCATAAAATTTTTGTCAGTACACATAATGACCTCCTTTTAAAATTTTTGTGTGAATTTAAAATAATTAAAATATGACTTTATTTGAAAGTTGAAAGTCATATTGCGAGATTTTGTTATTAATCACGGATAAAATTTATGTATTAATTTTTATTTATCTGTTAAAAAAACCTTGTTGCTTGCGCTAAAACTTGTGCAAAGCTTGTCTATTACGCAGATTTTAGATTTCATAAAATTAGGCATTAAAATTTGCTTTTCTCCACCAATTATAAGAATAGAATTATTTTCTAATTTTGTAATACTTGCATAATTCCCAATTTTTAAATTTTTTAGTTTTTTAATTTTTTCTTTTTTTAAATCATATTCATAGAGTCCGGACAAATATTTTTTTTGGCTAGTTCTTAAAAAAGTAATTGAGTCTTGATTAATATTAACAACGTAAATATTATGCTTATCAAGAGATTGATATGTATTAGAAAATTTAAAGTTCTTTTTAAGTATTGATTTATTATTTTCAATATCGTATATTTCAATTGAATCAGAGTTCCCACCGATTAAATATACTAAATTACCAACATTTAACGCCGTATGATTTGCTCGGGCCTGTTTTAGTTTTCCAATTATTTCCGAAGTGTTATTAGCAAGATTAATTCTCTCAATTAAAACCGCATCAGTATTTTTGGGAGTATTGCCACCAAACAGATAAACGAAACCATTATATAAAATTGTTTGATGATTTGTTCTTGGTATTTTTAAATTAAAAGATTTTATTACTTTATTGCTCCGGATATCATACAAATATGTTTTATCGGATATAGCCATTTCTTTTTGTCCTTTGCGAACATATTCTTTAAGGCTACTTTTCCCGCCAGTAATAAAAATTATATCGTTAGAAATTTGTAATCGTTGTGTTTCATTAATATAGTCATCGAGAGCAAAAGGATTTTTATTTGCCGAAATTATTTTATGTTCTTTTACATTATAAATTTCGATGCTCCCATTATCAATTATAGCAATGTTACCGTCAGAATTTATAAATAAATCCGGCAATATATGACTAAATACTGTTGGTGCGATATATATTGAATGTTCCCGCTCAAGGTTATACAACTCAATACTATTTACAAAATCCAATTCTTGTTTATCTACACCGCCTACAACCAAGACATTTTGTGAATTTGGAATTTTGATAGTAGAAAGCCCCATTCTTGGCCTTAAAATGGATTTATCTTTATGGCCGTTTATAAGTATGCATAGAGTTAAACAAATAGAAATTAATAACAGTATTGAGATAACAATAATATTTTTTTTCATGTCACTATTTTACATTTTAATTAAAAATATTTCAAGCATTATTATTTACTGACATTAAATCTGAGTTATCTATCTGGTACGTTGTTTCAGATATTTTATAAATGGTGGGCAATTCATTTTTGCCCACCCTACGTGCTTACATAAATTTTTAAATCAGAATAGTAAATAATTGTAAATATTATTGTTGTGAATAGCAAAAAAAATATTTACGGGCTTTATATTTTATGTAAAGTGTGTAAATCGTTAATAAAAGAAAGGAAATTAAAATGATTAGTGCAATTAATTCAGTAAATTCAAGTCCAGCTTTTGGAAACCATGTTGTTCACGTTCTTCGTCCTGTTAAACAAGGTATGGCGAAAGTTGTGGACGAGGTATTACCAAAGCTTCCTGAGAAAGCTGAATATTTAGGTGTATCAAAATTCGGAGTACCGGAAAAAGTAGCAAAACATTTTGTAGGTGATGAAAACGCCGTTTATCACGTATTTAGTTATCCGGTAGAAAAGATTACAAAAGCTGACAGAGATTTATTGCATAGTCTTGGTCAGGTATTTATTACAAGAGCATAGTAATAAATTCGGGATAACAAATGAACAAAATAAATCCTCACTTTTTAAAGTGAGGATTTATTATTTTTTGCATAATCAAAGAGTTGAAAAATTCTTGTTAATCTTTAACAGAGGCTGCTTTGTCGGCTTTGTTTTTGCGGACTTTGTTTGTAATTGCATCAACAACGGCACCGATAGCCAGACCAATTACACCCCATTTGCCGAGTTTTTTTGCGGTTTGAAAACTTACCATGTTTTTCAGGGTTTTAAGGAATGAGCCGCCTTTAGCTACTTTTACAGCTGCATAAGTTCCGACACCCAAACCTGCGATTGTTCCGAGGCGTTTGCCGTTTTTTGTTCTGTTGTACGGATTACCTGCCTTCGTATAAGCAGTATAATTCATTGAAGTTGATCCTACATCTACCATAATAATCTCCTTTACACATATTACCTACACAGAGATATAAAAACATTTTTTTCAGAATTATTGCTAAATTCGTTTGTGTGTATTTACAAAAAGTTACATAGCATTTCAGCATATTCAAGTAGATTATAAATTTCATCCTGTTTGTTCGACCTTAAAAGGAGATATGTTTATTAACTGACATTGCATTTATAAAAAAATTATATATAATAACAATATGAAAAAATTAATTTTATTACTGCTAAGTTTTATAATTATCGGTTTACCTTGCTTTGCGGAATACAAGCCTATACCCAAAGAATTGAGTAAGCAATATAAAAAAGAAATGGAAAGTATTATTGATAGAAATTATCCAATTGTAATTAAAGAAATAGATGCTTTAGAAATAGAAGCACTCAATTATTATGAAAAAATGCAGGAAAACGGTTATGACATAGGATTACATGTTTCCATGGTAAATATAGCAGAACTTCGAATTCAATCGGCAGATATAGAATTATACTCAGAATTAACGAAAATCACGAAAGAAAAATATCTGGGACAAGCTTTTCTGCCGCAGAATACAGATAGTGTTATTCCTTTTGAAGATTTCTTATTCCCGTACTTAAAAAATAATAAAGTAAATGTACAAAAACTTAAATTTATAATTGAATACCAGAAGAATAAGTCAATATTAATACAGGAATACCTAAAAAAAATTCAAAAAATGGTTTCTGCAAGTTACTAAGTTTTTATATACTTATAAGGGTTTACATGCATACCCCTATATACCCCTTCCCTGATTGTTAAATGTAAATGCGGTCCCTCCGAATGTCCGGTATTTCCTGAGTAAGCTATAATTTGTCCTTGTTTGACCTGTTGCTTATAGTAAACGCACCAACTGGATAAGTGTACATATTCACTAGTTAAAGTCATATCATTTATATTGTGCTCTAATATAACATACTTTCCATAACCTTCGGGATCATTTGCACTACAACAGTAGACCGAACCATCAGCAACCGCCTTTACAGGAGTCCCGACCGGTACCGCTATATCAATTCCATTATGAGTATGTGTTGCTCGAGGTTCACCATAATACCCGACTATTGGACCTATGCATGGCATAATCCAATTGGGATGTTCAAGTTCTTTTTTTATTTCTGCATATTCAAGTAGATTATAAATTTCATCTTGATTATCCGTTGAGCCCTCAAATAAGTTGCACCCATGTAAATCTTGTATAGATAATTAATTTTGCTATAATATTGTTATGAAGAAAATACTTTATACTTTAATATTGATTACCTTAACTTGTATTCCTGCGTCTTCAGCAAGAGAATATTATATACAAAAAGATTCCGAATATGACCTACAATTTTTGTGTTTTAGCGAGAAAGAATGTTATAGCTTGAATCCTAATATTTTAAACATAAAAAATAGAAAGTTTGTGGGTTTTGGGGGGTATCATTACTATGATATAAGTTCATATAAATACGATATAAATACTCGTACGTACAAGGTCGATATTGTTGTTGACAGGGACCCTTTTACAGACTTAGATGTTTGTAACAAATGCCCTTTTGATAAAGGAAATATAACGCATTTGATTTTTTCACTGACATATCAACCTTTAACTAAAACTTTTAAAGCAATATATAAAGGTTTTGTATCAAGTGAGGATATTGTACAATACAAAAATGGTAAACCCGCCGCTATATATGTAAATTACCTAAATATATATTATGATAACAATTCTGCATATATAAAAGATTTGTCGGATTGGTTAAGCTTTTTTAATAAAGAAATAGTTAAACATCTGGGCAAGTCGAATGCCTATAGCTACGATGTTGAAATAGAATATATCATACCACGCTACATTATTGATTCTTTTAATGGCAAATATAATTCCAAGGATTAACAGCGATACCTCCACCTTTGCCGGGATTACCGTGTCTTATTGTTAAATGCAGATGAGGACCTTCAGAATGTCCGGTATTTCCTGAGTAAGCTATAATTTGTCCTTGTTTTACTTGTTGCTTGTTGTTCACAACCCATTTTGAGAGGTGTCCGTACTCACTTGATACATTAATACCACTTACAGGGCCGTAGTTTATTCCAACCCAATAACCGTACCCATCCGAAGTTCCGGTGACCACTACAATCCCATCCGCAATAGCCTTTACGGGAGTCCCGACCGGTACCGCTATATCAATTCCTTTATGAGTATGTGTTGCACGAGGTTCCCCATAATACCCGACTATGGGGCCTATGCATGGCATAATCCAATTAGGATGTTCAAGTTCTTTTTTTATTTCTGCATATTCAAGCAGATTATAAATTTCATCCTGT
>DBXD01000020.1 GCA_002309425.1 Cyanobacteria bacterium UBA1221
TTATAGGTTCGGGCTGTTATAGGTTCGGGCTGTTATAAAATAAAAGTTCGAATGAATAAAAATATAGTGAGGATTAATTTCCACCTTTGCAGAGGGATATCTGCTATGTTTGGCGCTGAAAAGTTTGCCGAACACTTTGGGCTGTGTTTTATTTTGGCCTTTACTGTTGAGTATCTTCGAAGTTGTATTTTTGTTTTTTGCACATCGCTGAGTAGTCTGTGATTTAAAATAACGGAAATACAATAAAGGTATTTTTTTAAGTAAACCATTAAAACACGCAAATATGAGTACATTAAAAGATCAAAACAAACAATATCTGTCAGATGTTTTTAAAATTTCTACCGCTATTGAAGATGGTAGTAGAATTTTTGAATTTAAAAATCCTAACGAAAAACTGATTATCTACGATCCCGGCTTGATACATACGGCAATTTGCAAAACAAGCATATCAAGAATTGATTTAGATAATGGAAGATTTTATTACAGAGGATATCCAGTTACAGAATGGGTGAAACGCGATTTTTTGGATATAGCATTATTATTACTGAATGAAAAACTTTGTGGAACAGAAGAAAAGCATGTTTTTTACGATAGTATCGACAAATACTTTGTTTTATATCCAGAAATACAAAGTACATTAGATACGTTACCAGAAAACATCCATCCTACGGATTATCTATCTGTAGGTTTTTTATCATTGGGGGCATTAAGTTCAAAGTGTTTAGGTCCAAAATCAAATCCCTTGGAAGAAGCTGCTTTCATGATTGCGCAAGGAGCTATTATAACTGCCTATTATTATGTTTCTCATTCGCATGGACATTGGGAAGAACCTTTAACAAAAGGATCTTATGCCTTTAGAATTGCAAAATGCATGCATCCATTAGAGGATGATACGCGTATTGAAAAACTGGCAAAAATACTAAATGTTATGATGATTTTACATGCTGAGCATGGTCAAAATTGTTCAACAGCTGTTGTCCGTTTGGTAGAAAGCGCACATGGGCCTTTATACAATGCTATATCCTCTGGAATTGCAGCATTCAAAGGTTTTTTGCATGGAGGCGCAAGTCAGTTTGTATCAGAAATGTATGATGAAATTTTAACCAACAATTACGATATTGATGCATACATTGACAAGAAGATAGCCAATAAAGAACCGCTTTTAGGTTTTGGTCAGAGAACTTATAATCGTATCCTTAATGGTTTGGATCCTCGTGTTGAAACAATGCGAAAAATCCTTTTTGCAGATGATTTCGATTTTCCTGAAGTGGAACCTTACAAACAAATTGCCTTAAAAATGATAGATCGAGTTAGTAACGATCCTTATTTTAAGAAACGAAATATCACAGCGAATCCGGATTTATTTAACTGTATTTTGTTCAAACTGTTCAAAGTTCCTTCTGCCATGAACCCAGTAATGATATGTTTAGGTCGTGTAATGGGATGGACAGCTAACTATTATGAGCAAAAAAGAGATTCTAAGCTATTAATAAGGCCTTGTGACTTACAAAAGTCTTATTTGCAGGAACTTGAAGACATTTACAATACGTATTAGTCTGCTAAAATGGGTCTCAGTCAATCTATCAACGAAAACCATTTAAAATCTTTCGTAATAGTTGGGTGTGGCCCACATTTTCGTGCACGTTATTTTGAAGTTTTAGAAAATCTTAATCAAAATTCTACGTTATCAATCCAACTGGTTGTTGATTTGAAAAGCCAAGAAGCTAAAATTCGTAATTTTTTTAGAGGGAAAACCTTAAAACCGAAAAATTTCCTTTTTATAGATGATTCTTTGAGAAATGTAGAAGATTTAAGTGTTATAGAAAGCCTTATTTGTACAAAAGTAAATCTAAGCAATATAGACGGAATGATTATATGTACAGAGCCCAAGGTTCATAAAGGATACGCTCTTTTAGGGATTAAGTATGGTTTAGATATTTTTGTTGATAAACCTCTTACCGCTTTTGTTGAAGGGGCAAATAGAAGTTTTTACGGTGATTATCTTGAGATATTAGAGAAATCAGAACGTAAACAAACAAATTTTGTTATTTCTTGCGAGCGTCGATTAAATCCAGCCTACCAATTTATAAGAGACTATACTACAAAATTCGTGGAAAGATATCATGTTCCTGTATCTTTTATAGGTATTAATTTAGGTGATGGCAATTGGGTTACAGATAATGAGTACAAAAATAAAGAAAACCATCCTTTCAAATATGGATACGGCATATTATTGCACTCAGGCTATCATTATGTGGATTTGTTATCAACTTTTTTAGCAATTAATGATCGGTTTTTTGCCGATTCTAAAGAAGAACTTGAGATAAAAACGTTTTCCAATAGATTCATAGATGTATCACAAGGAACAATACAAAATACAACAAAAAAATTATGCAGTTTAGGAGAAACAGATTTGATGATCATTGGTAGATTAAAAAAGAATAATAGACTTGTCACAAATTTTTCTTTGAACTTAATAGGAACTTCAGTTTCTAAAAGGGGAAATTTTACAGAACCAATAGATCCATATCTTTCAAGCGGGCGTGTTCGACAGGAAGATTTTATCGTACATTTAGGCCATTTGTGTTCTATACATTTGATTTCAATTCCGTTTACAAAGTTAGCAAATACCCAAAATAATTTGAAAGATTTTTCTATCAGCATTCTTAACAGCCCTGTTGTTTTAGATGAGCCTTCTATCATATATAAGCAAACTGAAGATTTCAAAACAAAAGATATAAAGAATAGCCTAAACATATCTGCACGACAAAAGCAATTGCTTTCATTCATTAATGGAGGAGATGGAAATTCCTCCTTAAAATCACATAAAAAGTCGATATACCTTTTGGATACAATTTATCAAAAATTAAAAGAAGAAAATAACAATACTTAGAGGAGATATTATTATGAGAACTGTCAATTATGAACCACTTACCCCATTACTTTTTTTGGAACGCTCTTATCGTGTTTTTGAGAATAAAGTTGCCATTATTGGAGATACGTTTTCCAAAACTTATAAAGAATTTCGTCAAGATTGTTACTCTTTAGCTTACAGTCTAAAAAACGTTGGAGTTGGATCTGGAGATCGTATCGCATATTTATCCAAAAATAGTTATGAATTATTACTAGCGCATTATGGTGTAGCAATGCTTGGTGCTATTTTGGTGACATTAAACGTACGACAAGATGAACAATCTATAAATTATATTTTAAAACACTCGGGTACTAAAATATTGTTTATAGAAGAGGAATTTCTTAAGGAGAGTTACTTTGCTAATGTTGAAAAAGTAGTCATATTAAATAAGATTAATTCCACTCATTGGCCACAAAACATCGAAAGCTATGATTGTTTTTTTAAAACATGTAAAGTCAAATCTTTGTCTTGGCAAAAGAATATTCAGGATGAAATTTCAACCATTGCGATCAACTATACAACAGGGACAACAGGAAATCCCAAAGGTGTTGAAATATGCCATCGTTCTGTTTACCTCAATGCTTTTTGTGAATGCATACAAGGAAAGTTAAATTCTCAAAGTAAATTTTTACATGTACTGCCAATGTTTCATTGTAATGCTTGGAGTTATGCATGGGCGGTAACTGCTATTGGCGCTTCTCATGTATTTTTAAAAACTACCAATGCAAAGGCAATTGTTGCAAGTATTATAAATCAGAAAATAACGCATTTTTGTGCAGCTCCAACAGTTTTAATTAATTTGATGCAAGATCCTTCATTTCAAGAATTGCGTAACTATCAGGGCTTAAATATTATAACTGCTGGTGCCTCTCCCTGCCCACGAATTATAAAAACTTATGAAGATATGGGGGTAAACATTATTCATGTCTTTGGCATGACGGAAACACATGGCCCCCATTTGATTTGTGAACGGCAAAAAGATTGGGATTTTGCCTCAGAGGATGAATTAGCAGAAATAAAAATAAGGCAGGGGGTGCCTGGAATTCACTCAGTTTTTGCAAAGGTTGTAGATAAAAATATGCAAGAAGTACCTTGGGATGGAAATACGTTAGGCGAAATTGTTATGCGTGGGAACAATATAATGAAAGGGTATTATAAAGATCCTGTTGCAACAGAGCAATCGTTTAGAAATGGTTGGTTCCATTCAGGAGATTTAGCCGTTATACATCCCGACGGATACATAGAAATAAAAGGTCGAGAGAAAGATATAATTATTTCAGGTGGTGAAAATGTATCCATTGCGGAAGTCGAAAATATGTTGTATTCGCATCCTGATATTGCTATTGCCTCCGTTATCACTATACAGGATGAAAAATGGGGAGAGCGCCCTCATGCTGTTATTAAATTAAAGAACGGTGCTCCTGATTTAAAAGAGGATGATATCATTAATTTTTGTAGGGAGCATTTAGCTCATTATAAATGCCCTGCAAAGGTAACATTTTGGGATAATTTCCCTATGTCTAATGATAAGGTTCAGAGAGAATTATTAAAGCAAGAAGTTGAAGATTATTATGCACAAAAATAAACAGTTTAGAGATTTTTTATTGTCAGACAATTTAGTGTTTTTAATGGAAGCACATGATGCGCTTTCCGCAAAAATAGCGCAAGTATCAGGATTCCAAGCTTTATGGGCGTCAGGATTAACAATTTCGGCTTCCTTGGGCTTAAGAGATTGTAGTGAGATTTCTGTTACAGAAACATTAAATGTAGTGGAGTCCATGGCAGATGTTACTACTATTCCGATTATGTTGGATGGAGATACCGGGTATGGAAATTTTAACAATGTACGTCTTCTTGTTAAAAAACTGATAAAAAGGGGTATTTCAGCGGTGTGTTTAGAAGATAAAATATTTCCTAAAAAAAATTCTTTTATAAAAGATATGCAACCCTTAGAGGACGTAGATACATTCTGTGGAAAAATAAAAGCAGGTAAAGATTCTCAAACAGATGATAATTTTTCAATTGTTGCTCGAACGGAAGCTTTGATTGCAGGCCATTCTATTTCGGAGGCATTAGATCGATCGTACGCTTACATTAATGCCGGCGCGGATGCAATATTGATACATTCTAGGCAAACAACTGCAGATGAAATTTTGAGTTTTTTAAAACAATGGGAAAATTATGCCCCAGTTGTATTGGTACCTACAAAGTATTACAAGACACCGACGAATGTCTTTGAACAAGAAAAAGTTTCAATGATCATTTGGGCAAATCATTCTCTTCGAGCTGCAATTGTTGCGATGCAGAATATATGTAGGAAGATTTTGAAAGATAGAAGCGTTGAAAACGTTGAGGAAGAAATTGCTTCTCTAGATGAAATTTTTCAGTTGGTAGATCAAGATGAACTTTCTCAAGCTGAAAAGAAATATTTGACCAAAAGGAGGGAAAATGATTAGTTTAAAAACAGGAAGAAAATCAATATTTGCAAACCTTGGTGTTGCTACGATGACAAGTTTATATGGCAGTTTTTGTATTAATTGTGATGATGAGACAATGAAAGATTTTTTGGGAATTATTGGGAATAAAGCTAAAAATTTATACGAATTAAAAAATATAAAAGGTATAAATATTCCCGAGTGGTTTGTTGTTACCTCGGAAACGTTTGATCAATATGTAAAAGATAATGAAGATATTGCAGATCTCATTGAAAAATTTTATGACTTGCAGGAGAAAGCAATTCTGTCAAAAGCAGAAAAGGAGTTAGAACTTCCTCTAAAAAATATAGCAAAAGAAGTTCGAGAGCATATTGTTTCAGGTACGTTAAGTAAGGAAATTTACGATATCATAAGGACAGAATACACGAAAACATTTTCGAGTTTTTTATCCGAAGAAGAGTTTTCAGTTTCCGTAAGAAGTTCTTGTGCAGCGGAAGATTCAGGAGATGGTTCTTTTGCAGGTATTTATGATACATTTTTATATCAGAAAACTTTCGAAAACGTTTTAGAATCGATAAAACAGTGCTGGGCTTCTGTATTCAATGAGCGAGCTGTTTATGAGTTGATTCGGCATAAAGTTTTACACAATAAAATTTATCCTGCGGT
>DBXD01000081.1:0-1526 GCA_002309425.1 Cyanobacteria bacterium UBA1221
GGTACTTCCTCTCCTCGGAAGATACTCAATCTTCCTCGTCGGCAGAGTCAAGCTGCGCTACATCCCGTTTAGCCAACAAGGTCAGTATATTTTAAACAATATCATAAGTCAAGGCTTTCAATACCATTTTACAAAGATTTACTATTTCTTGACTGTCGCATACTTTTATAATAAATTTTTCTTACGTGGATATTTATAAATAATAAGAGGATTAGGGAAGTGGATTTCGTAACATTAACCATAAAAGTATTGAAAGTATTGGCTACCTATTGCGGAAGTTATGGTGTGGCTATCGTAATGTTAACACTGATTATGAGAGCAGCCATTTGGCCGCTGAATGTTTCTCAGCAGAAAAACATGAGAGCTATGCAATACCTCCAGCCAAAGTTAAAAGCCATTCAGGACAGATACAAAAGTAATCCGCAGCTTATGCAGCAGAAAATGGTTGAATTCTATAAAGAACACCGCTTTAATCCTATGGGCGGATGCCTGCCACTGCTAATCCAAATGCCGATATTCATCCTTTTGTACACCTCCCTGATGAGCCCGCAATTTATTCAGGTTGCAGGAGATTCAAAATTTCTGTTCATAAACAGATTAGATACAACACTTAGGGCAAATGCAGGCATATCTAACGACGGGAAGATGGGCACATCAAAGTATGATACCTTTATGCCGGGTAAAGTTGCAAGAGTTTATATCGGAGATGAAGTTTTTGATAATATCAAAATTAATAATCCCAAAAAGGCACTTGAAGTTCAGGGCGAAATTACACCCGGCGAAAACATGGATTTAAAAATCAGCCTTGACCATTTGGATATGAAATTTTCTCAGCTTGAAAAAGTTACAAAAGCCGATATAACCGTAACAGACATAAATACAAGAGAAAATGAAAATATTACATTTAACCGACAAGACGGACTGCTTACCGCTTCCGTTCCGACAGTAGAAATGAAAAAAGAATTTCACTGGGATATATTTGCTTTAATTGCAATATTTGCAATAACTATGCTTTTATCTCAAAAGTTAATGATGTCTATGAATAAGACTAAAGATGCCGACCCTGCTCAACAGGCAATACAAAAGTCAATGGGTACATTTATGCCTATTATGATTATTGCAACTTTTGTGATGATTCCAATACCTGCCGGCGTATTTATATATTTGATTGTAAGTAATATTGTTCAGTTAATCCAGACTGTTATTGTAAACAAGCAGATAGACGAGGAAGAAAAGCTTAAAAAAGGAATAGTGAGTGACATTGATTTAGCCAATGCAAAGAATGTTACAAAGGAATAAGTAGATATGCTTATTTCCGAATATGACTATGAATTGCCGGAAGAATTAATTGCACAGCTGCCTGCGGATAAACGTCAAAACTCAAAAATGATGGTTCTTGACAGAATTAATAATTCTATTGAGCATAAGCATTTTTACGATATTGTTGATTATATTGACAGTAATTCCGTACTTGTTTTAAATAACACGAAAGTTATGCCTGCCAGACTTTACGGCAAAAAAGAATC
>DBXD01000081.1:1576-5273 GCA_002309425.1 Cyanobacteria bacterium UBA1221
TTAATAAAGCCGTCGAAAAGAGTAAAACCCGGAACAGATATAAAAATATCAGATGAATTATCCGCGTCTGTCATTAAGCCGCTTGAAGATGCGGGAGAATGGCTTGTAGAACTGACCTATGACGGCAATTTAACGGATATTCTTCACAGATGCGGGAATATTCCGTTACCACCATATATTGAAAGAAAAATGCAGACTGAAGATATTAAGAAGCTTGACTTTGAACGCTACCAGACGGTATATGCGCAGAATGAAGGTTCTGTTGCCGCTCCGACTGCAGGTTTACACTTTACGGATGAAATATTGACTTCACTTAAACAAAAAGGTGTTGAAATAATTGAGGTAACTCTTAACGTTGGTATGGGAACCTTCAGACCCGTAAAATGTGACAGAGTAGAGGACCACATAATGCACTCGGAAACATTTGAAATCTCTTCAAAAGCGGCAGAAAGTATCAACCAGGCAAAAGAAAACGGTAAAAAAATAATTGCAGTCGGAACGACATCAGTCAGAACCCTTGAAACGGCATCTAAAAAGTATGGCTGTATAAAACCATGTAAGGATAGTTCTAAGCTTTTTATTTATCCGCCGTATGAGTTCAAAGTTGTTGACAGCTTAATAACTAATTTTCACCTGCCAAAATCAACTCTTATTATGCTTGTGAGTGCCTTTGCCGGTAAAGATTTTATTTTTAAGGCATACAAAGAAGCAATAGAAAATAAATACCGATTTTTCAGCTACGGCGATTGTATGCTGATAAAGTAAAAAGTTTCGCACAAAATCCAACTATTTTGCTATTTTTTAAACTTTATTTTCTTCTAAAATTTCTTTAGCATTATATCTGTTAAGCCATTTCTTATCAAGTACGTTTAATAGCATCTTTTCACCTGCTATAAAAGCCGATGTCATAACAAATGCACCAAGGAGAGCACCCCCAAATTTTGCCAGTGCAGAAGGAGCTTTTTTGGAAACCTTTGATAATACTTTATCACTACTCAAAGCTATACCTCCAAACCCGGCAGCAAGGCAGTTTACAAAAGCAGAAACCTTCCAATATGTATCACGGGCTTTAGGATATTTTGTAGCAAATTCATCTTTTTTATCATTAGGAATAACAAAACATCTATGCTTATTTTTACTATAATTAACGCAATATTCTGTACTATGACTATTCATACCTATTTCTTGTATTTTCACTGACATATAGATTCCCTCTTGTGTATTTATGTACACCATTATAAAACAAAAAAATATTTTATTTTGCTACTTATATTGTATCTACTTAATATTTATTAACAAATTTTTATTGTACGAATTCAAGAAACAATCGAAAATAAATACAGATTTTTCAGTTACGGTGATTGTATGCTGATAAAATAAATTTGTTTGTCGGGTTTAACCCTGCTCTATTTATTTTTACTTCATGTCATTGCGAACAGAGTGAAGCAATCCAGCCGATTATAAATACCGAAAATATTTAACAAGCTACGGGATTACTTCGTTGCCAAAGCGATTGGTTCTTCGTAGCGGCATTACACAAAGTTTAATCATTATATAGTAATTTGTAGTATCCTGGCTTGAATGTAAGACCCATTATTCTTGAATAACTAAAGGCTTCCTTGTGTTCAGTCATGTAATTAACTACATCTCCTACAGTAATGAAGTTGTCGCGGAATTCTTCTTCAGGAATCTCCTCTCCTGTTATGCTTAATATATCTGCTTGAAACAATAATAAGTCTAGTGTGTCCATACCAAGGTCATAAACAAGACAAGATTCAGGAGTAATGTTATTAACTCTCAATTCGCTAACAAAACGACAATCAACCAAATAATCTTTAAGAGCTTCAATTGGGTCTTTGCCTTTAAAAGCAACACTGTCGGCAACTTTAGTTGCATAACATTTGTTCCCTGCGTACCCGCTTTTGCAGCCTATTCTGTTGTTATTGTTGTAACTTTGAATTGAATTTATACGCATTGTATTATCCTTTTTGTGATTTTTATATTTACTTAAAATCCCTAAAAAAATATAGTCTAGCATAAAGGCTTTTTCTTGCCAGTCTTATAATCCCATGCTTGTTCTCTGCCATAATAGCTTGAATTAACTATACTTTGCAATTGCGGATCTTTATATGGGTCGTACCAATCACCTGTGCAGGTGTTGACTTGAGTTCGATTTGTATGGGTGATTGTGTTAATTGCATCAGCTAGTTCTCTGTCTAGTTCATCACTTATTGTAATCCACGTGTATGTTTCTTGTCCCTCTCTTTCACGATAGAGCGCATTAATTAGAGCACACTTGTCGGGATGATTTGAATTTCTTAGCATTTGTATGATTTGATTAAAACGCCCATCATTTATTTCTGCTTCAAATGCAATCTGACTATTATTATTAACATTATAGTTATTTATTGTTGGGAGGTTGTAGCTGTTTATTGCAGGGATATTCATCTTTTATTTCCTCCATTCTAAGAATAAATAAATTTTATATTTGTACAAAATCGCTAAAATTTATTTTTTGTTATTAAATTAAAATAAAATTTATATTTCTTTACAAATTTTTAGCCAGTTTTGTAGCTTGCATTTTAATGCACGAAAGCGTGAGTTGTGAAAAAAGAGAAGTGAAAAATCTATATCAGCCCTGCGGGCGGAAATAAATTGAGAATGGAGAATGTAGAATTGAAAATTATTATTTTTATTGTGCGTAGCACCGTAACGGTCTTATTGCCTTCATGCCTTAACAAATTTGCGTACGGATGGAACGAAGTGTAATCCAGGATAGCGAGAATACCGAGTTTGCTGAGCCGAAGGCTCATAAACGAGGCTATTCGAGCGTGGAGCGGATTGTCGGCAGAGGGTGGCAGGTTTGTGTCAGCAAACCGAAACCCGTTTTATGCCGACAACCAAGCAGCAAATTCAAGACATTGCCCTATTGCCTTTAATACACGGAGACTGTAGGGTGTACTCACCAGCGCACCAAAGTTTTGTAACATACATTTTAAAAATAAACTCCCTGCTTGTACTTATTTTGACTTCCGAATAAAAATCATTAATTTATATGATACAAAGTAGCAAGATTGTGTCTATAATTACAGTATTAAAGACAAGGGTAGAGTAGAGATATGTTTTCGGAAATGATACAAAGTTTGTTAAATTCCGGCGGAAAAGCCGAGGCTATGCAGAGATATGCGGCTATGACAAATCAAATGAACGGCATTAAGAATAAACTCAATGCGCCGGTTCAGCCGAATTATCAAAATCCGATGGATGCAATTTATCCGGAAAATCGCAGATTAAATGATTTTGAAGCAGTTTTGCAATCCGCATCTCCCGCTAACTTTGGAAGCCTCACTCTAAACAGAAGTGCAAAGAACGTAAATGCGGAAATCGTCAATAACAACATGCTAAACACCGCTATCAGAGGAATTGCAGGAACACCTGCCCCTACTTTAAATACAAGTGTTCCAAATATCAGCGAAAACAAAAATCAGATTATAAGAATGGTTGAAAAGGTTTCAGATAAGTACGGAGTTGACAGTAAACTCGTAAAAGCACTTATAAAGCAAGAATCCGGGTTTAATCCCAATGCAAAATCAAAAGCCGGAGCAATGGGTTTAATGCAATTAATGCCTTCAACCGCAAGAAACCTGGGAGTTGCAAACCCCATGAACCCGGTACAGAACGTTGACGGCGGTGTCAG
>DBXD01000081.1:5310-11943 GCA_002309425.1 Cyanobacteria bacterium UBA1221
GCATACAATGCAGGACCTAACGCAGTAGATAAATATTCCGGAGTTCCTCCTTACAAAGAAACTCAAAATTATGTCAAAAGTATTCTGGCAAATTATCTTTAAAAAAAGAGAAGTTTTAAAAACTTCTCTTTTTTATTAATTAACTTTCTGCAAATTTGGATTTATATAGCTAAAGATGTTGCTTCTATTTCCAAATCAGCCGGAGTTTCATCAATAACTTCTACCTTTACGGCATTTACATCAACTGCTTTTACAAGCTCAGGTGCAGGCGAGATAACTTTTTTCTCCGCAACCTTTGGGGCCGTAGTATTAACTGCAGCAGTAGCAGCCGCAGTTGCCGCAGGAGCAGGTGCCGGTTTCTTAGCAGCAGCAATAGATGCTTTTGCCGCCTTAATAGCCGGATCAGAATTTTTCTTGTAGTAATGATAATCCGTCATAATTTTGCTTACAAAGCGTCTTGTTTCTGCATACGGCGGAATAGAATTGTTATAACGTTTAACGTTTCCGGGTCCCGCATTGTATGCCGCAAGCGCCAATTCAACCGAACCAAACATTTTATACATGGATTTGTAATACATAATCCCGCCTTTAATGTTTTCGTTCAGTGAATACGGATTGATACCCATTCTCCTCGCAGTTGAAGGCATTAATTGAAATACTCCTACCGCACCATGTCTGCTTCGTGCATTATGATTGAAACCTGATTCCGTTCTTGCAATACTTAGTGCTATTGCAGGGTCAACCCCCATTTCAATCGCGTGTTTTGCAATGTTTGCCTTTATTGAATTGATATCCGCCGCATTCGCAGGGGCAAAACACAATGTCACTAACACGATAGTGAAAAGTAATAGTTTTCTCAAAATGTAATCCTCTATGTTGTAAATTGAAAATTCCCAAGCTCTCCCGCTATCTCTTTGTGTGTGTCAAGTTTTCAAACTTGAGAATAAAGTTTATATAACAATAATATAACAAAAATTTTAAATTTCAACCCTTTAACATTTTTATAAATATATATACCTGAAAATTCTTATATATCTTGCATTACGGCAAAAAGTCAGATGAGAGAACTTTTGAAATGTTTTGATTAATTTGCAATATTTACTTATTTCAGGTTTTTTGATAAAATTGATTTATAATTTGTTACCGGACATAAGGAGAGAATAATGGGTGAAGAGAAGCTTGCTACAATAGGGGTATTTGGCGGTTCAGGGTTTTATAAGTTTCTGGACGATATAGAAGAAGTCAGAGTTGAAACGCCTTACGGTATGCCGAGTGATAATTTGTTTATCGGGAAAATAGGTGCTCATAAGGTTGCTTTTATGCCCCGTCACGGCAGAAATCATACCATCCTTCCTCACTTAATTAACTACAGAGCTAATGTGTGGGCAATGAAACATGTCGGTGTTGAGAGAGTAATTTCACCCTGTGCATCAGGCAGTTTACAAAAAGATATAAAACCCGGTGATTTTGTAATATGCGATCAGTTTGTTGACTGGACTGACGGAAGAAAATCTACGTTTTTTGAAGGCCCTATTGTAACACATCCGTCAGCAGCAGATACTTACTGTCCCGAATTAAGAAAATTGGCGGTAGAAACAGCCAAAGAATTAGGCATTATGGTTCACGAAGACGGAACTATTGTTGTAATAAACGGTCCGAGATTTTCAACAAAGGCAGAATCAAAATTTTTCACTAACCAGGGTTGGTCAGTAATTAATATGTCTGCTTTCCCTGAAAATTACCTGGTTAAGGAATTGGATATGTGCCCGCTTAATATTACACTGGTAACCGATTATGATGCGGGACTTGTCGGTGACGTGCCGCCGGTTTCTCACCATGAGGTCATACAGGTCTTTAACTCAAATGTAGATAACCTTAAAAAGATGTTGTTCAAACTGATTGAACGCATCCCGACAGAACGTCATATGTGCGATTGCGCCAACACAAAAAAGAATTCTCAATTATAAGGAAAAATAAATGAAGAAATTTATCAGTTTAGTTTGCAACCTTATTGATTTATATATTTATTTTGTGGTTATATGCTGCTTTATGACGTGGATACCAAATTTAAATGTAAATTTCCCCGCTATAAAAATTATGTTTTGGCTTGCCGGGTTTAATATTTTATCGAATATCCCGTTTATAAATATGTTTGTACCGCTGATTATGGTGCTTTTGCTTATTTCATTGAGGAAATTTCTGTATAAATTAATCGGAGAAGAAGATAAATTCTTTGGATATAATACAACCGGCAAGAATAAGCCGGAAGAATCAGAATCAAAAGAAGAGGGTTTAACTGATGATAATCAAGTTGATGATAGCACTGATGCAAACGATTAATTTCGTATTTACGGCATATTTTTACCTGATTTTAATAAGATGCCTTTTGTCTTGGATACCTAATCTTAGCGCATCTAATCCTTTTGTGGCCTTTATATGCCGGTTAACCGACTGGTACTTAGATTTATTCAGAAGAATTATTCCACCCTTTGGCGGAATAGATTTTTCTCCGATAGTTGCGGTTTTTGCATTGTCCATAATAAATATGCTTGTATTATGGTGTGTAAGTAGTTTAATTTCATTACTGGGAGCAATATTTGGATGAAGATAGTTATATTCGGAGCAACGGAAGTCGGTTGTTTGCTTGCAACAGAGTTTTTTGAAGATCACGACGTTACCATAATCGACAATGACGAAAACAGAAAAGAGGAATTTTCAAGACTTGATATAAGTTTTGTTCAGGGTAATGCCTGCGATATGAAGGCTTTAAAACAAGCCGACATAAATAATGCCGATATTTTTATTGCCTGCACACCACTTGATGAAGCAAATATTGTTGCATGTCTTGCGGCAAAAAAAATAAGCGGAATAAGGACAATTTGCTTTGTAACAAAGGAAGAATATAAAAACACACTTTATTTTGAAAAAAACAGCGGGCTTAATAGCGACTTTTTTATAGATTACATTATTTGGCCGGAAGAACTCCTGACGCAGGAAATTTTCAGAATTGTGACTGTTGCACAGGCACTTGATGTGGAGAACTTCGCTGACGGCAGAGCAAGACTATTGGAATATAAGGTAGAACAAAATTTACCCATTGTTGATAAAAAAATTAAGGATTGCAAATTTACAAACGATACATTAATAGTAGGTCTTACAAGAGGCGGGGAATTATTTATCCCAAACGGTGAAACCATAATAAAAGCGGAGGATAAACTTATTTTTATGGGTACCGCCCATTCCCTTGATATTTTGGCAGGCACATTTTTCCACGAAAAAGAGTATGTAAAAAGCGTTGCTATTATCGGCGGGGGTGAAGTCGGACTGATGCTTGCCCAGAACTTGGAAACCCTGAAAATTAAGACTAAAATTATTGAAGCAGATTATGAAAGATGCGAAAAGATTTCGCAGGAATTAAAACATACACTCGTGATTAACGGTGACGGTACGGATTTAAAACTGCTGGATGAAGAATCCATAAATGAGTGCGATGTTGCAATCAGCGTAACAAATAATGACGAAAGAAATTTACTCTGCTCGCTGATATCCAAACAACTGGGAGTAAAAAGAGTTATTTCCAGAGTTTCAAAAGTGCTTAATATTCCTTTGTTTGAAAAAGTCGGCATTGATATCGCAATTTCACCGAAAAACTCCGCGATTAATGAAGTAAAAAATGATTTAGCGGAAAATGATGTTGATATTCTTGCTACGGTGGAACAAGGCAAGGGGGAAGTTCTGGAAATTACGGTTAAGCCTGAATTCAGCAACAAAAAAGTCATGGAATTAAGATTCCCCGCTCCTGCCATTATAGGGGTTATAATAAGGAAAAATAAAGTTTTGATACCAAAAGGGGATACCGAATTAAAATATGATGATATAATGATTATCTTTACAAAATCCGAAAGTGCGGAAGATATCAAAGAATTTTTCAAGGTGAAGTAAATGAGATTAAGTTATATTATCAATGCTATAAGTTTGGTTATGATGTGCGTTGGGCTTGTTCTTTTAGCACCTGTTGCGGTAGCCCTTATCTATAATGACAGCACTTCCGTATTCCCGTTTCTGTCAGCGGCTGTTATAGCAAGCGGATTAGGCTATCTGCTCAGAAAATTAATCCCGAAATCATCAAGACTTGATAATTTGAACGACATAAAAAAATCGGAAGGTCTTTTTATCGTAGCAGCTTCATGGCTAATATTTGCCTTAATTGCGGCAATTCCATATCCGTATTTTGGTTTATCTCCTATTGACAGTCTGTTTGAAGCAACCTCCGGGATTACAACAACCGGAGCTACAATTTTGACGAGTTTTGATTTTCCGAAAGCCTTTTTCTTCTGGCGTAGTTTTACTCAATGGCTCGGCGGTATGGGAATAATAGTCATGTTTATTGCGATATTGCCGCAGTTTGCGGTTGCGGGGCGACAAATGTTTTTTGCGGAAGCACCCGGCCCGACTGAGGATAAATTCACCCCCAGAGTCAGAAATACGGCTTCCATATTATGGAAGTTGTATGTCGGTCTTACGTTGCTGCTTATACTATGTCTGACAAGCACCGGCATGCCTTTATTTGATTCGGTATGTAATGCACTTTCCACAATCTCGGCAGGCGGATTTTCCCCGCATGAACACAGCATCCTCGGTTACGGATTACCCTCCGCAACCTGGATTATTACGGTATTTATGATAATTGCAGGCACAAATTTTAATCTGCAGTACAAAATATTACAAAAGAAAAATCCTTTATTATTATTTAAAGACGATGAATTTAAGACATATTTAGGGTTTATTTTATTTGCAGGGGCAATTCTTACTGCTCTTTTAATGGCAGGCGAGCATTACATTAATTTTGATGCAATCAGGCATGCTTTCTTTCAGATTGTGAGTTTAATGACATCATCCGGATTTGCCAGTGCTGATTATACAAAATGGTCATCTGCCGGTAAACTTGTTCTGTTCATCGCAATATTTTTCGGCTCCTGCGCAAGCTCAGCCGGCGGCGGCATAAAAATTACCAGATGGCTGTTGGTTTGTAAAATAATGAAAAATGAGATTATAAAAATATTGCATCCGAATGCGGTAATACCTGTTAAGTACAATAACAAAGCAGTTCCTGCTGATGTATTAAGACAGATTATAATATTTATAGTCCAGTATTTCTTAATTATAGCGATATCTTCTGTTATAATATCGCTACTCGAAAACAATCACGTTCTTGGGTTTACTGCGGCCGTTACGGCTCTGGGAAATGTCGGACCTGCTTTCGGGCAAATCGGACCTATGGGCTCATTTGAAAATCTGCACACCGCAACAAAAATTACATTGATTTTGAATATGCTCATTGGGCGTTTAGAATTGATTCCGTTCTTAGTAATGCTCAACCCTGAGTTCTGGCAAATAAAAAAAGATTAATAATTGCGATAAAAAATGCCGTAACAACAAATGTTACGGCATTTTTAAACACGACATTAATTAATCTATCCGTTTAAGAATTATTTTACCGTTTTCGCGGACAAAATTCACATCATTAGAATACGTATTTACAGGACGCATCTGCTGACCGCCGTTTTGCATCTTCTGTTCAAGACGAATTTTTCTGTTACGGGCTTCTTTAACCTGTTTCATATCCTGAAACTCATTGTATTCCTCTTGTCTAAACCTATGCTGCTGCAAAAGTCTTAATTCGGAGTTAGGATTCTGGATACCTGTCACATCGGCGTATCCCGGACCAAATCCCGGCATTGCCCCGCCCGCCATATCTGCAGCCTGAGTTGCAAGCCCAAACCCTATAAGAATTGATGCCAACAAAATCTTTTTCATATAAAACCTCCTATTTTACACTGAATGTAACATTTGCAACGGATGTAATCTTCTTTTCGATACTGCTTGTATCGCTTATTCCGGAATCGGAAACATCATTTGAATTAACCGGTGTTATCTGGAATACACCCATTCTGACGGATTGTATTTTTCCTACTTTGTTATGATTAGCTTTGAGCATTGCAGAAGCTCTCTGCTTTGCATCCTTTGTCGCTTCTTCAAGCATTTTTACCTTTACATCCGAAAGTTGCGAGTAAAAATATGAAGGATTATACACCGTAATATCTATACCTTTTGAAATCAGATTAGGTAACTCCTGAGATACTTCTTTTATTTTCTGAACATCTTTTGAAGTTACTGTAATAGGTAATGACACATTATAATAGGCAATGTCATTTGAAGTATTACCGTTAGGCAGCATCCTGTATGTATTATATCCGTTTGTAGTCTTTATTTCTATCTCGTTATCGGAGAACCCTTTTTCTTTTAAAAATGCTATGACTTCGGGTTTTTGTTTGTTTATTACATCATAAGCCAAAGCCTTGGTTTCTTGTCTTGTATTTATTTCAAATTCACAAAGTCCCGTGTCTGAAGTAACATTTTGCGAATACGAACCGGTTACGGTAATAACATCTTTTGTTATGGCTCCGGTAATAAGTTTAGTTGCAAAAACCAGCGAACATCCGATAATAACCGATAACAACAATACCTGAAATTTTTCTAATTTATCCATAATATTCTCCTTGAGTGATACACAAATACCATAATACAAAATTTCTTAGAAAAAATACTTGCCGATGGGGAGACTCGAACTCC
>DBXD01000081.1:12035-17539 GCA_002309425.1 Cyanobacteria bacterium UBA1221
GTCCTACATCGGCACATATTAAATTTCGTATAAATCATAGCACAAACATCGGAATGTTTCAATTTAATTGTGTTAAAATAAATTTAACACAACAGGTAGCAAAAATAAATATTTACACATTTAATATAAGCATGAGAATTTCAGGATATAAGAATTACCGGCCGATGTTTTTGGCTCATACCTATAAGGTTGAGCCTAAAGAGCGGCATGTCTTTGTCCAAACAGATAATGAGGATAACTTGGGCGAAAATCCGTATTTTGTATATTATGATGACGGGAAAAAAACACGCAAAAAAATGAAGAAAAAAGGCCAAATTTTTTATGTTGACAGAAGAAACATTTACGATCCGCTTTCATATTACCATATTGAATACAAAGACACAGGAAAAATTGATTTAAAAAACGGAAAAGATTATTCTTATAATCCTGTTTCATTAGCGCAAAAAGCTTCTCTTGCAACACGACTCCAATATAGGCAGCCGATAGTTCATTCGATAAAAGAAGGTAAAGTAGTCGGTAAAATTAAATATGAAGACTTTAATCTATCTGAGAAAAATGATGATATTACAGAACCGACAATCCTCGTTACACAGAGATTTGCATCCGCCCTCAATAATCCGAATATAGTAGGTTTAATATTCACAACAGACCATATTGCAAGTTTTTCGCATATAGGAACAAGGTTAAGACAGGAAACTGATGTGTGCGGTGCCATATTTGACAGTAATGTCATTGAAAAATTAATTGCCTTAGACGGTAAAAATGTTGAACTTGAGATAAAAGATAACATGATAAATTTTGCCCAAACGGATAAGCCCGCAAAGCCGATAGAGTTTAAAACAGTCGTTGTTCCAAAACTAAAACCCTGCAGCAAAATTTTATCTTCAAAAGAATATACCCCGGATATTATAGGAGCAAAGGCTGTTAATCTCAGACGATTAGAGGAACTCAAAGAACAAGGCAAAATTGACGTTATTATACCAAAATCAATGGCATTACCGTCAGGATATTTAGAACCCTTTCTCAACGGATATAAGGCAAATGATGTGAATGATTTTATCAGATTTTACGACGAATATATTAACAGCGGTTCCTTAGATAAGCTTATTAACATTTTAAAAGCAAATGGTATCGATGGAGAGACAATAATGGTACGTTCGGCTTTTAACGGGGAAGACCTGCCTAATTATTCCGCTGCAGGCATATATAGAAGCTGTTATGCTAAAATGAACCCCGAAAGACTTTTTGAAAGTATACATTTTGTTACAAATTCAATGCACGAAAGCGATGCCAAATATTCAAGAAAGCTATACAACATTCCGGAAGAAAATATTAAGCCCGGGATTATACTCCAAACGAGGATAATTCCGGATTATAAATTTACTCTTTACACAGATGATAAAAAGGGTAACCTGAAAATAGAAATGTATTCAGCCAAAGGGTGGGTCCAAGAAGGTTGTATTCAGCCTCATATATTCACCTATAACAAAAATACTGGAGAATTATTTTATGACTCTATACAAATGGCATACCCCACGGCAACCTTTAATGAAAATGAAGAATTGATTGATCTGGCCCCCATAAAATACGATTTATCAAATAACAAGAAATTATTTGAACAACTAAAAAAGGTGGCTCAAAATGCACTTGTTGTAGAAAAAGAATTTGGGCATCCGCAGGATATTGAGGGCGGATTAAAAGGGGATGACATATATTTCTGGCAAACAAGGAATATCGTCGGGTAAACAATATAACTTCTAAAATATTAACACCGAACTTTTTTATATTTACATTCGCGCATTCCGGTGTATTCTATAAAACCGGTTTATTTTTAGCTTCTGCAATCTCTATTAATTCACGAATTCTTTTATAAAAATTGGAAGAGCCATCCATAAGGCTGTCTCTCAGCGATGTCGCAGCTTTTTCAAGAGTATCTTTTCCACGGCCTAAAACAATCCCGAAATAGCCGTCCTTTAATTTGTCAAAAATATTTCGGTGCTGACTATTGTTTATCATATTCACATCATACAAAATTCTGCATTGTTTTCTTTCGTTTCCGGGACAGTATGGATAATTTACATTTGACCCGAGTTTAACCCTCATACGAACATCATATAATTTACAAAAACGATTAACTATGGGCCTACTATCTAATATATTTGTAATTTCTTCCACTATTTCAGGAAAACGATTCCTAAATCTACGATTAAATTTAATCGCTATTTTTGCCTCAAAATTCTGGTTCGAAATTTCTCGTCCGGATTCTACATTATATACTCGCATATGTAACCTCTTTCTACTAATTGTATGTTCATACAAAACTCATAAATTATATAATTTGCTACTGAATATATGCAAAAACCAGAAAAGATGTTCAAATCCTCTCAGGCCTTACAAAAGCCCCATTTACAAATCTTCACAATCATAGTCAAAAATATTACCGCCAAGTTGAGAAATAGCAGAGAAGATAAAACTTCAACAGGAGAGTTTTTAAGGATATATAATTTTGTAAAAGTTTATTTCTTATAAATATATTATGTGAAATATTTATTCTTCTAATTTAAAATTTCCGCTCGAGTTAAGCTCCCCACCTCTGTATTCACTTAGAAAATTCGCTATTGGCCCTGCTTCTTCTGGGTTTAAGGGATTAACTTGACCTTTTAGTTTACTATAACGAGATTGTGATGAGATCTTTTGCCAGTATTCATCAGTGTTTTGTTTTTCTAACTGTTCATCCGTCATAATCGATAAATGAAGGTGCCACATAGATGTTTCTCCGGTATTTCCCACATATCCAATCGGATCTCCCGCTTTTAAGATTGTCCCAACTGTCGGCATCGGAATAGAATCCGTATAGTCCTCGGGTCGTGCCATGTGGTCAAATGTATATCTTCTTCCGTCCCTACCCAATAATATAACACAGTTTGCTATTACGTTATCTTCCTTTCTTGCACGCTTATGTGAAATAACAACACCGTCTACGGGTGCTTGAATTAATACCGGTTCTTTAGGCTTTCTGGAGTACGGTGATACATAAATATCCAAACCCAAATGCGGGCGTTTTTTACTTCCATTAGGTCTGTTTGCGAAAAAATACCCAAAAGGTTCTAAATAGACATTCTTATCGTTTTCAATGGGTGCCTTAAACTCTAATAGTGAGTCCGGCGTATTAATTCGGGATTTTAATAGCTGTATTGATTCTTCATCAAAACAGTAACTAACGCCGCCGACAAAGTTTGTATCTGTTACTACGGTTAAGCCCTCCAAATCTTTGGGCGAAATGTCTTTCTTTTTTGATTGTGGTGAATTTATAATTTCTGCTTCGTGTCCTTTAGTGGTTTGGGATTCTGTGACAGGATTATTCGTATTAATTCCGTCAAGAGTTATACCTAATTGACACATTGGACATGTACAAATTTCATAAGGTTTAACTTCGCCTCCGGGCGCAAATTTAAAAGAATCCAACTTTGCCGAATGCTTTGTCTCTTTTATAGAACCATCCTGATACCTTGTAAACAAAGAAATACCTTTAGCCCCTCTATCCGTAATTAATGTAGCATTAAATACGTCAGCTTCTCTCTGGCTGTATCCTTCAATTCCGTCCGCATCAAAAACGTATGCCAATTTTTTTTGCAGTTCGTTGGCTTTTTCTGAATTAATAATATCTTGCGGTTTCATACCGGCAGTGACCATAAGTATACGTTTAACTGTAGGATTATTCCCCATAATCAACTATCCTTGTGTTTTATATTACCCCTTTGTAAATATATAAAGTATTAATAAGAAATATAATTGCCTTAACCAAAATAAATGCTTTCTATTCGTTTAGCAAAATTAGTATTGCCAAAGCCTCTATGCGCTTTTTACATTGCTTAACATTTTATAGTATTGGGCAGAATCAGCTAAGGAGCAGAATCTTTGTTTATTGCCGTATACGTTGCGAGTCACACTTCTGTTTTGTTGGGTTTGTGAAGTTTTATTAAGTAAAAAGGCAATTTCTTAATTAAAAAATTTTTTATAGGGATATACCGAAATTTTTATTCGGGTTATGCGGGAATATTTAGGAAAAGGAGATTTGATATGTCAAATGAAGCGAACTATGTTGTTGTGAAAATTAATGTTAACGGAACAATACACAACGTAAGAATTGAGGAAGGCATTGGGCTTGAAAAGACTTATTCTGATACTTGGAAAGCTAAAAATGGAAGCCTTTTTATGATGAAAGAAAAGACTGAAACACGTTATTATGAAAATGGTGAAAGTTGGGAAGAAGGTATGGGCCTTTACATTCCAAAGACAACAAATAACTTGGATATGACAGAGGCAGAGTTTGCTTTGTTCAGAAATGTTGCCGATAATGTTAATGAGGGTGGAGATGTCTTAACATTAAGCAGAGATGATATTGATTTTGCAAGAAATCTTTCGAGTCCAGACAATAAATATACTAAAGATATTACGAAAAATATTCCGGAAGGATACCATGGGGATCCGAATGATCAACGTGTACGGGAAAACTATGTTTACGCAACTATAGATAATTATGACAAGGCTAAAGAAGCTAAAACTACGGCGATGGGAGAAGAATATCAATATGATACGGCCAGAATGACGTTTGAAAAAGAAGCTACAAATAATCAATATCTTGAAAAATGCTCTGAAATGAGTGCCGACGGATCTGTACAAATAAGTTGGAATTACGATGACGAACCTTGTTATAATTATACTGATAAAGCAGGTAATCAGGTTACGGTTATGTTTTATGAGGAAACACCAACGACAGTAGCATTTAAGAATCCTGTCGGGAATGGCTATACAGAAGGCTTTTGGGCTTCCGAAGACTATCTTAACAATTTTTTTGGCGGAGAGTATGCAGAAGGTAGTTCTTATTATTTCAAATGTGCAGATATGATCGACTACGATGCAATCTCTCGTACCCAAACTTCAGTGCTAAAGGATGGTAAAATATTCGTCGAGTTATACAAAGAGGATGAAAACGAAAAGCGTGTTTTAAGCGGATTCCTTTTAAAATATCAGGATGGGGGGAACACTGTTATTGAAATTAAAGATAAAGACGGCGAGATTGTCGGAAAAGTTATAAAAGGTATGGATAACGGTAAAAAATTCTACGAAAAATATGACAATGATGGATTAATGGAAAGATTGGTTGATTATGAAGAAGATGGTAAAACCATCCATGAAGAGTATGATATTGATGGATTGGTAGAAAAAACTGTTGATTATAAGGAAAATGGCAACAAAATACATGAAAAGTATGATAACAACGGATTACAGCAAAGAGATATTAGCTATGAGCGTGGTGGCTGGGCTAATGAACACTATAAAAACGGTGAGTTCGCCGAAGGTCATAGCAACTACACTAATGAAGAAGGCAAACATATAGTGGAAGAATTCGGCAAGAACCGCAAATTAATAGAAAGAAGTGTTTCTTACTATGATCAAAATGATCGAAAAATTTACCTTGAATATGGTGAAGGTGAAAGATT
>DBXD01000081.1:17586-18534 GCA_002309425.1 Cyanobacteria bacterium UBA1221
CTATTCGCGATGTAATGGGTAAAGACCATGTGATTTGTGAAGAAAAAACCGTTAAATATGATAAAAACGGCGAAAGAATTGAAGAGATTTATAGAAATAAAAAGGATGCTTACGGTTTTTATACAGGATTGCGTTTGGCAGAGAAAAAAATCGGTAATAATACAACAGAATACTATATTGCAGACAAAACCGTGATTGTTAAAGATGGTAAAGTCACAAAATGCGGAGATTTTGATGTTACAGCATGGGCGAAACCTAAACAATCAAAAGATGCAGAGAAATATCTAGATGGTTTTAATGACTTTAGTAATACAAAATATGCTGCATATTATGTTGTCGATACGATTCATTCTCAAATTAAAGGCCCGTCCAGAGGTGATAAGACTGTTGCAATGGTAAAAACGATTCAGTCAGAAATATTTTTAGACGTTCTGAAGAGTTACAAGGATGAATATGGGGTTTCAATGTTTACTGATTTAATGCATGAATGGGGGATAAAAGATAATGAGTGCGCCGATATTGCAAAACAGGCATTTGCTTCATATATCCAAAAGAAAGGTAAGGATGTAACACCCGATGATGTTATGATGGCACAATATGTACAGGCAGGGCCGAAAGATGGTTTAAAAGAATATATGTCAAAGATTGAGAATTATATATGTAAATGAACACAAAGTTTACTGATATATTAAGCACTAAAAGAGATAGGTATTATGTACCTATCTCTTTTAATTTGGGCAGGGGTAGATTAATCACTTCGCTCGCATTAAACGTGCCTACGGTTGATTACTTCATAATTTTCAATTACTTCGTAATCAAGCCTTCGCACTTTGCTCGCTCGTTCCGAACCACAAATGTGGTTCTCCTCCAATCCCCACTAAAAAGTAAATCGGATGCTAACAAATGTCATCATCCGATTTACATTGGGCAGGGGTGGATTCGAACCAC
>DBXD01000081.1:18616-18886 GCA_002309425.1 Cyanobacteria bacterium UBA1221
GGCCTCTCCCTTACCAAGGGAGTGCGCTACCCCTGCGCCACAAAGGCTCAATATCTTCAAAGTTTTATTTAATTGTCAACAGCATTTTCGTATTTCTACCAAGGGAGTGCTGCTACCCTTTCCCCACTCCAACAATACTCAATTGTTGTGCGGGGCCCTGCCACAAAGGCTCAATATCTTCAAAGTTATATTCAGTTGTCAACAGCATTTTCGTATTTCTACCAAGGGAGTGCTGCTACCCTTCCCCCACTCCAACAATACTCAATTGTT
>DBXD01000081.1:18984-36191 GCA_002309425.1 Cyanobacteria bacterium UBA1221
AGCCGGCAATAGGAATCGAACCTACAACCTACGGTTTACAAAACCGTTGCTCTACCGTTGAGCTATGCCGGCTTACGTTTCCCATTCTATAAAGAACATCATCGATTGTCAAGAACTTTTTTCCTTGTTTGTATTACAATAAATGTCGGAGGTAATGCTTTGTTTAAATTTTTCGCACCTATTATACTGCTCACAATATCAAATATATTCATGACTTTTGCATGGTACGGACATCTTAAACATAAAGCAACCGCTCTGTGGCTTGTTATACTCATCAGCTGGGGTATTGCGCTGTTTGAATATTGTTTTCAGGTACCTGCAAATCGCATCGGGCATGAAGTTTATAACGCCGCACAACTAAAAACTATTCAGGAAGTTATCACTCTTATCGTTTTCAGCTTTTTCTCCGTGTGGTATTTAAAAGAAGAATTCCGCTGGAACTACCTTGTAGGGTTTGCACTTATAATCCTTGCAGTGTTCTTTATATTTAAAAAATGGTAAAACTACTTCCGTGCCATAAATTCCTGCATCGAATACTTTTGTCCTGAATTGGAAATTTCTGCTGACTGAATATTTCGCTCATTTTCTTTTCTGATATTATATCGCAGGAATTTATTCAGCAGCTTTGGCAGCCCGAAGCCTATTAATGCGGTATTTGTTAATAAAGAAAACCAATACAGACCCGCACCTATTGATTTTGTCTTATGCAAAACTTTCGGAGGTATATCTTTTGCCTGCTCAAGAGTTCTGAAATTTCTCAAACCCAATTTGAATTTTTGGAAAAAGTTCAGATTCTTTCCGCAATCTTCCATTATCTTTGTTCCGAAAAGTTTGTCGGCACACCGCCCCGCTATATTATTAATCAAAAAATCCCCGCCAAAGAACATTGTAAATAATCCGATATCTCTGAGAGCTCTGTCCCGTCTTTCATTAGCATCTCTAGATGATATAATTTTTGCGGGAAAACTCGACAAAACCCAAATAGCCGCATATATCGCTTTTGACATATTAGTCCCGGAAGCATAATCAAACTTTTCGGGCTTTGAAGCAATCTTCCCTAAAATCTTATTTTTAATACTTTTTGAAGAAGCAGATAAAGCCTTATCAAACGCAATTCCTTTTGTTACGGCTTTTGAAAAAATTATACCCGGAATTGTTACGAAAAGTGCGTTCCAAAAGAGTTTTTTCCCTTTTGATTTTTTTAAATCTTGTTTTTGTTGAGGGGTTTCTTTTTTTAATTCAAACCCTGCGGAAAAATCACTTCTCTTTGTACGACGTTCAGTAAATTCCGTTGCAATCCACGGAATAGCAGACCACATAGCCGCCGTTGTTATAAAATCTGTCATCAATATTTTCTCGTGAACGGATAACAAATCTTTTTTTAGTTTTCCATCATTATCATATCTGTCGTATATTTCAGAAAAAGCCTTTTGATAAGTATTCCCTCCGGATTTCTTATCAAGTTTTTCCGCTGTTATTTTAAGTCCCTCTTTTAAATTCCCGTCAGAAGTCAAATATTTTTTAGAAACCTCAATTATTTTTTCACCGGCACCTTTTAATTCTTTTGTAATTCCCTTATTCTTCAAAAAATGTCTGTTATAAACAGGGATAAGCAGTATTGGGGTAAGATATGAGGCAATAAAATATATACCGCCCATAATTGCACGTTCCTGCGCTTCATTCTTATTGTTTGACATAATACATTGCGGGATTGTACTTCCGCCAAGAGTTGTAATCCCTCTGTTTATCAGAGTATGCTCCTGAACATATGAGGTCATATTGTATATATCAAACCCCCTGAAGGGTAATGTATCAGATACTCGTTTACAATCCATAATCAGTAACCATGGTACCTTATAAAACTTTTAAGTCAAACTAAAGTGTTTTAACAAAACTTAAACTACAGTAAGAGGTACGCAAGCACTTGAAATACAGTGAAAGATTTTATATATTTATAATATATTTACATTATTATTAAAAATTTTTCTAAAGAATTTATGTTTTTTGTCGTTTAGTCATGAGTGGAATAATTTAAGAAAGGAGTTAAAGATATGGATTTATCAAAAATCAATGCAAGCGCAGCCGGGACTCCGGAAGTTAAGGGGAATTTTTCAGATGGAAAAACCCCGCAGGTGCCGGATAAAAAATCTATCTGGGCAGAATTTAAAGATACAAATAACAAAGTTGATGCCTCTGATATCCAATATAAAGAAGGAACAAAAGCTTCTGCAGAAATAACTAAATTTCTCGCACAACACGCAGGAGAAGATTGGTCAAATATGTTGAAAATGGAGATTAACGGCCTTGTTCAACGATATAACATGGAATGCGAAGCCAACGAAATGTTCGGCGGAAGTTCTTTTGGAGCTAAGGATCCTTTTGGCAGCGAACAATCTTTCTTCGAGGCACAGGAAAATGCCTTCAAACAGTACGAAAATTTCGGAAACAATGCATTTAAGAATTTTGACAACTTCAAAGAAGATTCTGAAAGCAAATTAATGAACTTTGAGGCAGGTGCTGCAAAAGAGCAGGGGGATTTTATTCGAACCGGAGTAAACAAAATTCTGGACGACCTGCAAAACGGATGGAGTGGCTATGTATATATGGAAGGTCTGGGAACAATAACTTATGGGGCAAATTCAAAGACGTTTCTTTTCCAAAAGGCTGACGGAACAAAGGTTTCAGAATTGAGTAAAGAGCAGGTAGATAAAATTATTGATTTGGCTATAAGCAAGGATCTCAGTATCTCCGGCCAAAGCAGGAAATTTGTTCAAAAATAACAGATAAAAAATTTAATTGAAATATTATTTGCAAGTCCGCAATAAACAATAAAAAAGGTTGCGGACTTGTTTATTTTCCTAACTGTTTTTAACTTTCAGCAGTTTATTCTGTTCTCTGTCATAAATCATTTACCCCTTTCCACCAAATGCCCTGAAAAATACACATCCACTCTCTGCCGACTCGCGCTCGAACCTGACAAGGCTCTGCCTTGTAGTTCTCATCCCTTCAAAACAAAAACTCAGCTAATGCTGAGCCAATAAATCCGGAGAAGAAGGGATTCGAACCCTTGGTGGAGTCACCCCCACAACGACTTTCGAGGTCGTCACCTTAAACCGCTCGGACACTTCTCCGTGCTTTCTGAATTTTCCCACAAAAAAGCACCTCTTTCAAGGTGCTTTTTTATTATTTTACATTTACTATTTAAGGCTTACGCTTACTGAAGTTCCTTTTCTTGAGATAGAAACTTTATCTTCTCTTGCTAACCAGCCAAGACCTAAGTCTGCGAAATTACCTTTAAGGTCTAAATCTTTTTTCATCTTTGAAAAAGTTGTAGTACCATTTACGTTCAAATAGTTATAAATTTCTCCTGCTGATGAACCTATTTCGCTCATTAATTCTTCCATTTTGTACCTCCTGTTTTTATTACTACTAACATTTAACTAACAATATTATAATAGACTAAATTTTTTTTAAATGCAATAGTTTAATATATGTAGTTAGTACACTTATTTTTATGCTAAAATACAACGTAAGGAGTATTGCGTAATTGATTATTAACGGAACGGTTTCTTCCGACAAAACAGAATTGCTTGCGGACAAGTATGCTTCACTTTTAAATTCGGGAGTCGATGCATCCAAAATTCTCGTACTTGTACAAAACTCCTACGCTAAAAATAACTTTACTGAAAAAGTATTTGATAAACTTAACCTTAATTGTCTGGAAACCCTGCGTATTCATTCGTTCTTTTCGCTTGTTTACAACACGATAAACGATAACTGGGCTTTTCTTGAAAACAAAAATCCATCCCCAAACCCCAAGATTTTACCTAATCTTACAGGTCTTGAAGTTTCGCAATTTATTTTAAAAAAAATTATAAAAGATATCCCGTTTAAGGGTTACAACTCAAAAAAATCCTTGCTGCATCAACTGTTCAGGAGATACTCTCTTATTGTACAGAACGATTTATCTGATGAAGAAATTGAGTTTAGAACAAAAGTTTTAAAAGAAGCCTTTGCGGATGATGCAAAACTTGCATTGAAGAAATTTCTTAAACAAACATTAATTTTAAGAGATTTTGACTATCTCAGACAGGAACTGCTTTTCAAGCATATTTACCAAAACTCCGACTATTTCAAAAATACAGAATACCTGATACTTGATGACGGAGATGAAATCACACCTGCATGTTATGCCTTTATTGAATATCTCCGCCCGCAATTAAAGGATTGGGCTATTGCCTTTGACAGAAAGGGGTCAAGCCGTATAGGATACCTCAGTGCTTCAAAAACCGCCACCTGGGAATTTGAGAAATTATTTGGGGAATCTGCCAAAACATTGGAAACAAAAACCCTGCTCGGATATGATGCAGAGAATCTTTATACAAACATCACGGAAGATAAAAAGACTCCTCTTGAAAATTTTAGCATATCAGCGCCTTCCAAAAGATCCAAAATGATTGAACTCGCATGCAATGAAATAAATCTGCTTGTAAAAAATAACATCAGCCCTTCAGAAATTGCTATCATCACTCCTGTTGTGGATGAGATGGTTAAGTTTACGCTTAAAGATAATCTGCCAAAATCTGTAAACCCGCTTTTTCTGACAGGCAGCGAAAAGCTTATCCAAAACAGACTTGTACTGTCCTGCATAAATATAATGAAACTTACAACTGCACTAAAAAGCAAACTTACCGAATTTGATATTCGCTCCATTCTTGTAAATTGCCTCAACATCCCGCTGAAATACTGCAGAGAAATCCTTTTAAACTTTGATAAAACGAAAACGCTGATTGATTGGAAGTTTGAAAACAGCGATTATTCGGAAAGATATAATAAACTTATAAACATGCTGGGAAATGAACTTCCGGCTAAAACAAAATTATCAGAACAAGCCTACGAAATTTATAAAAACCTTATTACCGTTACGGAATATGACTCTGCGGAAATTACAAAGTTCAATTTTTTCATAAAACAGCTTGAAGATTTTGAAAAAGTCTTTGGTTCTATTTTTGCCGAGCATAAAGAAGATATTATAATACAAATTGAAAATTCTATAATATCAGAGAATCCCTATTCCATACTGGATATTAAACAGAACAATATTATAATAGCGACCCCGCAAAAAATTATCGACAATCAAATCCGGACAAAATATCAATTTTGGCTTGATATATCAAATAACGAATGGGTTAAAGCCGATACAGGGCCGTTATATAATGCCTGGGTATTCCAAAAGGGGTGGAACAAGGAGGAATACACAATCAATGATAACATTGAACTGGGGAAGGAAAAAACAGCAAAAATTCTGCGAAAATTAGCATTATGTGCAGAGGAACACATATATGCATATTCTTCCCTGTTCGACGGAAACGGAGTTGAGAATTTCGGCGGGATTGAAAAACATATCATAATAAAAACAAAAGAAGAACAAGCAAAAACTCTACAAAGCAAAATTTTCACAATTACCCCGAGAGATGACCAAAAGCCGGTGCTTGAATATAAAAGCGGGCAAATGGCAATATCCGCCGTACCGGGAGCGGGGAAAACCACAATTCTGCTGGCTCTGATTATAAAAATGCTTGACAGCGGAATAAATCCGCAAAATATCTTTGTTATGACATATATGGAATCTGCCGCCAGAAATTTCCGTGAACGCATAAAATCAATCAAACAGGATACGGCGGAATTACCTTACATAAGTACAATACACGGACTTGCTCTAAGAATACTAAAAGAAAACTCTAATTTTGAAAGACTGGGGCTTGCGCCAAATTTTGATATATGCGATGACACCCAACGAAACCGCATTATACGGGAAGTTGTCCAAAGAGTTAAAGTATCCGAAAAAGATTTATTTGATTTTACACAAGGATTATCCGTATTAAAAATAGGCAGAGGTTCTTTCGATAATATGAAAAAGCCCTCTCAAAAGCTTAAAACTTTCAAAATTTTTTATGAAGAGTATCAAAAAATTCTGATTGCCAATAACCTTATTGACTATGATGACATTTTAATTATGGCGGTACGACTTCTTGAAGAAAATCCCGATATTCGGGAATATTATCAAAATATTTGCCGCTACATTATTGAAGATGAAGCACAGGATTCCTCCGCACTACAACAACGTTTGATTAATCTTCTTGGAGGGAAACACAAAAATATAATCCGATGCGGAGATGTAAACCAGGCAATTACAACGACCTTCACTAACGCCGATGTTAACGGGTTCAGAGAATATATAGAGACAAGCAAAAACGTAAGAATGAACTGTTCTCAAAGGTGCACTGAAGATATATGGAGGTTTGCGAACAAAATACTCTTAGAGTCAGAAAAGAAAGAAGAAACAAAAAATGCTTTTTATCACATTTTAATGGAACCCGTCAGCGGTAAAAACCCGATTAGCGTAAACGCACTCCATACGGAAATATTAGATACCGAACAAGAAGAACGAATATATATTCTTAAAGAAATAAAAAATGCACTCAGGAAAAATCCAAAACAAACGATTGGTATTCTTGTCAGAAACAATAAACAAGTCACTGAATGGACAAATTATATAAACAACAGCGGATTAAAATGTATAACAAGAAGCGAATGTCTTGAACAAAAAGTTATTTTCCGGACAATTTATGCCATACTCAAAATTATACTGTTCCCGTTTGATAACGAAACAATCGCAGATTCATACAAAACTCTTTCGGAATCGGGACATTATCGTATAGGGTTTGAAAACACTATAAGAAACGCAAAACGACCGTTCACAGAATCAGAACCTGACGATGCGGGCGGACTTGCACAATTCCTGTGGGATATAAATTACTGGATAAATCTGCCGCATTACACAGTTAATGAACTTGCCATAAAAATAGGGCTGTTTTACTACTCCGGCGAAATAGAAAAATCAAACATATACCTCATTTCCACGCTTATAAAAAGATTAAGTTATGACACTACAAGGTACTCAGAAATTATTGAACGTCTCGGAGAACTTGCAAAAAGGAATTCTCTAAGCGGTTTTAAATTTTTCTCGGAAGAAGATGAAAACGATAAATCAATTCTTGAGGGGAAAATTCAGGTTATGACCCTGCACAAATCAAAAGGAGACGAATTTGATACTGTATTTTTGCCGGAAATGTCTGAAAGAAATCTTCCCATAGATTTTGCTGACCTGAAATACGTATCTGCTGATTTTTCAGAAGAACTCAAGGCCCTTAATCCCGCTTATAAAACAAAAACATCCGAGATTTTAAAAAAAGATATTATTGCCGAAAATTTAAGATTGCTCTACGTTGCCGTTACCCGAGCAAAATATCATTTATACATAACCACATCAAAAAAAAGAAAATTATTTGGAAAAATAAAAGAAGATTCTCCGAATAAAGTATTTTTATTAAACTAAAAACCCGAAGCGGCCTTCGGGTTTGTCCTTATCCTAATTTCCTTAACGTCCTTACGCTTTAATTATCCAACAGCCTTTGACACAAATTTTGCTATATCAAAAAATGTATCCTTTACAAATTCTTTTGCCAATGTCTTTATCGGTCTGTTTTCTATACAATCAAATATGTAATAAATCGGATCTTTCGATGTATTAAAACGCATTCTGCGGTCTTTTTTGCCGATAAACTTATAAGAAGCAAGATCAAACTCTGCGTTGTCTTGATTTTTGTTTTGTCTTTTCTTAATTAATGTACCAAATTGTTGTGATTGTCCCGGATTTGCTAACATATTATACTCTCTCTCTCATCTCTTTACATATATATAAAGTATATAATGATTAAATAATTGCCTTTTTTATGTGGTTTTATTAAGATTTGTTAAGTTTAATATTTGTAAAATTACTTAATACATGTTTAAAGTAATACAGTTTTATTGTAATATGTACTTGTAGATATTGAAAAAGAGGTTTTATGAATACAGTTGTTATAGTTGGCCGGGTTGGCCGCAATCCTGAAGTTAAAAATTTTGAATCCGGTAAAACGAAAGCAAATTTTTCGGTTGCCGTTAATCGTTGGGATTCGAAAACGAAAGCAGAAGTAACGGATTGGTTTAATGTTGATGTTTGGGACAAGCAGGCGGAATTTGCCGGGGAATATGTTAAAAAAGGTATCCTTGTTGCCATTGACGGCAGAATCCAGCAGGATAAGTGGCAGGACAAAGCTTCCGGAGAAGACAGAGCCAGATATATTATAGTCGCAAATAATATAAGACTGCTTGGTTCCAAAAGAGATGCGGAAGTGTTATGATAATAGATTCCAGTATTGCATGCATCATTGCGGATGACCTTACGGGGGCTAATGATTCATCTCTGCAATTTCATCTGCACGGTTCCGATACCCAGATTTTACTGAGTGATGAAGTTGATAATTTGGATGTTAATGATGCCCAAACGTGGGCTATTTCAACAGAAACCAGGAATATCGAGCCAAATGAAGCATACGAAAAAGTTAAGTATATTACCGAAAAAATGGCTAATAAGTTTAGTCCTGACTATTTTTTCAAAAAGATTGATTCCACAATCAGGGGCAACATTGCCGTAGAAACACTTGGCATGCTGGAAATTCTCGGATGGGATGCGGCAGTTATTATACCTGCATTTCCGGCAGAGGGAAGGGTTACTGTAGGCGGATACCACTTGCTTAGAGGGGTACCTATTGAAAGAACAGAAATGGCAAGAGACCCGTTTTCCCCTATTAGAGAATCACATCTGCCAACAATGCTTACGGAACAAGCGGGCGAAAATAACAAAGATATAGTCGCATCATTGAGCCTGAAAGAAGTTATGAAAGGTGCCGGGCCCATTTTACAAAAGCTTAATGAGCTTATTGCCTCCGGCAAGAAACTGATTGTAGCCGATGCAGTTTCTACAACGGATATTGAACAGGTTGTTCTTGCAATAAATAAATCTGAGCATAAAATATTGCCTGCTGGGACTGCGGCAACCGCAAGAGCCCTAAGCAATCTATGGTTTTCGGATTTAAATCCAAAAGTAATGGCTGATGAAATACCGGAACTTCCCAAACTTGTAATTTCAGGAAGTGTAACGGAAATAACAGAATCTCAAATCCGGGCTTTTGAGAATTCGGACGAATTTGAGAATAACAGTATTATTGTTACGCTTGATATGGAAACAATATTATCAGGCGTGTCAGAAGAACTGGTTGAGAGGATTGTTGCAAATCTTGGTAAAAATAACATTGTAGTCGTACACACCTCAAATATTGTCAGAAATTTTGACGGATTTTCAGACACCTCGCTTGATGCTGAATTAACCAGAGATAAGCTGGCTTGCATGATTACGGATTTTCTTTCTGAGTTAACCAAACGAGTTTCCGAAAAGAAAGAGTCTTTACTTGTACTGCTGGGAGGGGAAACTTCATACAAGTGCTGCAGAGCAATCGGTGCTACGCAGCTTAAACTTATAGACGAAGTTTCACCTGCAATTGCACTGAGTCTTGATTATAATTCAAGATGGATTGTTACAAAATCCGGAAATTTGGGCAGTTCAAATACTTTAATTGATATTTTAAAATATTTTGAAAAACATGAGTAATTATTCTGATAAAATTGTTATTACTACGGGAGATTCTAACGGAATAGGGGCTGAAATTACTATAAAAGCCCTTAATAAGCTATGCTTTGATTCCGAAAATATTGTTATTATTTCAAACAGCAAAATTTTAGACTTTTACGGAAAACTTGACAAGGACTTTGAAATTATTGAAGTACCTTTTGAAGGGGAAATCACACCGGGAAAAATTAGTGCCAATTCCGGAGAGTTTTCTTATCGGTGTTTAAGAAAAGCCTGTGAAATAAGGCCAAAAGCGATTGTTACAGCACCTGTCGCAAAAAGTGCACTGCACCTGGCAGGATACCCGTATAACGGACAAACTGAAATTTTAAACGAAAGCCTTGCTTATGGCAATCAGCAGGCAGAAATGCTATTTGTTGCGGGGGAGTTCAGAGTTCTTCTTCTGACAAGGCACTGTGCGTTAAAAGAAGTACATATTACAAAAGAAATCATAATTAACAAAGTAAAAAATTTAAGTGAGGTATTTAAAAACAAATTCAAAATAAGTTCTCCAAAATTTGCATTATGCGGTCTGAATCCGCATGCAGGTGAATGCGGAATATTAGGCAAAGAAGAACAGACAATCATGAGGCCTGCCGTAAATGAGTTAAAAGATACGGGAATTTCAATAACAGAACCTCTGCCGTCTGATACGTTATTTGTAAATGCAGGACAGGCATACTTAAGAGATGAAAAGCCTCCATTTGATTGCTATATTGCGACATACCACGATCAGGGTTTAATTCCCATTAAAACGGTTGCTTCTTATAATGCGGTAAATATGACAATCGGACTGGATATAATCAGAACATCTCCCGGACACGGTACGGCTTTTGACATTGCAGGTAAAAACATTGCGGATGAAAGAGGTATGACCTCTGCTATTGAAGCTGTTTTACATATATAATTATTGACAATAATAAAAAAAATATGATAGAATCACACAGACATTATGGAGGTTTTGTTATGGCTGATACACATGATACAATTAACTGCCCTGCTTGCGGTACAAAAATGAAAAAAATTTTTATCCCTAAAACAGGATTTAGCGTTGATATATGCTTGGATGGCTGCGGCGGGATATTTTTTGATAACAGAGAATTTCAATATTTTGACGAACCTGATGAGGTTTTGGATGAAATGATTGTCCAAATGGAAAGCAAACCCTATCTTGTAAAGCCGAAACAAGATGCTGTAAGGGTATGTCCTGCTTGTGGCAGCAATATGGTAAAAAATCATACAAGTGTTAACGGAAATATCATTGTTGACGATTGCTATAACTGCGGGGGAAAATTCCTTGACCATTGTGAACTTACAAGAATCAGAGATGAATACGATACGGAAAAAGAACGCTCGGAAGCAGCAGTAAGAGCTCTGCTATACTCCCCGGAGGGTGCAGAACTCGGACTTTCAACAAAGTCCGGTAAAGTTAATGAAAAAATGGATAAGATAAACAAATCCTTATTTGGGAAAATAGTAAACAAAATGATGGACAAATAACCAAAAGGTATTATAAACAAAATTTAGAATATTCACAAAAATTACAACGACTCTGATTTTTTGAGAAATTTCGGGTGGTTGTAATTTTTTTGCACTCCTCAGTAATTTTTGACTTATAATCAAGCCTTTTGGGATTATCATAATTAATCAAATGATTTTTATTATTCTTTAAATCTATATAAACAAAACTCAAAGTAAAATCATTTCCCCATCCCTTTTTAAGAATTTCATCCGCACAGATAAGGTAAATCATCGTCTGGAAATCCTCTGACGGATTTTGAGGGACAGAACCGGTTTTATAATCAAGAATAAAGTAATTCTTATCAGAGCGCATAAAAGCATCTAACCTTCCGCCAATCCAGTAATCTCCGACTTTTGCGGACAAACTGTACTCTGAATTTACATATGTTTTCTGAAAATATTCATTATTAAACAACCTTTGCCAAATTTCAGACTCTTCCGATGATAAAGTTGGAATAAACTTTTCTATATCATCACCCTTCAGGTAATAATGAGCAAGAGCGTGGATTTTCTTACCTTTTTCAAATATTTTTGCAGACTGAGGAACGCTGAGTTTTTGGATATAACGAAACTCATACTTTTTCGGACATTCTTCAAAAGTCTTTAACATGTTTGGTGAAAAAATCTGCATATAACTATAATACTACATAAAAGCAGCTTTTAACAACAATTTTATAAGTCCTCTTGTTCCAAATTGTTCTACAACAGCAGCTCTTGATGCTAAAAGGAATTTAACAGTTTCCGGCCGGATATTAATATTATTTTTTATATTATTTAGTGTTGTTTTATCAGACGGATACTTAGCATCTCCGACAATATGACCTGAACCGCCGGCATTATGACTGTGTCTGCGATAAGCAATCAACGGGGCTTCTATATTAATCGAGCCGCCAATCAAATTCATAAGATTAAATAAAAATTTATCCGGACAAACTCTCCATTTTTCGGGATTTTTATAATTCAAAATAATATTTAACGCTGATTTTCGGTACATTGCCGAACTGTTAGGAGACCAATACCAGCCGCCAAAGCGCCTGTTTCTGACCTTATGAAATTTTACATTTTCAATATCATTATTCAAAATATCATTTATATTAACAATCGTTTCCGGCTGCTCAGAATGAGGGGAAGAAATTGAATACATTGTATGGATTTCATCATTTTCATCAATTTCTATCATTTGAGATGATGTAAAAGCAACACTTGCAGACAAATGGACATCCGTATGAACTTTTGCATAATCTTTTAATAAAACATCATCCGAATCAACAAAACTTACAAAAACGCCCTGAGCAATCCTTAATCCGTCAATCATTGACTCAAGCTGCCCTTTATTTTCGTCATGAGTAATAAGCGTTATTCTTAAATCCTGATTTGATGCAATAAAATGCTCAAGAATTTCAACGGAATTATCTTCAGAGCAGTCATCTACAATTATAATTTCAAAATTTGCGTAACTCTGATTTTTTATACTTTCAAGAGCTTTTTCAATATACTTTGAATAATTATAAGAAGTGACTATAAAGGTGACAAGAGGGTTTTTAAGCATTTTTAGTGTCCCCGTCAGCAATCATATTACTCATTTTTTTATTATGAGCGACAGAAGATATAAATGCCGCAACAATAAAGCCTAAACCTATCAGTCCTGTAATAACTTCCGGGACTTCCCTGACGGTAGAAACCAGCATAAGACATGCCAAAGCTCCGATTGCCCAATGCGCACCGTGTTCCAAATATCTGAACTGTGCCAAAGTTTTCTTTTCAACAAGTAATATAGTCAACGACCTGACAAACATTGCACCGATTGACAGACCTATTGTAATTATAATTATATCTTTACTGAGAGCAAATGCACCCAAAACCCCGTCCAACGAGAATGATGCATCTATTAATTCCAGATAAATAAAACTTATCAGTCCGGTACACCCAATAGCTTTTCCGGCACTTGATGCTGCCCGCATCTCTTCATGCTTTTCCAGGAAATGTGTAAACCCGTCAATAACCAAATACGTTATAATACCGCTCAGTCCTGCAATTAAGACATGGACTTTTTGCTCATCGGGTATAAAGTTTTGAGTTAATATCAGCAAAATCAAACTCAGAACAATTTCTATTCCTCTCATATGGTCTAAGGTCGAAAGAGGCTGTTCTATATGACGTATCCAATGCACATCTTTTTTATGGTCAAAGAAATAATTGAAAAATAACATTATCAAAAACATTCCGCCAAACGTAACTATCGGGGCATGCGTCTGATGCAAATACCCTGCATATTTGTCAGCATTTGTTGTAGCAACCTTAAAGACTTCCAACATACTGAGTTTTGCAAATATGGCAACAACCAATATCGGGAACAAAAATCTCATACCGAATACCGCTATTGCGATACCCCAGGTAATAAATCTGTGCCGCCAGACTTCTGACATTTTTTCCAGTTTCATCGCATTTACAACTGCATTATCAAAAGACAAACTCACTTCCAGCACGCCCAAAACCAGTGCAATAAATACGCATTGAAACCCGCTCCCGGGATGTACGTGGTTTCCCCATAAGTATGCACCGATTAAACCTGCTGCCGTAACTATATATGAACCTAAAAAATATTTTAACATTAAATAATATTCTCCCTATTGTGTTACAGGTAAATTAAACCATTTTTCAAATAAAGTCGCAATACTTCAGATGAGTGAATATGCTGATAATAAAAAAGGGTCAATAAAGACCCTTTATATCATCTCTCCTTTATTATTACAATTTTAAGAGCTCTTTAACCTCTTTACGCTTAACTTTTATCGTAGTTGTCTTAGGCAGAGCCTCTTTTGATATTACAACATTTGTCGGACGCTTATAATGAGCGAGTTGGTCTGACAATGTCTTTATATCAAGTTTAATCATTCTGTCAATATCCTGCTCAGAATATGAATTGTATAATTCCGCTTTAGGAACAACAACTGCCGTAACTTCTTCCGTACCGTCTTTTGAACCAAAACTTCTTGAAGTTCCGAGCACACAGACTTCCGACAGATAATGACTCTTTTCCAAAACAGCCTCAACTTCTTCAGGAAATACCTTTTTACCGCCCGACAAGACAATCATGTTTTTTATACGGCCCGTTATAAATAGATGCCCGTATCTGTCTATATGAGCAATATCACCGGTATGAAGCCAGCCATCAGAATCGATTACTTCAGAGGTCAATTCAGGCTGATTGTGATAACCTTTCATAACAGACGGACCTCTTAACAGTAATTCACCGTTCGAAGAATCAACTTTTGCTTCAAAGTGCCTTAGAGGATGTCCGACAGATGCAAGATTGTTGCGCCTGTCAATATTTACTGATACAACAGGACTTGTTTCGGAAAGTCCGTAACCCTGATATACTTTAATACCAATTCTTTCAAAGAAATCAGCCACTTCTAAATCTAACGGAGCGCCGCCTGATATACATCCGATAAATTCGCCGCCTAATGAGTCATGGATCTGCTTAAACAGAATTTTCTTGATTCCGTATGAGGGAACAAACTTTGCAACATGATACATCAGCCTGAACAACCATTTAATAAACGGTGATGCTGCATTGATTTCTTTTTCCATGCCAGCTTTTAACAGTTTCAAAAATGCAGGTACAACAATCATAAACTGAATTTTCTTTTCTTTCATTATACCTGTAATGTCTTTTGGTTTAAGACTGTAAGTATAATATACGGAATGCCCGAAATTCAGGAACGTACAGAAGCCTACCGTCATTTCAAATAAATGATTCATCGGCAGGATTGACAGTATATTTATCTTTTCACCCTTTGGCAAAATCGCAGCAACCGCTTCCGACAAATCTTCCAGCTGAGCATTTATGTTTCTGAATGAAATTTCAACACCCTTTGGAGCCCCCGTTGTACCTGATGTGTATATAATCAGCGCAGTGGATTTTGAACTTCTCTGGCGCCATGTTGCATCAAATTTGTCAGGCAGATTATAAATATTTACTATGCTGTCATTGTTTGCATGTTCATCAATCATCAATATATGCTTAATAGAAGGAATTACTTTTTGCAGTTCCAATGCAGTATTCAGGTATTCCTGAGAAACAAGCATAATCGACGGCAAGCAGTCTGATAAAATTGACTGCAATTCATACTTAGAAAGCTTAATATCTAACGGAACCGTAACAGTACCGGTTAAGACGGAAGCAAATAAGCATGCTCCGTATTCGGGTTTTGACTCAGAGAGAATAGCCAGACATTCTCCCTTTTTTATTCCCAAATCTTCTATTAAATATCTTGCAACCTTTCTTGCAAGAAGTCCGATACCTCTGTAGGTAAACTCTTTCCAGCCATAAGGACCTTTCATCCCAAGGGCTATTCTGTCCCCAAATGTTCCTGTTTTTTCTTCAAGTAAAGTTAAAATTCTACTATTTCTTACTTCCATATCACAAACCCCTTTACAACACCATATTCTATAACTTACATATTCAAAAGTCAATGACTTTACTTTAATCAGACCCGCCGGCCGTCAATAATAACTATATCTGCAATATTTTTAAGATGATAACTTTATAAATTAAAGTTTTTACCAGCATCTACCAAAGATTTCCGTAAAAGTAGTTATACGGCTGGCGCATATAATAAAATTCATCCATATACATTCTGTTATAATATGTCCGCTGCAAAAATTCCTGCTGGCGACGCATCATCTCATACTCTCTCTGCTGCTCCTCGTAGGCTCTTTTATACTGCTCCAATTTTTCATTTGAGGCTTTTTCTTCTTCACTATTCACATGTTCAAAACATTTTATTAAATCACGGTCACTAAAATTTTGGATACAATAATTTGTAGATTTAAAAAAGTTTGCCTGTCTGTTGCTGAGTTCCATCGGTTCGGTAATTGCACCGACTTCACTTAAAATTTTCTGCCAGTCCGGCTTTACAACAAACCCTTTTAATGTTTTCATGGCATTATCAATTCTTGCCTGTTCTAACAACGCAATACCGCCGTCTGCAGCAGCAAGGCTTGACAAATTATTCTCGTCTAAAGCTAATTTTCTTGCTCTGTAATAAATTGCAAGTTTTTCATTATCATTTCCCCGAGTAGAATCTGCCAGCTTAAAATAATTTGCAGATACGGGTTCTCTTTGGACAAGAACTCTTGCACATGCATTTGCCGCAGAAATATTATTCGTTGCAATATAATCGCTGTATAATACCTTTTGAGCCGAAAGATAATTTACGGAGGTTGATGGGATTTTTTTTGCAAAATCTATACTTGCCTCGTAATTTTTCAAATTCAGATACACGTCACCCAAGACATACCACAAATTTTCATCCGATTGGTCTTTATTATTTGCAAAATTTGAAAGATACGTTAAGGCTGCCTGGTAGTTTTTGTTCACATAATAAAGCATACCTAATTTATAGGAAATAACCTCATCATCCAGAACCCTGTCAACCGAATTAATACGTTTTAATGTGATTATTTCATTCAGGGCGCAATGATAATTGCTTTTATCTATACAATAATTCAGATACTTTACATGTGCCGGCAAAAAATTAGTATCTACGCTTACCGCTTTTTCAAAATTTCTTTCATTAATATATTTTTCAATCTTTTTAATTTTCTTATATGCCTCTTTTATCGTACCGGACAAAGTCTTTTCCTTTTCGGCGCTTACCGGCTTAAATCTTGCCGAAAATTCCGTTGTATCTATATCGTAAAACTGAACATAGTTAGGAGCCTGAATCGGCACAAAGCCAGACTTGCCGTATAATGCGGCATTTACTGTATCAGCAAAACACGACACCATTAAGATAAAAAATAAATATACAAAAACCTTTTTCATAATGTAAATTTTAATAAAAATCCGCTCTGTGTCAAGTTTTATTTATAAAATACTGGCAACAAAAATCGATGCGATAAGTATAAGGGATATAAAAGATGTAATTCCGACAAGCAGCCAAAACAAAGATATTCCGCTCCGTTTCTTTACGGGTTTCATTGTATAAGACTGATTTACAAATTTCTTAGCAGGCTTTTTCTTATTCTCGGTTTTCGGGGATTTTTTAGCCCAAAATACCGGGAAAACGTTTATTGATTTTGGTTCTTTTTTAACTTTTTTCTTTGT
>DBXD01000063.1:0-7241 GCA_002309425.1 Cyanobacteria bacterium UBA1221
CTGGGTTATTCTATTCAGATGATTCAGGATGAATTAGGCGTGTCCCGCAGAACCGCTATGCGCATTAAAGATATTATTTCCGATGTTTTTGAAGTGGAGGAAGTCCCGAATCCTGATTCAAGAATAAAAAAGTGGAGATTAAAACGGGGAACACTGGACAGGATTACTGCTTTTAGCGCTGATGAGATTGCAACGCTTGAAGATTGCCAATCATATATGAAAAGCCAAAACTATACAAACAGATGTGACCTGCTTCCCGGTATTATACAAAAAATGAAAATCACAACAAATTCAATGGCAATAAATGATGATGTTTCTGATTTGTTGGAGGTTCAGGGGTATGCTGTGCATCAGGCACCAAAAATTAAACTTGACCCTCAAACAATGGCAAAAATTTCGGAAGCGCTTTTGGCTCAAAAATATCTGACATTTAGGTACAAAAATAAAAAGGGTGAAGAAAAACTGAGAAAAGTCGCACCTTATGCAGTTATTTATAGTGAATACACCTATCTTGTTGCAAAAGATGAAAACGAAGATATTTATAAGCACTTCCTATTATATAAAATGCAAAATACGAGGGTTACAAACGAATATTTTGATAAAGACGAAACTTTTGATTTGCAGGAACACCTCTCAAAAGCGTTCGGTGCTTTTCAGGACAGAGAGCCTATGAAAATAAAACTATTGTTTTCAGAAAAGGTGAAAGATATTATTGAAAACTACAGTCTGCACCCGAATCAGAAAATTATACCGAATGACGACGGCACAACAACAGTAACCTTTGAAGCCGGCGGTGCTTATGAAATTTGCTGGTTCCTTTTCCGCTGGGGAAAAGATGTTCAAATCCTTGAGCCACAGGAGTTGAAAGATACTTATAAAAACCTCCTGAGAGAAGTTTTGGAACAGATGTAATAACCTTTTAAAATAAAAAATATTTAATTTAACCTTAACTGTGTCCATTTTTGACACAATAGGGTTTTACTATGAGAATGTAAAGAGTTTAAGAACAGCAAAGGAGTAAAAATTATGGCATAACATTCTCAAATCAGAGCAGAACAAAGATACGGACTCAGCGAATTTAATCCGCTGAAAGTTATGAAAGAAATCATGGCTGACAGATGTGTTCAGGTCAGCGAAAGTTTTGAAAAGTTTTCAAGAATTTTTTATGTCAGATATAACAACAGATACTTAAAAGTCGTAACCGACTACAATGTATCTTTTGTAAAAACGGTGCTGCCTGATGCAAACGATTTTAATGTCCTTGAAAAACTGATTAATAAACTTTCAAACCCGTTGCCGGCAGCAGCATAAAACTTGTATGTCCTATTTTGACATATACATAGTTTAAAATAAAAATACTCATAAAGAGTGTACGAGGGACAAGCCCGTTGACTACACAGCAACCATTTAAGTTTGGTGCTAAAGCTTGGATGATGAGAAAATATAAAAAGGCTCATCATCAACGATGAGCCTTTAACTTTGTCGCCTTTATGAGAAAAGTACACAAAATAACGAAAGGAGGCAAAAGATGCCTAAATTCATTTCAAAGAGCGAGTTGGACTCTCAAAAATCCGACAACAAACAAACTCACAATGTGGGTGAAATTTACCCTCAAATCTTTTCGACTGACAATGAACGTGATTTTAAAGAGGGTATGCAAATGGAGGCCGGAAATATCTGGCTCGGCGGATATACGCTGGACAGTAACCTTTTTCCAAAAGAAAAATGCCCTATTTGCGGGAAAGAAGAAGTTTTAATCCCTTATAAATCAATAGGTTCCGTTCTTTCAGGATGCCATACGATTCAATTCCGTTGTTTAAATTGCCACGAAAGATTTGTAACAAATGACCATATTGAATATTTCAGACGGATTTACAGGTATATACAGAGTCACCGTCAGGAATTTAAACCGGAGCAAAAACTTAATAACTGCACATTAGTACCGGCAGATGCAGAATTTTTATGACAAATTATTCATAATTTGGCTTTTTGGTACAGATATATTTTAAAATAGAATAATTAAAACTATGAAAGGAACACAATATGGTAAAACATACAATTGAATGTCCTAAATGCCATGAGGTATTTCAGGTTGATGAAGCAGGGTATGCTGCTATCGTAAAACAAGTCAGAGATGAAGAGTTCAGCAAAGAACTCAAAGACAGAGAAGCTCAGTTTGAAAAGGATAAAAAAAGCGCACTTCAGGTTGTGAAACTTGAAGCTGAAAAAGATTATAACGACAAATTGAGTGAAAAAGAAAAAGAAATTGCTGATTTAAAAGCAAAACTTGAAACTGAAAAATTATCCAAAGATTCTGCGGTAAAAGAAACCGAAGCGGAAAAGGATAAAAAAATAGCCGAACTTCAGAATAAATTGGATTCTTTCAGCAAAGACAAGCAAATTGAAATTAATGAGATTATAAGCAAAAAGGATGCTGAAATTGTCAAAAAGGATAACGAACTTCTTAAACTCAAAGGCGAAAAAGATTTGGGCGAAAAAGAATTTCAGATAAAAGCGCAAAACTTGAAAGAAAAATATGAAATCCAATTGCAGTGTAAAGACGAAGAAATTGCCCGCTATAAGGATTTTAAGGCGAAATTATCAACAAAAATGCTCGGTGAAACTTTAGAGCAGCATTGCGAAATATCCTTTAATCAACTTCGTCCGACAGGCTTCAACGGTGCATATTTTGAAAAAGATAATGATGCAAAAACAGGCAGCAAAGGGGATTATATCTTCAGAGATTATGACCCTGACGGCAATGAATATATTTCAATAATGTTTGAGATGAAAAATGAAGCTGATACTACTTCGACCAAAAAGAAAAACGAAGATTTCTTCCGGGAACTGGACAAAGACCGCAATGAAAAGAAATGCGAGTATGCGGTACTTGTATCAATGTTAGAACCGGAAAGTGAACTTTATAACAACGGAATTGTTGATGTATCGCATAAATACGAAAAGATGTATGTTGTACGACCTCAATTTTTTATCCCGATAATTACACTTTTGAGGAATGCAGCAACAAATTCAATTCAGTATAAAAAAGAGCTGGCTGTGATACGTACTCAAAATCTTGATGTTGCAAGATTTGAAGATGCTCTTTATGATTTCAAAGATAAATTTGCAAAGAATTATGAGCTCGCCAGCCGTCGTTTTAAAGAAGCGATAGATGAAATAGACAAAACCATTTTGCACCTGGAAAAGACAAAAAAGGCTTTGCTTTCATCTGAAAATAATTTACGACTTGCAAATGACAAAGCGGAAGATTTGTCTATCAAACAGCTCACAAAAAACAGTCCGTCGGTTCTGGCTCAATTTGAAGAGGCAAAAAATAAAAAGAAAAAACAGATAAAATAATAATTTCCAAAAAGCCTCTGATTCTTCAGGGGCTTTTTTATATGTCCGTATTTGACACACGGATAAAATATAATAATAATATGGATAACAAATTACAAAATTTATTAAACAGAGATGATTGTTACTTCATACACTATGCGAGTAGCGGCTTTTACGACGGTTCAGGTTCTGCTCCAAAAATTTCCTGTATTTTAATTTATAATCCCAAAAATGATAAAGGTTACAGATTTGACATTGCGGACAATTTAGAAGGAAATTCAAAAGAGCAGGCAGAAAAATTAACTCTGGAAAAATTTAAGTCAGTATTTACCAAAATTCCAAATGTAAGTTTTATACATTGGAATATGACGGCAAAAGGCTTTGGTTTTAAGGCAATACAGGCAAGAGCAAAAGAAATGGGGGTTGAACTTCCTACTATACCTGAAGAAAACTTATTTGATTTATCTTCTTATATTGGCTATATAGCAGGAAAAAATTTATCCGTTAAGCAAATCTTGTGGTTTAATTCGTTGTTATACGGTAATGATTTTTTAGACGGTAAAACTGAAGCCGAATACTTTGGCAAAGGTAAATATGAGGAAATCTACAACTCTGTTGAATTGAAGGTCAAGGGTTTTGCAGAAATCGTGAACCTGATAAAAGATAACAAACTTAAAACTGACCCGCCTTACCAAAATAATGACGGCTTAACTAAGGAAGAAAGGCATATGGAAGCTGTAAAGCGTTCTCAAATGCGGGAACAAATGCTTCAGGATATTATGGAACACAACAGAAGAGTAATGGAAAAATCCGAATCGGAACGGGTTGAAGAAGACGCAATTTTATACTACAATTCGGAACACCCGATCCTGTCACTTTTTGCAAATTTGTTTGCGAACAGATAAAATTTAAAGGAGTATGGAAATGAAAAAATTTATTATTTCGGTGTTACTTGTATTTTTTTGTGCGGTTGCCACTTTTGCAACGGATATTAAATACGGTTATAACTCACACGGTCAGTATGTGCCGGTATCATACGGTTCAGACAGGATAAATTACGGCTATAATTCTCATGGAGAGTATGTACCAACTTCAATAGGCGGTAAACAAATTCAGTACGGATACAATTCACACGGAGATTATGTGCAAACGTCTGTCGGCGGTCAGCAAATCCGCTATGGTTACAACTCGCATGGAGAGTATGTCCCGACCTCTATTGGCGGTCAGCAGATTCAATACGGCTATAATTCTCACGGTAATTATGCTCCGACTTCAATTGGCGGTCAGCAGGTTCATTATGGTTATAACAGCCGCGGAAAATATGTCCCGAGAAGTATCGGTTACTAAAATAAAATGAAAAAATTTTAAATAATTTGTAAATTTTTGTTAGTATTTCCGAAAAGGGATTAAAGTTTAGAACAAAATTGCCGTTATATCCATCGTGGGGGAATAATAATTCCTTTATAGATACTAAGAATAATCGACCGGAGTTTTTAAAATGGATATAGGAGCGGTTCAAAGAAAAATTGACAGTTTCAGGACGCAACATCCCGAGTACAGTGCTGCTTCGGATGGCTATCTCGTTTCTATAATGGAAAAAGACGGACTTTTAACAAAAGAGGAAGTTGCTCATTTAAAAAAGACAAGTATTTTTATTTATGAGAGCCCCCAAAAACCTGCAAATGAACCTGTATTCGAGTATGTTTCTCCTGAGGAATTAAGGCTCAGAAGAGAGAAAATGACAGAAGATGCCAGGAGATGTTTCAGAAAAAATACACCAAAAGGTAACGCCTATAAAACAACTTTTGATGCTTTAAGAGTTATGGGTTTAAAACGTAACTCCGACAATGAAAAGAAAATAAGTGAAGTGTTATCTTTAATTCCCGAAGCAGAATTTAGGCAGAATAGTGTCGGCGAAAGACTGGTTGAGGGTTTAATAAAGAATAATTTGGATGTTACTCCCGAAAACGTATCCAAAATACTTATATTAATCGGGGTTCCGCTTAACCGTGAAAATATTGACGAAGAAGTAATTTCGGGTTTGGATAAGAATATATTTACGGAAAAAGATATAAAAGAATATGCTGTAGAGTTTATATATTACATTGCGCAGCAGGCATCCGAGATGTTGCATGCTTTTTATGATGAAATAGGCTACGCTTCCGGAAATGCTATGTGGCAGGGTTTGAAAACTATCGGTAATCTTGCGACATTCGGAAATGTGGAAACTATCAGCAAACAAATGAGAAAAGCAGATGATATCCTGCAAAAGGCTGCACAGTTGAAATCTGCGGTTAATCCGAGTGAATCTCAATTTAAAGAATTATTCAGAGAAGTGACGGGCGGGGTAGAATTTAACAGAGAAAATGTGCAAAAGCTGCTGGAAATGCAGATAAAAATTTTTCAGGGTGAAATGTCCGAAGAGAGCGATGAATTTAAAAATGCTATGAAAGATGCATTCGGGGTGGACTGCAACAGATTAGTCGATACTCCGGACTCTTTAAGACACCAGCAAAATGCAGGTACTGTATGTGATATTGTCATATTAACGCAGGGCTTAAAATTGTTTAGGATGGGTAAGTTGTTGAGTTCTACATCAACAATAGGTAAGTATGTCGCAGCATTTGCGTCAGGTGCCGCTAATTTAGGCGGCTGGACTGCAACACAGGAGGGCCTTAATATATTAACTCGGGGAAGAACCAGACAGGAAGGAATTACATCCGAAGATATGCAAGAATACGGCATTGATATATTACAATCTGCCGGATATGGCGGTGCAGGAGGCTTGTGGGGAGAGCTGGTCGTTGGCAGGGCTATGGCTGCGACAGACCGTGCTACCACCAAATGTATCCAAAAAGTTTTTCCGGAATCATTAAAAAAACATATGGCAAGTGCTGCCAAAAAAGTAGCAGAGGTATTCTCCAAAACAAAAATAGTAACAGGTGCAGATATTATGGGTGCTACACTTAGAACTCCGGAAATTGCCGCAAAAGGTGTTGGCTTTTTAACAGAAGTTGCAGGTTTTACGGGTTATCAGATGATTGTTGATATTGCAACAAGTATGCTTAAGCAGGATGATACCAGTATTAATTCTGTAAAAAATGTATTAATACAGATGGAACAGGCAGAGGGTGAACTGAATGAAGAAAAACTTGAGCGGATACACTCTATGTCCGATGCTGAGGCTATAATGGAATTATTGCGTAAAGAGTTTAATATACAAATGGAAAATCTTGCAACAATAAAAGGTGTAGAATCATTTATCAGGTTCACAATGAGCGGAAGAATGACATCCGGCGGAGATTATGAAAGATACAGAAAATATCGTTCGTTAAATGAAATGCAAATAAAGCAAAATACTGTTGACGGGGTTACCAGATATGATGTTAAAACAGCGGATGGCCGGGAATTTGTTGCGGAATCAGAATACGAATTGATAGCGTTCTGTAACCAGCAAATGCAGGCAGAACTTTTAACCGGGGCAATTTTGGATATATTAAATAAAAAGGGTATAAATACAAATACCGCAGAAGACCCGACATTGAAATTTGTTCGTCCGGAAAGGGGAATCCCGTCATTAGCGGAAGAGCCTGAAAATCCGGCAGAAAGAGGGCAAGTTCCGGGTATTAATCCGTTACCGCCCAGAAAGCCGTCAGATATTAGTCTTTCAGAAGTTGTGAGCAGAGATGCTATGATTACCTCAACCTTATCCAGAATTAAATTCGGTGAATATACAGTTGAAAACGGAGATACCGTTGAAGGAGCAAATCCTGTTTCGGAAGAAGATGCAGCAGAAGATACCGTTGAGGATGAAGACAAGGCTGAAAACGGGGATACCGTTGAGGGGGAAAATACGGTTACAGATGAAGATGCCGTTGATGATGAAGGCAAGGTTGAAAATG
>DBXD01000063.1:7271-31819 GCA_002309425.1 Cyanobacteria bacterium UBA1221
CCGTTGAGGATGAAGATAAAAAGAAAAAAGAAGATAAAACAGATGAAGAAAAGTAATACCCTTATAAAAAATTTTAGTAGTTATAAGTTTACAGATATATTTTTTTATTGTAGTATTAGGGTAGAGTCATAGCATAAATGGTAAAAATTTCTAAAATACAATTACTGCCGAATGTAAAAAAGTCCGGAAAAATTTTTTCCAGACCGAGATTAAATGTATTTAAATTGGCACAATTTCCCGGGGCAGAAGTTTCTGAAAAATCAGAAGCGGTCTTAACAGGTATACGGGAGCCGCTTTCTCTGTTCCAATTACAGCAAAAACTCGAGGCGGTGAAGGAAGGGTTCAAGGATACAGTAAGAAACGTATTTCCCGATGTTACATTATCAGGCAAATCGGTACTTTTAGATTTAAATAATGTAACTCAAAGACTCTTAAATCAAATAAAAGATAAAAGGTTACTGCATAAAAAATATTTGAAAGATATTATAACTTCATATTCTAATCAGACTAAGATTCCATACCTGAATAAATTGTGTTCTGATGTTCCTCCAAAACAGGTTTATACATTCTTCAGCGACTCTGTGATTATGTCTCCGAGGCTTTTGGTACATTACATTAAAGGGGAAAATACTGTTTCGCATCATAACAACGTAAATAATTTAAGAAAGATTTATTCTTCTTGTTCCATTGATGAATTATTTAACAAAAAAAAAGAAATACTGGCTGAATTTTGCGAATATACAAATACGGATTATTTAGTTCCTGATTATAAATTTTCAAAAGCGAAGATAAAAAGGCTAAAACACCTTACTGAAAAGTATGATGCAATAGATGATCTATTAAGAAAACACAATATACATACTTCTGCGATTGAAGCCTTGTTTTATTCGGGAATAGAAAAATGCTCTAAAGCAGGTGATATCTTACCGAATAAAGATATAATGTTAGGATTTTCCAATGTTTATGACAGAAATTTGAAAAAAAATATCCCTGCAATTTTATCCTTTGCAAATACCGATGTAGGGTATCGATTTAAGTCCTACAGATATGATGAAGATTTAATTTTAAATATTGAAAAATACAAAAAACAAGTTGCACATTATATAAAGACAAAAAATTATAAGTCTATAAATGATTTGGACAATAAAATTCTTGAATATTTGAAAAAAATAGAGGTTTCAGAAGTATATATCGAGCCAAAAGATATGGCCGAATTACGAAAAGAAATGGAAAAATGTCCTGATATGACTGCGGAAAAAATAGCGGAGGTTTTAAATAATTCAAAAAACGATATTGTATATTACCTAAAAAATCTAAAAAATTATAATATTAAAAGATATTATAATGCTTCAATACCTTTGATAAAGTGTCTGAAAGAGTTTGGTAAAACAAACGGGATAAATGAAGCATATACGGAAGCTTTGGCGTTTAATAATGTGCAGCATTCTCCGGTAGGAATGTATATAAGAAACGGTTTTGAACCAATTTCTGTTTCTATGGAAGAAATTGAAAAAGAGTTATATTCAAAAGCCGGATTTGACTGCAAAAGGTCTGTTTGGCTGGTTTACAAATCGTAATATCAGTTTGATTTTTAATATACTCTTAGTTACCATGTATATGTCGTACAGCAAAGGAGGTCTTATATGCCGTGGATTCGTAAAGTTGGATTAAATGTAGGAAGCAAACCAAGCAGATTGTTGCAGCCCAATGGTAAAAAGCCGAATGTTCCGGGTAGAAAAAAATTAGGATTACCTGCAAGAAAAGAATTACAGCCTCATGCATCCGAACAGCCAAAAAAGAATACATTTAAAGCAACAACGTGTAATGACTATGAACCCTATGATTATTGTTCACCATTATTCCCGTAGGGTTTATAAGAAACAATGTTGAAAAAGCAGTACATACAATCAGCATTTGAATTATTAATCGGAGAAAGCAAAAAAACTTTTTTAGGCGAAAAAAGTTCTTGTATGCAAAAATACAAAAATAGTTTGCCTGTCGGGTTTTGTCATGACTATCCGAATACGGTGTCTTTGAAAGTCACTGCTGACTGTAATTTGCGCTGCAAACATTGTTATTATTCCGGAGAGCCAACTCTTTACAATCCCCAAGATGATTTTTCCACGGAAGATATCTTTGAACTTATTGATTTTTTAGTTGATGATTTTAATATTCTCACTTTGACATTAACCGGCGGAGAACCTTTTTTAAGAGAAGATTTTATAAACATAGTTGCTCACGCAAAAGAAAAAAATCTTCCGTTGGTGATACAAACAAACGGAACGATTTTAACAGAAAAGGATATAAAAAATTTAAGTGAAATACTTTACCCAAAAACGGATGTTATACATATAAGTTTAGAAGGTGCGAATAAAAATGCTCACGATAGTATTCGGGGGAAAGGGACCTTTGACAAAGCTATAGAATCGATAAAACTGTTAAAAAAATATAGTTTACCTGTTCAAATTAATTCAACCCTGACTTCTGTTAGTGCACCTAATTTAGAAAATCTTTTTGAATTATGTGATAGTTTAAATGTAAACAGGCTTTCTATTTCAAAGTTTCATGTTTGTCACGAAAATCATAAATATTTAGACGTGATTTTAGAAGATACAATTTATTGCGCTCATAAGATTTTAGAAAAAATGAAAAAATATCCTCATATTTTTGCAAAAACAAAAATAGTTGATATATACGATTTTCTAAAATTAGATGAAGGCCGAAAAATTCTGGACGAATACTTGGACAAACATCCGAAAAAGATACATGAAGAAACTTGTCTGAGTTGTCATAATCATAATAAACTTGTAATTTCGGCAAAGGGTGATGTATTTTTGTGTTCAACATACGAATCGGAAGATACTACTTTAGGAAATTTACATGAATCAGATTTTTATGAAATATGGGAAAGACGTTTATCAAATCCGTATTTCCAAAAACGTAATTTATCAACAGTTAAATGCAAAGACTGCAAATATATAACTTTATGCGGAGCAGGCTGTTTGGCAAGTGCCTACAAGGAATACGGTGATATAAATATGGCACCTGCGGAATGTCCGTATTTCAAAGAATATTTGAGGAGGTTAAATGAATAAAAACACGGTATTATCATTAGCTCCGCATGTTCTGAAACGAATGGAATATTCGCTTGATACTTTCTATTTATTAAATTTAGAAAATGATGAAATGTGGACCGGCAATTATTCTTCATATTTAATAATAGATAAATTAAACGGTAAGGATAATATTGGTACTGTTATCAGAAACTTGGCGGAAAAATTTGAAGATTTTTCGTACGAAGAGTTGTATAATTCGGCAAAGACAATTTTTCAGGAATTATTAGATAAAAATTTTATAGTATCGGATTAATAAAAATAGATTATGTCTTTTTGAATAGCAAAAAAATTTTTTCACGGGTTTTTGATATGATATGCGAGTTAATTTTATAAAAAATATTATTTCAAACCGTAATGTAAATAATTATAATTGCGAAATAACCGGACTTCATCCTGCTTTTAAGGGTGAATTTCCCGGGGATACTTTTTTTAGAAAGGAAGATTCATTTAAAAAGTTTAAATATTTTACGGTTGATGAGTACAATCAGTTGTCGGAAGATGAAACAGATGAAATTAATGAATCTTTTTATGGAGAATTTGATGAATCTTTTGACACTGCTTTGATGTACCATGAAGTTGCAGCAGAGGGAATCAGGCAAACTTTAGACCATCTTGTCGGTGCCGGTAAATATGTTTTCATTCCTATCGGACGTTCGGTATCTTCTATAGGGAAATGTCTGAGTTATAAAATAGGAGATGATAATGTTAAATTATTACCGATGTCAGAAGCTTCAAGGTTTTTGGATTTGGAAAAATGTGAAGAAGATTTTGAAGTGTTTTGCAGATATCTTGATTCAATAGGATTATCAAAAAATGAAATAGAAAACTCCGGAAAGATGTATATTTTTACTGATTATTGCCGTACAGGTAAATCATTATCCGGTGCAAAAAACCTTATACAATCCGATAAGATTTTTGGTAAACAAAATAATGTCGTAATCGTAAATGTACTTGACCTTTTGACAAACGTTCAGCCGGGTAAAATAAATAAGGAGATGGCTTCTGTTAATAACTATGATTTTCGGGACAGGTTGGAAGAAATGTTTAGTAATGGTGAATTTAACCAATACTCTCTTGTAAATCGGTGTACTAACCTTGGGGACACTGCTGAGGCTGTCATAAAGCCTGAAAATTACAACCATAAGACCAAATGCTTCTTGTTTGCTCTTTTGGATGATGAAATGAACAAATAATATTTTATGAGATTCTTCAGTCGTTTCATTCTATCAGAAAGACATGGTTGTTTTATCTGTGCGAAATGCCAAAATGTTCCCAACGACTTATTCACTTACATACATTTATTCTATGCGGGAATTTCCGCTGCGGAGCAGTGGACTCCTCCTTCATAACGGAATAATTTTTCTGTTAATCTCTCACTGATAAAATGAACGTTTTCTTTATCAACGTATGGTGAAATACTTTCAAGGAATAAATTTCTGAAACTCAGTCCGGTTTTTTCTTCTATTTCCGCTGTTATTCCAAGCCGCCTGTCCAAAAGCGGAGCATTTGTTATATAAACAATTTTACCGTTTTTGTCTTTGAATGTAATTGCATTTAAGAAATTGTTGTCATAAAACTTTTCCCATTCTACTCCGATTGTTTTATCTTTTTCTACCATTACACGCTCTAATGCGATGTGCCCCCTGATAATTTTCTGCATTTCTTTCGGGTATGATTTAGCATATTCCTCTATTGCTTTCATATTATTTTCAAAATTTGTAAGCAATTTCGATTCTTTTTCAGGAGATTTTACTCCATGAAGATAATAATAATTTCCGGGAACCTTTATTGGGTTAAACCCGTATTTTTTAAGTGCCTCAAAAATCTTTTCCTCATTTTCCTGAGGTTTGTATTTGTCGTATTGTTCTGTTAACTCAAATTTCATAAGAGCAACTTTTATTTTATTTGTGATGTCCTGATATTTTTCTGTTTCAGATGGGGTAAGGTTGTTTTGCGCAAGCAGATTTTTGTACCCATTATATAATTTATTCAGGCTTTCAGTAGTTGCTTTATTGTCTGCAAGGAGAACATTCCCGTTATCAAGCGGTCTCAGGAATAAATCAATGTGATAATCAAGTTTCGGAACGGGACATATTTCATCCGCATCATGAAAAACTTTCAGCATTTCTTCAGGCAAGATAAGTTTATCATTTGATAATAAAAGTTTTCTTTTACCGTTTACATTGCAGTTAAAGTAATTCCCGCCTCTGATATGCGGGGCAGACTGTAAGGGTTTAAGTTTTAATTGCCTGCCTATTCCATCGGCACAGCTTCTCAGGACTCTTTTTAAAAAATCTCTTGAAAAATCAAACAATACAGCCTTGTCTTTCAGGAACGTAAAATAGTCTTGTGCCCAGAGGATGCTGTTTCGTTCGGTTAGAGTTCCGTATTCTTTTCTGATAGAGTTTGATACTATATTTGGAATATAAACATCAAGATTATATTGGCTTGCAAATGCTCGTATTTCCCGTGCGCAATCCCTGTTTGTCGCAAAAAGCCCTTTGAGTTGTCTTGCATCGTATCCTGTAAATGTCTGATTTTTGTTGTAATTAATTTGCATATCGGGTATAAAACACGTAAAAAAATTTTTTTTGCCGTTTAATTTTAAAAATAAAAAAAATTTTATAAAAAACTCGTATTTAGGGCAAATTTTATTTTTTTGTGTTTTTATATTGATGTGATGTGTGCAATATTTTGTTTAAATAATATAGATATACATAAACCTCAGATAGTAACGTTTACAGGAAAACGCCCTCCTTTAAATTTGCAAAAAGTCGGAGAAACACTTTATCATGATTATTTTGAAAGACAGGTGTCCCCTTTTGATAATCCCATTATGTATCAATATTTGGCAAAAGATTCTAAAAAACTCGATTCTTTATTAAAGAAATTATATAAAAATAAATTTGCCCGGTACGATAAAATGCTTAAAGATAACAACATAGCAAAAAAACATCGTGTATTGCTGGTTGATCCGGGTTTTACTTCACACATAGAAGAATTTGTTCGTTTTGTAAATGAAAAAAAGATAGATACAACAAAAATTACACCGTTTAATTTGAGAAAGAGTTTTTCAGAATATTTGGGTACAGAAACCGTATACAGAGGTTTAAATTCTCCCGAATATGATTTTCTGATTCCCGAATTAGAAGAAAAAGGTATTTACCCTCAATACAGAGAAAAACAAGACGAGGTTTTGGCTTCAATAAAATATTACTTATCAACGAAGGCCGGACCGATAAGAAATGTTTTTTCAAAAATCAGAACCGTAATTGGCGGTAAACATACAGAATTTATACCGGTCAGTTCAATATATGATATTGCTGCATCCGTTCCCAAAGGCAGTAATTCTGCAAAAACTCCCGTTACTGTGGTAAAGACGGAAATTCCGAAGATTTCTGTAATAAGACAAAGTGGAGATTTTAGCCAGAGGTTTCCGGCGCCGGTAGAAAAGATAATTATTGGAGATAAAGAATATCCCTATGCTACTCAACGTGCTGAGATAGAGGCATTTGTACCGTTCCATATTCCGACAAAAAAAGCGGAATATACAGTAGATACACATACACCTGACTACAAATGGAACTAATATTTTTCCCCATATAAGATTTTTACTTTAATTTCAATTTTTTGTTAAGAAAAAATGACTGACATAATTTTCTGACTTTGTTTAATATTAGATTCAGGTCCGATATATTTTCCGGTTCTGTATATAGCAGTTTTATGAGTTTGTAATTTACATTGCCGCTTACTTTTTTTGTTCCGGTACAGATAAACCTTGAATATCTGTGAAATATGTAATTACGTCCTCTGCTTATTTTTTTCGATTTTTTAGGAACAGTTATTTCATATATAATACCGTTTTGTTGGGCAAATTGTTCAGCCAGCCATTTCGTATCGGTTGAATAGGCATATTCCGGCATGTACAAGATGTCCCCGAATTTGAGATTTTGTGCATTTTGGTATAAACTTTTTATCCATGGTGATGCCTCATCAGAGATGGGTTTAGGTATCCCTCTCCATACGATTAGTTCTCTGTCGGTTGGTTTAAGAAGTTCAAATTCGGTATCGGTCTGCTTAACGAGTTTATCTAACGGCATACCAAGAACTTTTTCCTCAAATCTTGGTTTTGGTTTCCCGTCCCATTCAAAGAAAAAATGATTAACATCCGTTAAATCAAAACTTTTACGGACTTCTTCTGCTTGGTTTAGTTCTTTGTGGTGTTTTTTCAATATATTTTGTCTGTATATCTGACAAAGTAAAGGTTTATTTTCTGTAAGTTTCATTATGGAAAAATTAAAAGCTGTAAAAAAAAATTTTTGCTTATAGAATTTACAAAACTTATAAAACCCGCAAAAAAAATTTTTTATCGGAATTAACATAATATGAAAATTTGTCCGATTGGTATAACTAATAATTATAATTACGCCGGAAGGATATGTTCCGAGAAATATGAGAGAAACAAATTAGCTGCCGGCGCAGATGTCCTTGCACCGTTAAAAACGGATAAAGTCAGTTTTAGCGGAACTTGGGATCCGAGAGTTGATATTTTAAGAAAACTGCTATTTCATAAAATACCCGATTTGTATTCGGATATTATACTGATTCCTTCGGAAGCGCTAAAGGCAAGCCTGAACGGAGAGGTTTTCTCTGCCGATCTAAACTCTGTTGTAAAATTATTAAGAGCCAACAAAGATTCTCTTTTTCCGATTGAAACCCAATTTTATGACTTATTAAAAACACAAAAATCAAAAAGTCCGCATATGTCTTTGGATAAATATGTGGGAGCAATATTTCCGGATTACAATGTTGAATTATTAAAAACGCAGCAAAGTGTTTTTGACAGAATGGACTCTTACTCTTCTGAATTGCCTGCTGATTTATTGGAACAATATAATTATCTTTTGTATATTACACAGCAAAAACTGAATAACAAACAATTTTTCCTTCCGTTTGATTTAGGTGAATTTAAATATAAGTTGGGTAAAATTAAAGAGAGAATTAAGTATTCGGGCAGTGCGGAAGAAATTAATGCAATAAACGGATTATTATCTATTGTCGGAACTGTTCACGATGTTCCAAAAGAAGTCCGTCTGAGTAAAAAATTTGAATCCAAAAAATATGAATCTAAGCAGCAGCAAATGATTGCAAGATTTAGAAATTACCTTGACGGTTCAATACTTCGGAACGATAAAGATATTCTTGATATATTAAAAGTAGCAGAGGACAGAGTATATAAACGTCCAACGAAAATTCCGTTTAACAGGAAAAATTTTATAAGAGATATAAAAGAAATTACGGCTCAGCTTGATGATAAAAAACTTGCACATCATATAGAAAAGGAAGCCTCTTCCCTGCCAACATCAAAAGACAGTTTGGCTGCGCTTGTCGTAAAAGAAGCAAGCCGTTCCCCGGAACAAATTGTATATGATTTGCTATCAGGTTCAATTGGTTCCGTTGACCATTTTATTGCTTTACATAACGGGGGAAGTGAATCTTTATTCAATTACGTGTTGTCCTCTTCATACATGAATAGTCAAAAAGCCCACATGCCGTTTGATAAATTCGCAAAAAAACATCCTAAAATTATAAAAACGTCGCACAGACAAGTCGGCAGGCTCGAAAAACTTGCAGATGACGGGGTTTTTGATGAAATAGGTCTGGAAAAATATTATATAGAAAATTTAATTAATAAATTAAACAATGCTTTTTCTAACAAATAAAAATAAATTACCCGAAAAGCTAATGTAAAAATTTTAAAAATAAATAAAAATATATGAAAAGAAAGGGTGGTTAGTTATGTATATTTTAAAGTTGATAGCGTATATTCTTGTTATAATTGGTGCACTTAACTGGGGTTTGGTCGGAATATTCGGCTTTGATTTGGTCGCAACAATTTTCGGAGAAATGAGTATATTGGCACGGATAGTTTACGGACTTGTCGGTGTGAGTGCAATTATTCTCCTGCTTACTTGCCGTATGGACAAGGATTTTGCAGACTAGTAAATTTAAATGCAAAAGGCAAAAAAGTAAAGTTCTTTATGTGATTTTGTAAAGTTGAAACAACTTTTAACGTAAAGAACTTTTCATCAATAAAATACTTTGCTTATCAGAGTAATAGCGGACATTATGATTATTTGACATGTATTATCGTTGTAATATAATAGTTATATAATAGAGCGCTTTATTTTGATTAGTAGGTATTTGGATTTATGAAAAACAAAAAAAAGAAGAATTTTTGCAATTTGGCTTTAGCTTTGGTTGCAACGACGATGTTTGTATCTCAGGTTCCGGGAGCATATGCGGATACATATTATCCGCCGACGTTAGATAAAACACAAGCCGCCGGTATAACTGCTGTTGGGAGCGGTTATACGCTTAGTACCCCTGCAACTTCCGATACTATAAATGTACCTACATATGATTCTGAGACAAAAGAACTTACTAATCATGAATATGAAATTGGATATAAAAAAACTTTTACGAGCTCCCGTGAAAAAATTACGGATACTGATTTTCAAGACTATGTTTATTATATCAAAGATGCTACGTGGGGTGGTACGGATACCGTTGAAGGCGGTGGTGCCGCAGTTCGTACCGTCGGTGCTAAAATCAACAGTATTGTAGGTGATTTTATTAACAACACATCAAGTCACAAATGGGGCGGCGGTGTGATGTCTATAAAAACAAGTACCATAAATTCTATAACGGGTGATTTCATTCGAAATGATGCATCTGTTGAAAATGGTGGTGCTTTAAATTTAGCTGACAGTACTGTAGGTACTGTTACAGGTAATTTTTTAAGTAATCATGCGGGCGATCCGAATAATTCGGAAGTAAAGGGCGGTGGTGCGATATATATTAAAAATTCTACCATCACAGCGTTTAATTCTAATTTTATTGGTAATAGTGCTGTAAACGGAGGTGCTATATACAGAACTTCAGGTACTATAAATAATATAAACGGAGATTTTATAAATAATACTGCTGTAAGAAGTGGTGGTGCAATATATAGTGAAAACCAAACCGGTACTTTTGGCAATATTAACGGTAATTTCGTAAATAATGTAGCTACCGGTGGCACAGGCGGTGCAATTCATAATGCTGCTAAATCTAAAATTACAAATTTGACAGGTGACTTTGTCAATAATCATTCTGCAAATTCAGGTGGTGCTATTTATAACGAAGGTACTATTGAAACAATTACCGGTACTAACGGTGCAGATAATAAAGGATATTTTGAAGGTAACTATACTGAAAATGATACTGTTTCCGGCGGAGCTATATATAATACGGGTACAATAGGTACAATAAATGCGGATTTTATAGAAAATTATGCGGCAGGTTCAGGTGCAAATAATGCGCAAGGCGGCGCAATTTATAATAAAGGTACAATTACTTCGATAAATGGTGATTTTGAAGGGAATTATGCAAATATAGGCGGGGCAATATCTAATACCGGTTCCGGAAAGATAACATCAATAACAGGCAGTTTTACCGGAAACCATACAACTAATTCGGGAACGGGTAAAGGGTACGGCGGTGCTATTTTTAATCAAAAGACAATAGAGAGTATTACCGCAGATTTTACTGAAAACTACGGGCTAAACAGAGGTGGTGCAATAAGCAATCAAAACGGCGGCACTATAAGTACTCTCATCGGTAATTTTGTAGGCAATCACAGTAATGCTGAAGGCGGAGCCGTTGATAACAGCGGAAATTCTTCTTTTATAACCTATATAACGGGGGATTATATCGGTAATTACAGTGCGGTTGGCGGTGGCGCTTTCAAAAATACCGGTATCTTAAAATTTGTTTCTACTGCTGACAGGGGTGTAACATTTACGGGGAACTACGTTCAATCAGGAAGTAATCCTGCTGAATCAAATGCTATTTATTGTGATAGCAGTAATGCAGCGGTTTACTTTGATGCAAATCCTGCACATGCAATAGTTATAAATGATAAGATGAATACCAAATCAGGTACAAAAGGTACAATATATGTTAATTTTGAGGGCGGAACCGGTACTGTTGAATTTAACAATTCCGTGACAGGTTATAATACGTCCTTATTCGGCGGTACATTAAGAATAGGTACTCATACATATACCTCTGAAGAATCTGAGATTCTTGCAGGTCAAACAGGTTTGGGTACCTTGCCTAATTTGACGGTTGTTTCTTCGCCTAACAGCAAAACCTTATCAACAATAGATGACGGAATCAGAAATGATTACATCAATACTCTTACCATGAATGATGATTTGAATTGGGGTTTTGATGTCGATTTATCATCTCTTGAAGCAGATAATATTTCGCCCTCCGCTATGACAACAAACAGCAATAATATTATTATCAGTGCAATTAATGTAATAGCTGATTCAAATGCGGAAAATACATATGTAACCCTGACGGATAATGTTGCTTATGCCGGTCTTTACACTCTGTCGGATGCTATTGCAGATGAAGTAATTGAGGGTGTAGATAATTATTATTACGTAAACTATTGGGATTTTGACCATTGGGTTCATGGTACTGAAACAGCTTTGGGTGTTAATCAGGGTGTTTTACAGTTTACAAAAATTGAAAATACCTTAGCTTTTCAGGTACGGCGCAATGCCCAGGATAAAACATATACTATGTCAGAAGTTGAAAATGTTTTAGAAAATTTAGGCACTCTAAACGGCTCAACTTTAACCGTTAACGGCGGGGGATTTGCAATTAACGGAACGGATGGCGAAAACAATTCTTATGACGGTATTACTTTGGGCGACGGTGTCACACAGAGTTTGACCATAGATAATGTGTCGTCATTTAACGGGTTTGGTACTGTTGCTATTACAAACAAAGCAAACGGTACTCTTACAATATCAAATTCAACTTTTGAAAATAACACTACTGCAGATGTTGATAACAGCGGTACTTTTAAGTTAAGCGGCACAAACTCCTTTGAAAAAATTATTGATACTTCAGGTTCAGGCTCGATGGAAATAACCAGCGGTACAACAACTGTCGGGAGTCTTGAACAGAGTATTTTAACCGTTACTGCCGGAACATTGGCAAATACCGGTGCTTCAACTGTCGGTGGCGGAAGCAACGCAGGGATAATTAACGGCGGCGGAAGTTTAACAAATACCGGTACATTTGTGAACAATAACAGGATTATAAATGATATTTCAAATAGCGGGACATTTACGAATGGTGGCTCCGGAATAACCGGAAATGTTACAAATAGCGGTACTTTTATAAACAATGCGAATATTACAGGTGCGGTTGTTAACAGTGGAACACTTACAACTTCAGCAAATTATTTAGGTTCTACAATTTCTAATACGAATATTCTGAACTTGTCGGGAGAATTAGCTAAAGTTGTTGGTGGTACAGGTGAAACGAAAGTAAATAGTTCCTTAACGTTAAATGACGAGGCTTCTTTTGTTGGAACATTAAATTTGAATAATGGTGAGGTTACTGTTTCAAATGGTGCTATAACATCACACGACATCGGTACTCTTACAGGTAGCGGTAATCTTAGTATTGACCTGAATTCGGCTGCGGGAACGGCAGATAGTTTTAATATTACTAATGCCACGGGTTCCGGTACCGCAACGATTTCTGCTATAAATTTGCTTGGAAATGAAACGGTTATTGCAGACCTTTCTGATTTTGAAATTCAAATATTAAACGGCGGCGGTGTAAATCTTGGTGTAACACAGGCATTAAAAGAGGCATATTATAAATCTACACTTGACAATCGGGACGAGCCCCTTACGGCAAACGTTGATTGGAATAAGGTTTTCCACGTTCAGGAGAGAGATCTTGAAAGAGAATTAGATGTTATAAAATCTGACGGAAGCAGTGTTTTTGATACATTGGTTCTTGCAACAACTCCTACCGAATGGAGAGATACTGCCGAAGTTTTGGGTGATACTCTTGACCTTATAAACAGTTATGATATAACAGATGCAAAAAACTTTAATTTTGCTGCGGCAGATAATGTTTATGAGTTAAAAACTGATTTACTTAATCCTGATTTAGGTGAAACAAAAGGTACCTTGAATATTAATGGTAAACAGTCGGGGGATTCACGTTCAACAATCGATATGAAATCCCATAAAGGTTTTACTTTAGGTAATAATACTACTGAACTCAAATTAGATAAAGTAAAAGTTACTGCGGCTAATACGACAGGTAACGGTGCCGTCATAAATGCAATATCAACTTTAACTGATACTAAAGCAGAAATAACTGATAGTGTATTACAAAGCAATACTGCAACCGGAAATGGCGGTGCAATATATAATGCACTTGCAGGTGTTCAGGACAATTATTCCGGAGTTACAATATTAAATTCCTCCTTTATTTCTAATAGTGCCGTAAACGGCGGTGCTATTTATAATGCAGGAACACTTGATGTTTCTGGAACATCATTTACTTCAAACAGTGCAACAGGAGAAGGTTCTGCAATTTATAATACAGGAACTGCAAAACTTACCAATTCAACATTTAATTCTAATACAGGAAATTCCTATATATATAATGCCTCAGGCGGAACATTATCGCTAATTGCGGAACAGATAACCTCAACGGCTGTTAATAATCATACGATAGACAACGGTAATACTGCGGTTATTAAAAACGGCGGCATAATGAATTTGACTGCAAATACCGGTGCAACTCTCACGGTTGCTGATACAATCCGTTCAGTAGCCGATAACGCAAAAGGTACAATTAATACAAACGGTACTGTTGCAGTAAATGACAGTGTTGTTAATCAAATACTTAATGTTGTAACGGGGCAATTAACGGTCGGTGAAGCTAACAGTGCCGTTGCAAATGCTCTGCAGAATGTTGATTTAACAATAAATCCGAATACAACCGCTACTATTAATAACAAGAATATTGTTGGCGGAACAATCATTGATAAAGGTTCTCTGAATATTGTAAATGCAGGTGATATTACTATTTCCGCCCAGATGTCCGATTCAGGTATTATAAATAAATCCGGGTCTGGAAAAGCTTCAATTACAGGAAGTGCTGATAACAGCGGATTTAGCGGTACAGTCAATATAACAAACGGAACACTCAGTTTTGATGAAAATAATGCAGGGAAATTCTTTAATTCATCTGCAACGGTAAATACGGATAATTCAACTCTGGAATATACTGCGGCATCAGGAAAAACTCTTGCAAGCGGTTCTTTCTCCGTATTAAATCTCAAAAACGGTGCTACTTTTGATTATACTGCAGGAACAGGAATTACCAATATTAACAGTGGCTTTTATAATTCTGTAAGCGGTAATAACAACTTAATTTTCAATGGCGTTAATGCTGACAGAATTAATTTAAATGCAGATTTTAACTCAAATGATACCGCTACATTTAAAAACACAGAACTCTCTTTGGGTACAAACACTTTTGCAAGCTCAATTGTTTTGAATGATAACTCTACTTTGAATCTTATGAATCAAACTATTGCAAATTATACATTTGCAAATTTGACTGCGGATAATACAACAAGTCTTACGCTGGATGTTTCTTTGGATTCGGTTCCTTCTGCCGATACAATAACAATTACTAACGGAAGTGGAGTTTTTGATATTAGTCAGTTTGCAATACTTTATGATAACGGATTATTTACAACGGAGGATAATTCAAAAACGGTTCAGGTGATTAATAACGGGGATAATTCCTCCGTAAGTATCGGAGCAAGTGATGCGGAAATTAATGTTGCCTGGTCAACGAATGTTTATGAGTATGAAGTTTCTACCGTAAAATCAAGTGGCAGCGACTACTATGATTCCTTGAAATTTAAAGGGGTTAGTGTATCTAATCCAAATTCATTAAAAGCAATGAACAACTATATCAGCAGTATTGGTACAAATAATGTAAGAGGTTTTACTGTTGTAAGCGGTTCTTCCACTTACCACATAGGTGAAGACTTAGGAAAAACAGAATATGGTACTTTTACTGTAAATGGTGCATCAAAAGATGAAAGTATAATTTCCGGTCTGCGTGCGGAAGGTGATTGGACATCTGTGGGTACAAACGGCTCAATGTTTGAATTGACAGATACACAGGGAACAACTTTTAATCTGAATAATGTAACGCTTCAGGATGCAAAAGTAACTGGCCGCGGCGGTTCGGCGATTTATTCTACAAGCGCAAACTCTGTTATTAATATAGATAATGTAAACATTAACAATAATGAGTCAACCGGTAATGGTGGTGCAATTGATATAGAAAGTGCAAATAGTGTAACTATTTCTGGTGCAGATTTTGCAGGGAATAAGAGTACCGGTGGTTTAGGCGGTGCAATATACACAAATACAAACATGACAATTACCGATTCCAATTTTGGTGTCGGAACTTTGAATACCGATAAAAACGGTCAAAACGATATCTATATTAATGGTACGGGTACGGTTCTTACATTCAGCACTTCTGAAAATACGATAAGCGCAATTAACAGTGGTCTTGCAGGAAACGGAACGTTCTTGAAAACAGGTGACGGTACTTTAAATTTGGGCGGTTCTAATGCAGGATTAAGTGGAGCATTAGCCTTAGCGGCAGGAACTGTTAATTATATGGCTGATGATGCAAATGATACTTTTGCAGGCGGTTCTGTTCAGATTGCACAGGGTGCAACGTTGGTAATGGATATATCAAATGCGGCGGGTGTTCCTGCTCAAAGTTTAAATAATGTTGACGGTTACACAAGCGGTCAAAATAAAACAAGCGGTTCTGTTATTAAAGCAGGTGCAGGAACTTTGAATCTTGGCGGTGACAATTCAGGATTTACCGGTACTGCAGCAATAAAAGGCGGTTCACTTGCGTATGTAGCAGATGATGCCAACGACAGATACTTTGGCGGTTCAACGGTAATCGGTGATACTGAAAACCCAAATAATACCGCTAATTTAACTTTGAATATCGGTAATGTTGCAAATCAAACCGTAAGCAATATTTCATCAGTAACAACAACAGTAAACAACAAACATACGATTACAAAAACCGGTGCGGGCGATATCGTTTTATCGGGTGATAATTCCGGATTCTACGGTCAGACAACAATTGATGCGGGAAGTATAATTTACAAACCCGAAACTTCCAATGACAAATATTTTAGCGGAAATACCGTAATTAACACAAACGGTACTCTTGAAACTCAAATTACAAGCGCCATTGCAAATCAGACTATCGGAAATATTTCAGGTAACGGTAGTTTTGTAATTAATAATGAATATACCGATGCTGATACTCAGGGCAGAGTTCAACTCGTTGGAACAAATAATAATTTTACAGGTCTGACGGATATTAAGAGCGGTATTCTTGCTTATACAAATAATAACGGTACTTTTGTATCAGGAAATATTCAAATTGATGCTAACGGTACTTTAGAATATACGGCAGAAAGCAACGCAGATTTCACAAATAATTTAGTTGTAAACGGAACATCTGCAAACGGAACCTTCCAAAAACTCGGCAGCGGAACATTGACTGTGAAAGGTGATGAATCAGCATTTGCAGGTAAAGTTGATATTGAGGCGGGAACCCTTGCATATAATACAAATAATGGTAAATTATTCGGTACGGGTTCAACGTATGAGATTTCAGACGGCGCAACCCTTGATATAACAACAAATTCCGATACTGATACAGTTACTATTCAAAATGTTTCAAGCGAAGGTTCTAATAATACTGCTGCAATTAATAAAAACGGCAAAGGCACAATGACCCTTAACGGCGATAATTCAGATTATAACGGCAATTTGAATATAATCGGCGGAAACGTTTCTTTTGAAAACAAAGCAGACGGTTCAAATTCTTATATAGCAGGTAATACAATTATTTCGAGCGGTGCGGCTCTTGATTATATCGCAGCAGCTGCCGGTACATTAACCAATGTCAGCGGTGCGGGAACTTTGAACAAATCAGGTTCTGCAAATTTGATATTTAACGAAACTGACAATACTAATTTCTCCGGTACGGCAAATGTTGCAGACGGTACGTTAGTTGTTCAGGGTGCTGACAATGCGGCAGATTTCGGGTTTAGCACTGTTATATCGGGCGGAATATTGGATTATACCGCAGGAACAGAAGCTAATTTAACAATAGGCGGTTCAAAAGTTACTTTTGCTGAAAATTCATCAGGCAGTGCAAACTTTACAGGTCAGGGTGTCGATAGTACAACATTTACTCTTGGCAGTATAAGTAATATGAATGCTAATACTACTGTCAGCGTAAGCAATTCAACATTAAAACTTTCTCAAACGGATTACAGTGCAGGTAAATACACTATCAGCAATTCTATTATTGACCTTGTAAATGATGGCACGGAAACGATTACCTTTGGAGATTTGACTGTTTCCGGTACGACAAAACTCAATATAGATGTAGATTTAGGGCCGTTATCAGATACTCCGGCTTCGGATGTACTTAATGTAAATAGCGGAAGCGGTACGGTGTCGATTGCTCTTAATTCTATAAATGTTTTAAATGCAAATAATAACAACGATGACGGTGTAAGCCAACCGTACACTATCAACGTAATTACAGGTAACAATAATCTTGTATTAAGTAAAGAGGATTCGGTTACTTATTGGTCAACGGATGTTTATGAATACCTTGTTGATATTACAGATGATAAAAAAGGTATTATAATGGATGCGATTAGTGCTGCTGACAATAATTCCTTAAAGAAGATGAACAATTATGTCGGCAACAGAGGATTCCAGTTTACACAGAATGATGAAAATCCGTATATTATAGCAGAAAGTCTTGGTGAAACAGGTTCAGGTACGTTTAATGTTGTAGGAACGGGTTCAACAGTTGTATCCGGCGAAGATGCAAACGGTGATGCGGCTAATTCATTCTTTGAAGTTGTGAATGATACGGATTTAACCGTTCAGGATTTAACAATAACAAAAGCCGCAGGGGATGAAGGTTCTGCGCTTCTTGTTAATAATGATGATGCTAATGTTGATTTGAGTAATGTAAATATTACCAACAGCGAATCAACAGGTGATGGCGGTGCTATCAGTAATAAAGATTCCGATACATTCAGTATCAGCGGCGGAACTTTCAGCGGTAACAGTGCAGGCGGTAATGGCGGCGTATTGAATAATACTTCAGACGGCACAACAACGATACAAAATATTATTGCGTATGATAATCAATCAACAGGCGGTCTGGGCGGTGCAATTTATACAAACACAAATATGACAATAGCTGATACTGATTTTGGTATTGATGAGCAAGGAAATAGTGTTGTAAATACTGATAAAAACGGTCAGAACGATATTTATATTGATAACGGTGCGACAGTTACAATAGCGACAAATCAGACAAACAGCACTATTAACAGTGGTGTCGCAGGCGGCGGTAATATTGATAAGACAGGAAACAACACTCTGAACTTATCAGGTAGTAACGAAGGCTTCACCGGAGATTTAAATGTTACACAGGGGAATGTTAATTATACCCAAAACACCGAAAGCGATACATATATTACGGGTAATACGAGTATCGCCGAAGGCAGCAGTGTTACAATAAATAATGATATAAGCGACAATACTGTCGGTTCGTTTAGCGGAAGTGGAACTCTTAATAAAGAGGGTTCAAAAGATATTACTCTAAGCGGTGACAATTCAGAATTTACCGGAGATGTGAATATCAATAACGGCGGTGTAATTTATAATGCTGATAACGGTGCAACATACTTTGGCGGTAATACAAATCTTGAAGATGACGGTGAGTTGGTTGTTCAGACCAATAACGGAGCCGCAATATCAAATATCAACGGTACGGGTACTCTGACAAAAGAAGGTTCTGGTAATTTGACTTTAGGCGGTGATAATTCAGGATTTACCGGTGACCTTGATATGCTGGGCGGAGCTTTGAGTATCGCTGCAGGTGCTAATACCGGTAAGATTAATAACGGAACTTTTGCAGACGGTACGTCAATTAATCTTCAGAATACATCAGTCGTACATAATCCCGACGGTACTTATACTACCGATCCGAATCCTGCAAGCCTTGAAACTTTAAGTTTTAATAACCTTGTAATTAACGGAAAAGTAAACTTTAATATAGATGTTGATTTGGAAAACGGAAATGCAGATAATATTCAGGCTGACAATGTAAGAGGTGACGGATATTTATCCATTGGCCGTGGCGGTTTGAATGTAGTAACGGATGCTTTACTGAAGAATACCGAAGTTCAGATTGCATCAGGTGCTTTGGCTGAGGGTGATTATATAAGACTTGAGCCGGATGCTCAGAGTGTAATGGGCCCGATACAACGGTACAGCGTAAATTATAGCGGCGGTACATTGTCATTTGCGGCACAAAGTAATTCATTTAACCCTGCTGTAATGGCAAGTTCGGTTGCAACCCAGGTTGGCGGATTCTTAACACAATCTCAAACGTTGCAGGACGGTTTCTTCCATATGAACAGGTATACGAAATATACCCGTGCTGACAGAATGGCTGCTGAAAATGCAAACAAATATGCGATTGAATCCGGCGAAATGCCTTTGCAGGATGCACATTTGCCGGAAGTTTCTCAGGGCATGTGGGTTAAGCCTTATGCAACATTTGAAAAAGTCAATTTGCGCGGCGGATACAAAGTTGAAAACTTTGCATACGGAACGTTATACGGCGGTGATAATGATATGGTTGATATGGGCAGCGGTTGGAAAGGTGTTCTGTCTGCGTTTGTCGGATATAACGGCAACCATATGAATTATAACGGTATAAGCATGGATATGCAGGGCGGAACCGCAGGTGCTACAGGCACTTTATACAAAGGTAATTTCTTTACAGGTTTGACGATATCCGCAGGAGCAAGTGCCGGTCAGGCATATACTCAGTATGGTACGGATAATTTCTCAATGCTAACTGCCGGTATCGCAAACAAGACCGGTTATAACTGGGAAATCAACGGTGGCAAGCTGATAATTCAGCCGTCATTATTCACGGGTTACACTTTTGTAAATACTTTTGATTATACAAATGCGGCAGGTGTCAGAATTGATTCCGACCCGTTACATGCAATCCAGATTATTCCTGGAGTTAAAGTTATCGGAAATCTTGGAAACGGATGGCAGCCGTACGCAGGTGTTGATATGGTATGGAACATAATGGACAGCAACAAAGTTATGGCAAACGATGTCAAACTTCCTCAACTGTCTGTTAAACCTTATGTTCAATACGGCGTAGGTGTCCAAAAGAGCTGGGGTGAAAGATTTACCGCATTCTTCCAGACAATGTTCCGCGGCGGCGGCAGAAATGGTGTTGCTTTGACTGCTGGCTTCAGGTGGACTTTCGGTAAAGATAAGCCGCAAGACAAAAACTACGTTCCCGTAAAGAAAGTTGTTAAGGAAGCTAAATAATAGTAAAAGGCACTAGTGCAAATAATAGTTATTTGGTCGATAAGACGATAGGACGTTAAGACGATAAGTTCATTATGTGCTACGCACAATTGAAATAACCTATATGTTTGCAGAAAAGTAGGGTAGACTTTAACCTACCAAACCAAAATTAACATGCGGGGTACTAATAAGTGCCCCGTTGGTATTTGTAAACTTTTGTAAAAACGATTTAAAAATGGCTGAAACTCAGTCATAATGCCTGGCAGGACATGATAGGATAGGATGGACACTGCGCAATTATTTTGGGCAGAAATTTTTTATATTAGTACGAGGAATTAAGTTATTACAAACTAAATTTTATATGGGGATTAAAATTTTTAACGGAAAGGAGTTAATTATGACAACGATTACTGGGGATATACCAAAAGTTTATTCGGCTGATAAGAAATTATGGTTGGATATGTCAAGAGAAGAAGCCCTCGAAAAAGGCAGCGAAGTCCTTAAACTGTTTAATTATGCAGACAGGAATAATGATAAAAATATAAGTCAGGATGAATTAAACAGATATAACGGACCTGTTATTATTGAAAACTATGAGACAGCAGACAAAACAAGGGTTGTTACTCAGGGCAGGCTGGATGTCAGATATGCATCATTACAGGGGGTGTCCAATAGTAGTTTGGATAATGAGGAGGAGTTTTATCCGGGACTTGATTTAAACAAGGTCAGTAAACAAGGTATTGATGTGTTCATAGCACTTGATACAAATAAAGATAAGACATTATCAAAAGCAGAAATGGAAACTGCTGCAAAGATACAAGATAAAATAAATGAAGCATTTGAAAAATTATCAAATGAGATAGTACAAAAAGTAAATGGACCAGCAAGCAAGGGCCTTCAGATTGGAGCCGGTGCCGCTGGTACTGTTGGTGCAATAGCATTAGGTATTTGTGCAGGTATAGAGGATGGTGTCGCTTTTGGCTTATTGGGTGGGGGTTTTGGTGCTTTAGCGGGAGCTATTGTCGGCGGTCTTATAGGAGCAGGTATTGGAATATATAATGGATGTAAAAATAAGGCTAAATATACTCCTGAGGTTATTCAAAAAACATTAGAAGAAAGTTTGGGGAATTTGAAAAATCACCCATACGCTAAATATCTTGAGAAAATAATTATGAAAAAAGTACAGGATGTATTAGAATTGGCAACCCCGATTAAAATAGTAAGTAGCGGGGATAAATCAGAGTCCCATATCTCCCCTTACACCCCTTACATCCCTTATTATTTTATATACCGTAATAATCAAAGAATGTTGCGTTGATATTAATTAATATAAAAGAAAATTAGGGTAGACTTTAGTCTACCAAATAAAAATTAGATATGTAGGGTGCGCATACCTGCGCCCCTTTTTCCATGTCATTACGAGGGAGGCAGAAGCCTGCCGACTGACGTAATCTAGCTATTTAAAAACAAGTTTTATAAATTAGGTATCACCTAAAGTTTTTATGATTATGAATAACCAAAACGGCTGGATTGCCACGTCGCTACGCTCCTCGCAATGACATGAACCGTACAAAGTTGGTAGGGTGGGTAAAATGAAATATGCCCACCATTGATAAAATATAATGGTGAGTATGCTTGCGCTTTACCCACCCTTATTTTCTCATTTTTCATGTCATTCTGAGGGAACGAAGCGACCGAAGAATATCATAAAAATTCTATATTATGCGATATTTCGCTTCGCTCAACATGACATGAAAACTGCACGAAGTGCCGATAAGAACCTATCGTCTCATCGTCTTATAGTCTTAACGACTAAATACTTAATTCAGTTTGCGTTGAATATTTATGGGTGGTATAATCATTGTGTTATGAGAAATATAAGGCAAACCAACGCAAATATTCACAGAGATTCATGGGTAGAGATTAATATCGGTAATCTTGCACATAATGCAAAAGAAATTCGCAAAAATGTCCCGTCAGATACGAAACTTCTTGCGGTTGTAAAAGCCGATTCTTATGGGCATGGTTCTATAATGCTTGCCCCGACGTTATTGGCATCAGGTTTTGATATGCTTGGTGTTGCGTCAATTGATGAGGGTGTAGATTTAAGGAACGCAAAAATAAATGCCGAAATTCTTGTTCTGGGTGCGGTTCCTGTTTGGGCAGTAGAAACAGCGATAGAGGAAGATATTGCGATTCCGATATTTTCTGATGCTCATATAGAAGCTTGTAAGAGAGGTTTTGAGCGTACAGGAAGAAAACCTAAAGTCCATGTGAAAATTGATACAGGCATGAACAGAATTGGTGTTTCTTATGACAAAGCCGTAGAATTCATAAAAAAAGTTCAAAACTGTGATTTTATTGATTTAAAAGGAATTTTCACCCATCTCGCTGCAGCCGAAGAAAGAGATGAAACCCAAATTCAGATAGACAGATGGAATGATGTAATGAATAATATTAATACTGACGGTTTGCTGTTACATATTCAAAATACCGTCGGTACGATGTGTTATGATATTCCAAAATCTAACATGCGCCGTGTAGGGATTGCGTTGTACGGTTTGTATCCGGATTTCCCGCCGGATAATAAAGGGTTCAGACCCGATTTGAAGCAGGTTATTTCGCTAAAAGGCAGAATTGTGCATATACATGAAGCCAAAGACCACGAAGGCGTGAGTTATGGGCATACATACAGGGCAAATGGTACAAGAACAATAGCAACAATTCCGATAGGTTATGCTGACGGTGTGTCAAGAGGTTTGTCAAACAAGATATGCGGCGTTTTGAACGGGCAAAAAGTTCCTCAGGTCGGTAATATTACGATGGATCAAATGATGTTTGATATAACAGGTGTTAAAGCAGAATTGGGCGATGTGATTACCCTTCTTGATGAAAAAAATTCAATTGATGAGTGGGCAAGAATATTAAATACAATTAATTATGAACTGACGTGCAGATTAAAAGTACGTTTGCCAAGAGTTTATACGAGGTAATTATGACAAAAATCGGTGTTGTAGGGTTAGGTCTTATTGGTGGTTCAATATTTAAAGATTTGAAATCGCTTGGACATGATGTTGTTGCGGTTTCTCAATCTCAGTCGGGCGGGGATATTTATAAAAATTATGATGTTTTAAAGGAGTGTGAGATTGTATTTGTGTGTACAGCGATGAATAAAACGCTCTCTGTGCTTGATGCATTGGAAAATATTCTTGGCAGAAATACAATAGTAACGGATGTATGCAGCCTGAAAACATTTGTTTGTAAGAAGTTCAGATCGTATATTTTTATTCCGTCACATCCGATGGCAGGAACGGAGCATAAAGGTTATGAGAATTCTTTTGAGGGACTATTTAAAGGTGCTACCTGGGTTTTGACTCCATTTAAAAGTACCCCGAATGAGAATATTGAAAAACTGGTAGAAGTAATAAAGCAGCTTGGTGCAAACCCTTTGTTTACAACACCAACCGAGCATGACAAGGCGGCTGCAATGATTTCTCACATGCCAATGTTGATTTCTCAGGCACTATTTCTTGCTGCCAGTGATTCAGAGCTTGCTCTGAACATGGCATCAAGCGGGTTTAGAGATATGACAAGACTTGCTCTTTCAAACGAAGAAATGGCTGCGGATATGATAAATATGAACCATGAGAACATCCAAAATGCAGTACTGAAACTGTATAAATCAGTAGGGGAGCTGACTTCCGGGGATTATCCAAAGTTGATAAAAGACATTAAACAAAAAAGAAGTCAAATGTTTACAAAAAATGTAAACAAATATTAACACAAGTTAATAATCAGATTGATTTATAATTTTTTTTAATATACAATCAGACAGGTGCTTCCGGCACAACGAACTTTTGAAATAAATAGCGTAGTTAAGAAATATTAAGTTTATGTGGTTAATCCACTTGACAAAGTTGCTTGAAGTATTACGATTATAAGGTTCGCAAAGACGAACCAAAAGACTAGCCCCAAAAGCCGAAAGTGGTTAAGGAATTACGACAGAGTAGTTGGCACGAGAGTGTCGGGCAAGCGAAAAAGGATGGAACATTGAAAACAGAAT
>DBXD01000094.1:0-1147 GCA_002309425.1 Cyanobacteria bacterium UBA1221
CCTTTCTCCGCCATTTTTTTCAGTAACGGCCTTTCTTCGAATTTGCCTAAATCTGTTTTTGTTGCTTGTTCTTCAATATCTTCACCCTCGGAATTATTTTCAGGCAGTGTGTTTTCAACTTCCTGTAATTCGTTATGTTTCTCCGGTTCTTTCACTGTATCGGATTTTCTTATTTCAATTTTCTGAACAGGATTTTTTATCCTTTCAAGAAAATTCATATCGGAATTATACGCCCCCTCAAAAAAATCTTCCGAATATGCTAAATTCGCAGGGGTTGATAAAAATATTAAATTTAAAAATATAAGGCAAAAAATCTTTTTCACGGTTTTTATATTGTATCATATAAAAACTTGATTTTTGTAATTTATTTATAGTATATTTTCATTATGACAAACGTAACAAAAGCAACCAATAAAAAAATAACAAAAACAAAAACCCCGATAGTGGATGCCCTGAAGCAGGCATATGAAAACCCCACATACCAGTTTCATATACCGGGACACACAAGGGGCGGCGGTACTTTGCCCGAATTTAAAAAATTAATCGGAGCAAAAGCGTTATCTGTTGATACAACAGATGAATTTGATAATTTGGGAACGCTTCACCCCGCAACAGGCCCGATAAAAGAGGCGCAAGAGCTTGCTGCCCGTGCGTTCGGTGCAAAAAAGACATTCTTTTTACTTAACGGTTCGACGGCAGGTAATCTTGCAATCGCAATGGGTTTAACCAAAAAGGGTCAAAAAATTGTTACGAACAGAAATTGTCACCGTTCAATTTTGACCGGTATGATAATTTCCGGTGCAGAACCGTTGTGGCTTGTGCCGAAGAAATTTGAAGATTGGGGAATTTGGGGATACATTACCCCTGAAAGTGTTGAAGAAACCCTGTCAAAAAATAATGATGTTTCAATGGTATGGATTACAAATCCTACTTATGAGGGTGTCGTTTCGGATATAAAATCAATATCGAAAGTTTGTAAAAAATATAATGTTCCGCTTATTGTGGATGAAGCTCATGCATGCCTTTGGAATTTTAACAAACACTTGCCGACACCTGCTCTGCAGTTGGGGGCTGATGCGGTTGTTCAGTCTTTACATAAAACAGGCGGCAGTATGAGCCAGAGTTCAATGCTTCATATTGCGGAAAA
>DBXD01000094.1:1241-8236 GCA_002309425.1 Cyanobacteria bacterium UBA1221
GCAAATCTTGAAAGCTCAAGAGGTCAGAAACAACTTGAAAGAGCAATTAACAACGCAAAATATTTACGCCGTGAAATTGAAAAAATGGAGCATATTCACGATTTAAAACCTGATTTTGGTTATATGACGGATGTTACAAAAATATTCATAAGAGCCGACGGTTTGTCCGGTAAAAGGCTAGAATCCATCTTGGAAATAGAGTTTGGTATAGAGGTTGAGAGTGCTTCTGATGCAGGATTGCTATTGCTTTCAAATCTTGGAAATACCAGAAGTGATATGCAGTATCTGGTTAAATGTTTACAAAAAATTGACAAATCGCATTATTCGGATATTTGTTATCTGGAAAACAGGAAACATATGCCGATGCTTACTCCTATAATTAAAATGAGTTTAAGAGATGCTTTTTATTCGGAAAAAGAAGTTATAAAAAAAGAAAACGCAATCGGCAGAATTTCAGCCGAAGTAATTGCAGAATGTCCTCCGGGGATTGCGGTACTTCTTCCGGGAGAATTGATTACGGAAGAACATTTGCCTTACCTTGCGGATTACGAAACTCTTGAAGTCATAAAATAAGTGTATAAATTGCAAAAATTTTTGTTACCACACACAATTTATAAAAGATAAAATTTATGTAAAGATACTTCCATAAAAATATTTTAGAAGTATAATCTTTTTATAAATAAATTTGTACTAATTTTCGGGGTTTCCCCGATTATAACAAGGGAAATAAAGATGCAGACTTTAGAGAGAAAAAAAATAGAGAATATTGACTTTAATGTTGATTTGGCGCAGAGTTTCGGGGTTTATAAAAACAGTACGGAATATTCGCTGCTGGATTATGCAAGTTCGGTCAATATTTCATGCGGTTTTCATGCGGGTGATCCGCTGACAATAAGAAATGCCCTGCTTGCAGCAAAAGAAAAAAATGTTGTGGTCGGTGCCCACATCGGATTCCATGACATACAGGGATTCGGATACAGACAAATGGAATTGTCTGATGATGAAATAGAAGCGCTGGTTGTTTATCAGGTGGGCGCATTGATGTCTTTTGCCAAAACTTATAATTTGGAAATAGAACATGTACGACCGCATGGTGCAATGTATCAGCAGGCTGCGGAAGATTTTAATTTTGCCTGTGCAATTGCCGGGGCAATAAAAAAATGTTCTCAGTGGCTGGTATATTACGGTGCTGCGGGTGAAGTTACCCAAAAAGTCGGAGAATACGTAAACATTCCGGTAGCTCAGGAAGTTCATCTCGAAAAGAATTATAATGTAGACGGAACGATTGATTTTTCAAGAAAGGATGCAGAAAATATCTTCGGTTCCATGAACAGACTGAAAAACCTGCTCGCAACTTCGCAAATTGATAATGTTGCCGGCGGACAAACAATTATTGAAGCGGATACGATACATTTTTCAAATAAAATTGCGAATGCTGCCGCATTAATTAAACAGGCAAGGGAACTGATTCTTCCTGTACCGGTAAATTACAAAAATGCCTGCAAATCCGGTTGGGTAGATTAATAATAATAAAAAGTTGGGATTAAAAATTAATGAGTAAATTTACAGATAATGTTAAAATACCGAAAGATGCCGGATGGTTAATTCCCGGACTTCAGGTTAAAAGATGGTTCTTACTTATCTTTTTAGGGTCGGTGCTAATAGTCGTAGGATTGCTGATACTGTGTGATATACGTCCTATTTTCTATACCATGGAATTTATAAGAAAATTTGCCACAAAAGTTTCAACCGAATGGATAGCATTTGCCGTTGTAATGTTTGGTGCCGCACTCTTTTTTAAGGGTTGGCAAAAAACGAATTTGTCAATGCTTGATTTGAATAACGGTAAAGATAACGGAATGATATTGGAAGCTCTGTACAGAAGAAGAAAACTGAACAGAGGTCCAAAAATTGTAGCAATAGGCGGCGGTACAGGACTTTCTATGCTGTTAAAGGGTATCAAGCATATTACAAATAATATTACGGCAGTTGTTACCGTTGGTGATGACGGAGGTAGTTCGGGCAGATTGAGAGAAGAACTCGGCATTTTGCCTCCGGGTGATATAAGAAACTGTATAGCAGCTCTTGCTGATGATGAAGATTTAGTTACAAAATTATTCCAATACCGTTTCAAATCAGGAGAAGGTTTAGAGGGTCACAGTTTCGGAAATTTATTTTTAACTGCGTTATGTTCAATTACCGGTGATATGGTTCGTGCCGTTAAAGAATCCTCTAACGTTTTGTCAATCAGAGGGAGAGTTCTTCCGTCAACATTAGACGATATGAAACTTGTTGCCGAAATGGAGGACGGTCGTGTTATTCACGGGGAATCAAATATTCCCGAAGCTCACGGTAAGATTAAACGTCTTTATACAGACCCCAGAAACTGCAAAGCCCTTGAAGAAGTTATTTATGCTATCAGAAATGCCGATTTAATTATATTAGGCCCGGGAAGTCTTTATACCAGCGTAATACCTAATCTGCTGATTGAAGAAATTGCAAAAGAAGTTGCAAATGCTTCTGCAAAAAAAATCTATGTATGTAACATAATGACACAACCCGGTGAAACAGACGGCTATTCGGCTTCTGATCACATTCAGGCACTAATGCAGCATGCAAACAGCAGAAAAATTATAGAGGCGGTGCTTGTTAATGATTTCTTACCTACTAATCTTGCTGACAAATATAAAATGGCTCATTCCTATCCTGTAAAAATTGATTACGAAAATATACGCAAGTTGGGAGTAGAAATATTTTCCAAGAAGCTTATTGAGGACAGTAAAGAGGGACTTGTAAGACACAGTTCTCACAGGGTTGCCAGAGCAGTATATTATTGGTTCAGAAGAGAACTTAAAAAAGACAAAAAAACAAAAAAAATTGCCAAAGTTAAACAGGGTGCTTAGATGGTACAAAAAATCAACATTAATACAATAAGAAAATACAAGACAGAGAAAGAAAAGTTCTCTGTCTTAACTGCTTATGACTGTTATACCGCTAAGTATATAGATGAAGCCGGTATTGACATTGTCTTAATCGGGGACAGTCTTGCAATGGTTGCTTTGGGTTACGAAAATACTAACTCTGTCGGTGTTGAAGAAATGGGGATTTTTACACGTGCCGTTGCAAAAGGCGTAAAACACGCAATGGTTATCACAGACATGCCGTTTTTGAGTTACCATTCAAGTGTAGAAGATGCTGTGAAAAATTGCGGTCAGATGATAAAATTCGGTGCAAACGGTGTAAAGATAGAAGGCGGAAGTGATTATATAATTTCTGTGATTGAACGCTTAACTCAAGTAGGAATTCCGGTTATGGGTCATCTCGGTTTTACTCCTCAGTTCTTAAATCAGCTTGGCGGCTATAAAATACAGGGTAAAACAGAAGAAACCACAAAAGAAATACTATGTCAGGCAAAAAAACTTGAACAGGCAGGAGTATTTTCAATAGTTCTCGAAATGGTTCCGGAAAACAGCGCAAAATATATTACCGAAAATCTGAAAGTCCCGACAATATCTTGTGGCGCGGGCAGATATTGTGATGCTCAGGTTCTGGTGAGTGATGATGTTTTCGGTAAATATCCCGAGTTTAAACCGAAATTTGCACGCAAATACGGAGATATGGGAAAATTAATTTTCGATTGTGCTAAACAATACAATGAGGATGTAAAATCCGGGAAATTCCCGTCTGCCGAGGAGATATTTTAATTTATAGGAGCATAAAATGCTGTTACATACAATTAAAGAAGTGAGAGAACAAGTAAAAGAGTGGAAAAAACAGGGCTTAACAATTGGTTTGGTTCCTACAATGGGAGCTTTACACAACGGGCATAAAAGTTTAATAGAAAAAAGTGTAGAAAAGTGTGACAAAACGGTTGTGTCCGTGTTTGTTAATCCGATTCAATTTTGTCCGGGTGAGGATTTGGATAAATATCCCAGAACGTTAGAAGAAGATAACAGTTTATGCGAACAGATTGGGGCAGATATAGTTTTTGCGCCGAGTCCGAAAGAAATGTACGGAGAAGGGCATATTTTATCAAATGATTTTTTGACATATGTAATCCCGCCATATTTTTATACGGATAAACTCTGCGGCAAATCAAGAGTAGGACACTTTGACGGTGTCTGTACTGTTGTAAATAAATTGTTTAACATTGTTCAGCCGGATTTTGCTTTCTTTGGAAAAAAAGATATGCAGCAGTTAATAATTCTTAAAAAAATGGTTCATGATTTAAATATTCCCGTTGAAATTATTCCATGCCCGATTGTTCGGGAAGAGAGCGGGTTAGCCCTGAGTTCAAGGAATAAATATTTAACGGAAAACGGTAAAAAAAATGCGCTGGCATTAAGTAAACTTTTATTTAATATAAAGGCATGTTATAATAAAGGGGTCACTGACATCAGAGCTTTAAGTGAAACGGCCTTTTCCTTTTTAAACGAAAATCATTCGCTTGAATACTTGGATTTTAGAGACAAAGATACGCTTGAAGAAAAAAAACTTGCTGACGATAGTACCGTTGTATTCGTTGCAGCAAGAGTTGAAAATGTAAGGTTAATTGATAACATTGAATTAAAATAATAAGGGGATTCAGATGATTGGTAGTGAAGTTAAACGAATGGAATCATTAAAGAAAACGATAGGTGTTGCCGGTAATATATGTATGGTTCTGCAAATTATAGTTTTGTTGGTTGTGTTTGCCTGTACTCTGTACATAATTTTTGGTATTCTGGGAAATCATTCTCTGGATTTTCTTACCCCGTATATGGAATCAATAAAATCTTTTGTTATTTCTGTTTTTGGGTCATCGATAAAGGAATCTCAGGACGGAATTGACGGACGACTGGTGTTATTTATTCTGGCCGGTTTGCTGCTCACATTTTTTATTGTTCAGCTGAGATTGGCTTGTAATACCTATTCAAAAATTGTAGATAAAAAAATTGTTGCAGCAAGAGAAAAAGAAGAAGCAGATTTCAACAAACAGTTGGAAAAAGATATGCATACCGATATAATAAAACAGAGTCACTACCTTCTTGCTGTCCAGATTAGAGCAAAATCTCTGTTTAAAGATACTTTGACCAATGAAGTTCACTCTCTTGATGAAATTGTTGCTTCAAAAAATGATGCAATAACCAAGTTTGTAGCCCATATGAAACAAATTCGTGGAATTGCCTTTTCAAAAGACGGTGAAATTATACTTATTTCTTCAAGTGATATAAACACTTTGGACGATGTAGTTACAGAAATTTGGTATATTGCTAATGCACTAAAGGCTGAATACCGTACAAAAAAAATCGGCATAAGAACAAAAGTAGCGGTAGATTCATACAATCCTTCAAAATCAATAAAAAATGTATATAAATCAATTCGTCCGCTGTTGGATTTGAATGCAAATAATGAAGTATTATGTTTTGGTAATTTCAGAAACAGGTATAACCTTTTAGAAAATACCCAATATATGATTTGCATAAAGGGTCAGTATGAATTAGGTGAAAACGGAGATGAAACCGTTTGGAGTTTAGTGAAGAAAGATTAAGCACTGACTTGATTTTTATAAATTTTTCTGATACCATACTTTTTGTAAACCGCAGACAATTAGCTGGGGTTGGGGCGAAAAGCTCGAAAGATATGGCAGGCGGACAGTTTGTTCGTTGTAACATAAAAAGAGTATAATAAATCCCCAAGAACCATTAAATATCTTTTAAAGATGGCTAATCGAGGTTACACAAGTCGAAATATATAATTTTATGCGTGTGTAATATTTTGCGGTTCTGAATAGAAAGAATTGCAAAATTTTTTATTATTCAGACACACAAAGGTCGATAAAAAAATCTAAGTTACGCAGTAGTTAAGCTGATTGAGTGATTAAGAACATATAAATCTTGGTAACCTGATAACTTAATAATCTGATAACTTAAAACAAAGGAGCAAAAATGGCAACAAAAGCATTTAAATCAGAAAAAATAGATGCAATTAAGTCAAAAATAGAAAAGGCTCAGGTAGCTCTTATTACAGAGTACAAAGGATATACCGTTGAAGAAATCACCAACCTGAGAAGAGAACTTCAGAAACAGGGCGGTGACTATATGGTTACCAAAAATACTCTTGCAAAGGTAGCTATAAAGGGTACTGAATACGAAGTTATGACTGACATGATGAAAGGACCTATTGCAATCGCATTTGGTTTTGAAGATCAGGTTAGCCCGGCTAAAGTTGTATCTAAATTTATCAAAGACTCTAAGAAAGGTGAAATTCTCGGTGCAGTACTAGAAGGCAATTTATTGTCTGCCAGTGAAGCAAAAGCTTTGGCAAATCTGCCGTCAAAAGAAGAACTTTATGCAAAAATGCTCGGTTCTATCAATTCACCGGCAACGGGTCTTACACTCGGTATCAACGGCGTTATGGCAGCACTTACAAGAGCTGTTGCAGCAGTCAGAGATCAAAAAGCTGCATAGCGGATTTTTGCAGATGTGCAGCGTGAGAGTTATACTTGAACCCGGCACATAATAATAAAAAACTTATAATTGCAAATAATCCGAAACCGCAGAAAATTCAAAAGGATTCATAATCCAAACTATAGTTACAAAACAAAAAATTAAAAGGAGAAAAAATAATGAGTAATGTAGAAACTATTTTAGAATCAATTGAAAAATTGACTTTATTGGAAGCAGCAGAATTAGTTAAAGCTATGGAAGAAAAATTCGGAGTATCAGCAGCAGCTCCTGTAGCAGTAGCAGCAGCTCCTGCAGCAGGTGCAGCAGCAGACGGTGGTGATGCAGCAGATGCAGAAGTAACAGTTGTATTAGCTTCAGCCGGTGCTAACAAAATCGCTGTATTAAAAGAAGTTCGTGCAATCACAGGTTTAGGCTTAAAAGAAGCTAAAGATTTAGTTGACGCTGCTCCGAAACCAATCAAAGAAGGCGTTAAGAAAGAAGAAGCTGAAGCTATCAAGAAACAACTTGAAGCAGCAGGCGCAGCAGTTGAAATCAAGTAGTTTGATT
>DBXD01000082.1 GCA_002309425.1 Cyanobacteria bacterium UBA1221
TGTCCGCCGTTTGCAAGCTGGTCATACGATACGTCATAAACGTATACAGGTGAATATGCAATCGGGGAACCGCCGTTATATTTTACCGTGCTTGCAAAAGCAGGGTCAGCAAACAGTATTTGTGTTTTTATTCTATCAGTAGATGTTAAAAGGTTTAATGAATTAACATTTATTGTTCCTGTACCGTCTGAATAATCATCTGCAATAAATCTTCCCATCCTGATACCTTCAAGGTCAACATCTACACGGTCAAGGTTAATCGTTCCGCCGTTCATATTGAAAGAACTTAATGTTACGGGTTCGGTTGTAAGGTATGAAATATTCATAACACCTGAATTCATGGTGAGTGAATTTATACCCTCACCTGCGGCATGGGATAAGTATGACCAGTCACCAACATTTGTTGTGACGTTTTCGTGGGTAATATTTGCGTTCAGGATGTCATTGTTTAGGTGAACACTACCTGTACTGTCACCCGTTATATCAAGGTCGTACTGGTGATTGCGCTCAAGGCTTTGTGAATGGAAAGTACCATCATAAATATCTTCCTGTATGATATTACCGCCATCGATGTTATCATTTATAACAAATTGACCACCATTTGTTGCATTTAATGTTACTTTGGGAGTTACTTCGGTGTATTCATAGCCGATTGTAACACCATTTTCATCTTTTATTGAGGTTGCAATATCAGTTCGTACAAATATCGCATTACTAATTTTACCCCTGTAATCTTCCGTATAATTGCCATCAAATATTATATCTCTTCCATCCGCTATAAGGTTAAGATTGTTCTCATCATTTGCATGGTATATAGCACCACCTACAGCAAGATAAGAGTCACTTGTAGATTTAGCGGAATTATTTACAAAATTACCAATTATATCACCCGTTGATTTGTTATGGAATATAGCACCACCACGAGCGTATGTTCCTGCCGTTACAGAGTTAGATACAAAATCACCCGTAATATTCCCTATTGATGAACCATTATTATATATTGCACCACCTTGTGCATAAGAGGTTTCAGATGTTGCGGTGTTACCTGAGAAATTACCCTCAATAGCACCTATTGTTGCACTTGTACCATAATTATAAATCGCACCGCCGCTGGCATCAGAAGTTTCTGCCGTTGCACTATTCCCCGTAAAATCACCTATAATATTCCCATTTTCAGCGATTGTGCCATAATTAAGAATCGCACCGCCATATTTAGCTTTGTTATTTATAAAATTACCCGTAATATTACCAATTTGGGCTCTTGTGTCGTTACCATTATATATTGCACCGCCAGAGTTTGTTGCATCATTATTAACAAAATCTCCAGAGATTTCACCTATAGTAGCCCATTGATTAGTAATAGCCCCACCAAAAGCGGCACTATTATCGATGAAATTTCCGATTAATGCATCTATTGTTCCATACCAGCTACAAATTGCACCGCCATAAACCTGAATCCCATCAGAACTGCCATAATTGCCAATAAAATCACCTACAATGTTCCCAATGTGAGCACTTGTACCGTAACTGTATATTGCACCACCGTGTGCAGATTTTTCAGGATTCATTACGGTATTGCTATTACCTATAAAATTACCTACTATGTTTCCGATTTGACCATTATTGTTATATATTACACCACCAAGGGCAGAAGAAGTCGCAGAGGTTGTGGAATTGTTATAAAAATTACCCTCGATATCAGCTATTGTTGCTGTTGCACCATTGTTATAAATAGCCCCACCATATGCTGCGGTTTGTGCATTTATCGTATTTGAGGTAAAATCACCTGTAATTGAACCTAGTGTGCCATTATTATTGTATATAGCACCACCGTATGCGGTAGTTGTTTCGGAGGTTGCGGAATTGTTCGAGAAGTTACCCTCTATATCACCGATTTGTGCAGTCGCACTATAATTATAAATAGCACCACCATTTGCAGCCTTATAGGCAGATACAGTATTTTCGCTAAAATTACCTGTAATTGAACCTAATGTGCCGTTGTTATTGTATATAGCACCACCGTATGCGGTCGAAGTTTCAGATATTGCAGTATTATTTGAGAAGTTACCCTCTATATCACCAATTGTTACAGAAGCACCACTATTATAAATCGCACCGCCATTGGCAACTGTCTGGGCATTTATTGAATTGGAAATAAAATCCCCTGTTAATTTTCCGATAGAACCGGTATTGAATATTCCTCCACCATATCCATAAGTTCCTGTAATCAAAGAATTTTCAACGAAATTACCCGTAATATCACCGATTTGTGCAGTCGCATTTGAATTATTTATTGCACCGCCTTGTGAGTACGTTGTTGAGGTTAAAGAGTTGCTTATAAAATTACCCGTAATATTTCCAATATGAGCATTTGCACCCGTATTCATAATTGCGCCGCCTTGTGCAGCTGTCCCGGCGGTCATAGAATTATTTGTAAAATTCCCCGTTATATCACCTAAAGTTCCAATATAATTATATATAGCGCCACCGCTTGCTGTCGCACCCGCCGTTGTCGTATTTCCTGTGTAGTCACCAGATATATTGCCTAATGTTCCTGCGTTATTGTATATTGCTGTACCTTGGGCACTCGTTGTGGCATTTATAGAATTATTTATAAAATCTCCTGTTATATTCCCGATTTGTGATGCTGCTCCGGTATTGTATATTCCCGCTCCGTATGAATAAGTTACAGAAGTTAGAGCATTGTTTACGAAGTTGCCTATTATATTCCCTATAGTACCCGCACTATTATAGATACCACCGCCAAGAGCATATGTTTTTTCCGATTTCCCGGTATTTCCTATAAAATTCCCCGTTATATCACCAATAATACCTGCACTATTGTATATTCCTGCCCCTAAAACATAAGATTGTTCGGATTGACCATAATTACCAATAAAATCACCCGTTATATTGCCTAAAGTACCTTTTGTGTTGTATACAGCACCGCCTGCAACATATTTTGATGCACCTGTAACAGATGCGCCATTATTTATAAAGTCACCTACAACATTACCCAATTTTGCACTCGCACCGTTGTTATATATAGCATTACCAACATAACTTGCTTCACCTGAGCGCTCCAGATTGACATAGTTCCCCGTGTAATTTGTAGTTGAGTTATCTGTTGTGTTCGACAGGCGAGAGTTTAATGTTGCACCGTCTTTTATTTCGAGTTTGTAGTATTTACCATCGATTAAATAAATGTTGTCGCCAGTGGTATCCGTTGTTTCTGTCAGAGTGTAGGCACTTGTTTCAGGGTGTGCCGTCGGGTCTTGAGCATGCAGTCTGTCCAGTGTTGGCGTTATATCCGCCGCCGCACCGGTTGCCAAGCCTCTCTCTGTATGCTGTAGAGTAGTATCGTTTGATACTTTATCAGATAGAGATTTGAAGAATTTATTTGATTTCTTGCCTGAGGATAGAGATTTTTTGACTTCGTTTATCGTTTGTGGGTCAATTTGCATTGAGGTACCACTGATTTCACCCTCTCTTGAATTTGTAAATTCGCTCTGCTCATTAACAAATTCTTTTCTCTCCACAGGAGAGATTTTTGGCTGGAGTGTGTCACTATCGCTCAGGATTACATGGTTATCTGCGGCTTGGGACTGCTCACAGCCTGCGCCGATTATTGCCAAACCCAGCAAAAATGCTATCGATAAGTTTTTTGGGGTAATACCGCTATTTATATAACTATCACCGTGTTTCATACGCTTTTTCATAAATCATCCTCTTGCAAGATAAATCCAACCATTTCTATTATAACATTTTTTGGGCATACTTCAACCTAAAGGGCATAATATCAACAAAACAAAGGATATTTTTTCTTACATTTTCGCAGGCGAAATGCCCCAATGGAGTTTATTCTTCAAAACAGAGTAGAAATCAGTATCTTCAAGCAATACGAGTTGTACCTCTTTTTCTGATTTATGGATATTTATCTCTTTATCGGTTTCCGTAAATTCCTGGCCATCTGCCGATACAAAATATTTTGTTTTTTCCTGAATTTCACAGACGGTTATCTTTTCCGTATCCGGCACAACGATAGGCCTTGCACTAAGTGTATGAGGACAAATCGGCACAATTACAAAAACTCCCAAAGCAGGATTAACTATCGGCCCCCCGGCAGACAATCCGTATGCCGTTGAACCTGTCGGAGTTGAAATTATTATCCCGTCAGCCAAATAATCGCAAAGCCTGTTCCCGTTTATTTTTAACGAAAATCTTGAAGTTCTGCCGGACAATGAACTCTTTACCACAAAATCGTTTAATGCTGTACTGTCATTATATTGAAGCATAATCCTTTTCTCAACCTTGTAATTCCCCGCTAATATTTTTTCAAGTGCAGGCACAAGATTACATTCTGATGACTGCGACAAAAAGCCCAATCTTCCAAGATTTATACCGAATATTAAAGTATTGCTTCCCGCAAAATGTCTGGCAGCCTTCAATATAGTACCGTCCCCGCCTATTACAAATACAAAATCAGGACAACCCTTCATTGAATCAATATTCATAATATCCGGTTCATAAGATTTTTCCCTCAACAATTTGCATAAACTATCTTTAACTTCAACCGAACGGCCAATACTATGATTATATACTATTGCAAAATTCTTTACACTCATATGGAAACTATAACACAAGCCTATACCACTAACAAGAACAAAATAAAAAGCCGCCAAATCTGACGGCTTACAACTATCCTCTATCTCTTCTTATCTCTCTTCGCCAATCCTACTATTGCATTGGTGCTCTCCACAAAGAATCGCTGAATTTGTTTTGAACTTCATTCATATCTACTGACAACGCAACATTGCTCGGAGTAAATACAAATACCAAATCATCAACTTTCTGTGGTTTACCGTTCAAAGCATGTGCAGCACCGCAAACAAAATCTATTGTTCTCTGTGATTGTTCTTTGTCTAAAAGATGCAAGTTCAAAAGGATTGTCTTTTTCTCTTTTAAATATTGAACAATCTGAGCAGCATCGTCAAAAGAACGAGGCTCCATAACTACGATTTCATGGTTTTTGTAATTCGGATGATTTACGACTTTTAAATCACTTGATTTGTCCTGCTTCGACGGATAATAATCCGGCTCTCTGACAGCAGTTCCGTCAACAACATAATCCCCATATTCTTCATCAATCATATCTTCGTCAATCGGGTCGAAAACATCGTCTTCCCTTGAATCAAATCCATTCATAATAAAATCACGTACTGATTTTAACTTGTCTGTTAGCGCTGCCACTGTCTTTCCTCCGTCCTTTATTAAATTTTTACTATCTCTCTTCTAACTGAATAATCTTCTGCCTATCCTGAGCATCGTAGAGCCTTCCTGAGCTGCTATAACATAATCCTGACTCATTCCCATGGACAACTCTTTTAACACCGCCCCATACCTTTTGGAAACCAAATCTCTTAACTCTCTGACCTGTCTGAAATAATCTCTTATTCTGTCAGGAGAATCTCCCAAAGGAGTCATGCACATAAGCCCTATCAGTTTTATACCGTGCATGTTCATGATCTGAGGTAATGAATTTAACATTTCTTCCGCCTCAAACCCTGTTTTTTGGGTTTCCCCGGCTATATTCACCTGCAACAAAATCTTTTGAACTTTATTTATACCCTGAGCATACTCGGATATTTTCTGTGCTAACCTGACGGAATCAACAGAGTGAATTACATCAAAGTTTTCAACAGCCCTTTTTGCCTTATTAGTCTGCAAATGCCCGATAAAATGGAATGTGGAATTTGCTCTTATCTCTTCCGGTAATCTGTTGATTTTTTCAGAACCCTCAATCACTCTCGATTCTGCAAAATCCCTTATCCCGGCAGCATATGCCTCCATAATGGCATTCTCGTCAAAATACTTTGTTACTGCAATAATATTCGGTTTATAAGGTGCGATTTCTTCTTGTATTTGTCTAAGATTTTTTTCAATTTGGAATTTCATTTTAATCTTGCCTCTACAAGAATCTGCTCAAAATGAACATATTATAATTCTATCCCATATTGAGTATATGGACAACTGTTTTATTTTTTACACTTATTCTCCCCTGTCATATATACCTAAAACCATGATAAACACATGGTTTCAGAGGTTTTTAATATTTCTTAATCTTGCGTTAATATTTTGTAATATTTAACACACAAGCATGCCTCGTGATACGTACATATTTCCCTGTTTAGAATGTGCAAAAATAATTACAGTTTTAAGATAAACTATAAAATAAAAAAATAACTCCTACAAACAGATGAAATTTCATTTAATAATTAAAGCTGTCATTTTAGTTTTAAAACTGCGCTGTGTCTGTTTGTTGTTCCGTTTTCTTTCCGGTATGAGAAAAACAAATCATTGTTACAACAGGTACAGAACGGAGCTATATCAATTTTTTCGACTCCGCATTCAGTCAACTGCCGTTCATTAATTCTTTTTAAATCAACAAAAATATTACCCTCTCGGATTTCACTCAGCCCTGAAAAATCCTCAACAGAGTCTTTTAATTGTTCATATACTTCTTCCCCGACATTGTAACAGCAGAAAGAAATTGCAGGCCCTATTGCAACAGAAATATCAGACGGAGCTGAATTAAAATCTGCACACATTTTTTCAACGGTTTTGGCAGCAATACGAGAGGCGGTTCCGCGCCAACCTGCATGTGAAACCGCACCGATATTACGTTTTTCATCATAAAAAATCAGCGGAGTACAATCGGCAAAATTCAAAAAAATTGCGATATCCGAAGAATTAACAATCAAACCGTCAGTGTCAGGATAATCTTTTTTATCTTTATCAGCAAGCACAACATTAGAACTATGTGTCTGCGAAGGGTGTATAAAATTATCCTCCGGAATGTTCAAATACTTACAAATAGCAATTCTGTTATCTGCAATCGGCGATTGGTAATTCTGCTCTTTTGATTTTATCACACTTTCTCTTGTCGTAAAAAAGTGTTCCGCTCTGATAATATCAGATTTCAGAACTTTTTTGCCGTTTATATAACTAAAATAAAACATTTAATTATTTTTTCACGTCTTCTTTAATTACTATAAGATTATTCATTATTTTCATTGCACAGGTCGGAAGAACCACATGTTCCAAACCGTCAGCGATACTGATAATCTTGCCTGCACCAAGGATAACTTCTTCTCCTTTGTACAAGAATTTGTAATCTTCATCTCTGTCAGAACGAATAGTAACTTTGTCCATTTCTTTTTCCTTTTCCTTTATATTTTCTGCCTAATTTCTCTTTGTAATACCAAGCGGGTCATAGAACCTGCCCTCTCGTATGACTTCATCATACAAATACTCATCATTTTTAAACTCATCATTTGTGTACGGATATAAATCTATTGACACATTCAGCTCTGTTTCAATTTTGCCCACGACAGGCCATATACTCTCACGCTTGGCATTATCTGTATGTTCAAACAATGCAACAATTTCTATATCCTCATCTTCGTGGTCATTATCATCCAAAAAAGCACCGAAAAGATACAGACCTTTGTAGTCGTCAAAATTCTTTCTCAGCGCCCCTGAAAGTAACTTTATAACATCATGAACTTTTGATGACATTATCCTGCTTTACCCCTTAAATTACACTCAGAACTTCATCACGCTTAACAGTTACCTGCTCTGAAGTTTCAAGATTTTTTACCGACACACTGTTACTGGAAATTTCATCTTCACCCAGAATAAGTGCATATTTCGCAAGTTTTGATGCCTTTTCCAACTGCTTTGTAAACTTTTTGCAAGCCAAATCAAACTCAACAAATTTACCGCTGTTTCGCAATTCTTCCGACAACTTTAATGCCTCAACCGGAGAATCGGAAATAACGTACCCGTCAAGTTTTTGCGGCTCAGATTTTGGCAAAAGCGCCAGCAATCTTTCCATACCCATTGCCCAACCGATAGCCGGAATATCATCCCCGCCAAGGTTTCTGACAAGGCTGTCATATCTTCCGCCGCCGCATACGGCATTTTGAGAACCCAAATTATTTGATTTTATCTCAAAAACTGTTCTGTTGTAGTAATCCAAACCCCTTACCAGGAGTTTATTTTCTGAATATTTTACATCCATCTCATTCAAAAGAGATTTCAACACAGAATAATGCTCCGCACATTCTTCGCATAAATAATCCGAGAAAATGACTTCTCTGACATCAGGCCTGTTAAATATTTCCTGACAGGATTCCACTTTACAATCCAGTAATCTCAACGGATTTTTTTCATACCTTGTCTTGCAATCCTCGCATAAATCATTTAAATACGGTTTTAAAACTTCTTTAATCTTTGTTTTATAAGCTTCTCGGCATTTAGGGCAGCCGAGAGAATTTAATTCAACTTCCAAATCGTTCAGACCTAAGGCTTTCAGATAGTCAATAGCAAGAAGTATAACTTCGGCATCTGCCGTTGGCTGACTGATACCGAACATTTCTACACCTACCTGGTGAAACTGTCTTTGTCTGCCTGCCTGAGGGCGTTCATATCTGAACATCGGGCCCTTGTACCAAAGTTTTACGGGTGCGGATAATCTTGACATACCGTTTTCAATAAACGAACGAACAACGCCTGCGGTATTTTCGGGACGCAAGGTCAAAGAGCGCTCATTTTTTTCAAAAGTGTACATTTCTTTGTTCACAATATCGGTTGTATCACCGACACCACGCGCAAACAACTCCGTCGCCTCAAAGATTGGGGTTCTGATTTCACGATAGCCATAGCCCGAGAAAACTCTCAGGGCTGTTTCTTCCAATCTGTGCCAATCGTCAATATCTTGCGGGAGGATATCTTTCGTACCTTTAATAACATTGATAATTTTAGCCATAGCGTAATTATAGTGCGTATGGATTAAATTGTCAATTAATGTTATGGATAGGCAAACCCGACTTAATTATGAAATCATATAGAAGTTGGCTCTTGTTTTTAAGTAACTCCACTTATCATCATAATCGGGTTTATTTCTGTTATCATTGCCGGACTGACTTGGAGCATATGTCAAATCTTCCTCGTAATCAATATCCTCCGGGACTTTGAAATCATCAGGATTCTTCAGAGCTTCAACCTTTTCTGTTCCGGATAATTGATTAAACACTTCCGGCCTAATATTGTCTGCATAATCAAGCAAAATATCCTGACAATCTTCAACGAGCTGAGCCGGATACCTGCTCGGGTTGTTGAACACTTCCTGAGCAACAATACGGCGCTGCGAAGGGTCACGTAACAAATCTCTTACAATTACGGATAGCGCATCCGGAAATAATTCATTCTTTAACAAATCCATACCGAATTTTTCAACCAGTCTGTGCAAAAAGAGCGGGTCATTTTTTGCATGTTCCAAAATCTTTTTACGGATCGACGGAGACATTTTAGAGAAATTTCTTACACTCATATCGCAAATAACATTATATTTTTCAGCCGGAGTAAGTTTTTCCCACTTCTCAAGCAAAATTTCTTTTTGAGATTTTTCAAACCCGGCACTTGATTCGTTTGCGATATCGCCGCGGAGCATATCATCTGCTGCCATAGCAACCGCCGCAGAAGCGCTCAGACTTGCCGTATATTGGGGATTAGAAGCAATAGCAGCCTGAGCCTCAGGGCTGAGCTGAGAATATTGCCCGTTCAAATTATCCATCATAGCGGTGTTGTTGGTATTAACCGCAACCTGATAAATAGCATTGTAACCACTCTCTTGGTTCTCCGGAAGCAAATCTTTTACCCAATTTACAGCTTGTTCAGCAACGTAGGTACTACCCTCAACGCCTCGGTTAAAGTATATATGCTGAGCCAAAGCATTATCTAGCTCTCTTGCTCTATAAACTGAATATGCAATATCTTCATCATTCAATTTATTAATATTTGCAGCATTTCGCTCATGCTGTTCTCCGGTTAAGTTCCTTTGCTGAACATTATCGATTGCGAAGTGTCTGGTCTCTGCAGTTAACACATCTTTATGATTACAACCAACTTCAAAATAGCCGTCAGCATATTCATCTTTGACTTTACTTTGCCCTACTCTATATGCTGAATTTTTTTCCTCAGGAGAAAGTTCTTTACATTCAAGTAGTTGTTGACCTGCTTCCGGTGCACAACTACCCATTGCATCAGCATTAAGGTTATTTCCTACGACAATATTCGTACCACCTTTCGCGTTTCCTCTTTCAATGAGCTTTGCTCTAATTTTATTAGCTGTCTCTTCAGGTAAACTATCCAGTGCTTTATATAATTCATTTCCAGCATTTATATGACCTGTCTCATACAAATCCGCAATATAATCACAATATTTCTCACAATCCTCATCCGAACCACTTCCATATTTTGAAACCACATCATTTACACCAATACCCTCTTTTTCCAGCATTGACATCTGCCCTACTCTGTATATTTTAATTCCTGCAGAAATAGCCTCCTTTAAATTCTCAACTTTTTCTTTGTCGCCTGAGCAAATTTCATTTAATTTTGTATCGTGCTTTCCGTTTGAAACGTAGTCTTTAATAGCTGCATCCAAATCGAATTTATTATCTTTATCTGTCCATTTATCTTCAATTATTTGTCTTAACTTATTCTCAGTAGTTTCGTCTAAATCTTTTAAAGCAATACCTCCTTTTTCATCATTTGGTAATATTTTAAGAATATCATTTTCATTGACACCCAAATCAATACAGGTCTGCTTTAATACCTCAAATTTGAGATTAGAAATTGCAAGAACTTCTTCTACACTACTATCAAATTGGTGGCCATCGACCTTTAACCGCGCATAGCTGGCACATATTAATGCGGACTGCTGATTTGCATCCATCACATTAATCTCTTCTATGCTATAACTCGACCAATTTGCAGCATTTAACAACATAAGATTGTAATCCGCAGATCTTTGTGAAGTTATTTTTGACCATTTTTCAATAGCTGCATTTTTAATCGGATCATCATCACTAAGGCTATTCCATTCCCTCGCCAAATACGCACTAGATTTATCAGAATCCTGTGTCATATAGTCATTCTTTGCATAAAGTTCTGCAATTGTTTCATTTAAATCCTCCGGAGTATTATCTATTAACAACTCGTCCTTCGTAACGAGCCGAAAATCGTCCATGAGTTGATATTGATATTCTTGCCCAAAAATATCCACACCCTGCTCTTCGGCAGTAGTCTGAGTTCGTGTTCCATTTAATTGAGTCGCAAAAATATCATCTGAATCTGCAACCTCAGCAGTAAGCTGCAGTGGGTCAGTCTGAGTTATCGGATTAAGATCCGGCATCAACTCAGCTGGCTGCATTTGAGCGACTTCAGATTCAACTTCTTCTGCTACAGGTTCTGTTACTTCCGGCTGAACATCAACTTCCGGTTCCTGCTGAACAACTTCCTGCTCAACAAACTCTGCAAGCGGTTCCTGTACAACAGTTTCCGGTTCCTGGGCAATAACATCAGCAACAGTTGTTTCAACTGCTTCTGCTGCTGGCTCCTGAACAACGGCATCTGTAACGTCAGGAGAAACTTCTTCTGCTACAGGTTCTGTTA